>JAKSTW010000009.1 GCA_024402405.1 Spirochaetia bacterium | reverse complement strand
GTATATTCACCAGCAACAAATGTCCCGGAGCACCTGTCATAATAGGACGGGAAAGGATGAAAGGCAGACAGATACGGGGAATCATCATAAACAATAAGATCGCCAATGTATGCATAAAGACAGGAGTGGCGGATTCCACGGAACTGGTGACAGAACTGGCTGCACTGGCAGGAGGAACACCGGAGGAATATATTCCAAGCTCCACAGGCATCATCGGATGGAGACTTCCGGTAAAAGCCATGAAAGAAAAGCTGCCGGCACTTCTGGCTGACCTGGAGGGTGGAACAGGAGTGAAGCTGGCCAAGGGAATGATGACAACAGATGCATTCCCCAAACTGCGTTCAACAGCAGTCGGCAAAGGAAGGATAGTAGCTGTAGCCAAGGGAGCAGGAATGATAGAGCCAAACATGGCAACAATGCTCTCATACATTCTTACCGACATAGATATGGACAGAGATTTTCTTCAGAAATGTCTGAAAAAAGTGGCTGACCAGACCTACAACAGCATATCTGTGGACAGCGACCAGAGCACCAGTGACACATGCATCATCCTGAGTTCATGCACAAAACCGGCTGTTTCAGAGGAAGAGTTCGAGAAAGCTCTTATGACTGTATGCTCTCAGCTGTCTGAAGATATAGTAAGGAATGCGGAAGGATCCGGGCATGTAATAAAAGTCGAGATCACAGGAGCTTCTGATGACAGGACAGCAAAAGCCATCGGAAAGGCAGTCATCAATTCCCCGCTGGTGACAACCGCAGTGTTCGGCAATGATCCTAATGTCGGCCGTCTGATCTCTTCTGTTGGAGACTATATGGGAAATCACGATCTTCCGTTCGATAAAGATCAGGTCACTGTAAAACTTGGAGATGAGACTGTATTTGAGGCAGGTTCATTCTGTATGGATAAGGAAAAAGAGGAAAAGCTTTCCAGATATATGAAAGAAAGATCCTTCGATTCCGACCATAAGACATATCCGGTCCATGACATGACAGTAGATGTATTTTACAGGCTGAGCAAGGATGGAACAGGACATGCCACAGTCAAAGGAACAGATCTTTCATATGCCTATGTGAAAGAAAATGCTGATTACAGATCGTAGATCATGAATTTCGGTGACATACTTGATGCCTGGGAAAAAACACAGTCCCAGGCTGACTTAAAAAAGTGCATCCGTGAAAAAGGTGTGTTCAAACCTGTTGACCGGGCAGTGTCTTATAAACGGCTCCCGATACAGGCCACCCTTGACCTTCATGGAATGACTGCCACAGAGGCAGAGACAGCCATGGATGTGTTCATAAAAAATGCAAAAAAACGCGGGCTCTCAAAAGTACTGATCATACACGGAAAAGGTATACATACAAAAACAGGTGAGTCTGTGCTGAGGGAAACAGTAGCTGATTTTATATACAGATGCCCTTTCACCGGAAGTCATGGACAGCCATCAGCTGCAGATGGCGGCTCAGGGGCGACCTGGGTAATAATAAAGCAGTAAAATAAATGTCAGATCATTTTTCTCTGAAAATAATTCTTCCGCGGTTCAGATCATAAGGGGACAAAGCAATCCTTACTTTATCACCAGGAACTATCCTGATATAAAATTTTCTCATTTTACCGGAAAGATGAGCCAGGATGACATGACCTGTCTCTTTAATTTCAACCTTGAACATAGCATTAGGCAGTGCTTCCTTTACTATGCCATTTATCTCTATCGCTTCTTCTTTTGCCAAGACGATTCCCCTTTAAAAATTATCTTTAGTATATTATGTAAATCACTTGCCTTTGTCAAATAGGATTGACTCTTTTTCCCTTATTCTTATGGCATCATCAGCATACTCATATTCCAGCATTCTCTGGATCACCGCTGTCATATTTCTGGCAGCCACTGGAGCAAACTGATTTTTATAAGCTGCAGGATCAACAGCAGGCAGAGTTTTCACAGTATAAACATAACGATTATATCTGTTGTAAGACAGGAGAGGATCATGCTTTCTCAGTCCGGCTTTGTCTGTACCACCTATGTAAACAGGAAGTATCTGACATCCGGAAGCAAGGGCGATCCGGGCAGCTCCTTTCTTAAGATTGATCCTGCCGTCTGCCTTGGTTCTGGTTCCCTCTGGGAAAATAATAAGACAGTTTCCCTCTCCCAGCGATTTAGTACAGGCCTGTACCAGCTGATCAAAATCCAGAGAATTGGGAATATACAGAGCATTCACGATTCCACGGAGAATATTTTTCTTTCCGAGGGATGACTTGATGATGCAGTCAGCATTAGGAATGAGTGAAAGCAGCATGACCACATCCAGCAGCGACGGATGATTGGCCACGATTATCATAGAACTGAGATCTTTAAAAACCTTCCGGTTCTCCACCTGCAGTCTGAATCCCCCCAGCGCAGTACCTATGGCAACAAATATCTTCTGAGTGAAGCACATGACTTTCCGTCCCTTGCGTTTGAACTTAAGTTTATCCCAGGTAAAAACTCTGATAACAGGGAAAATCAGGAAGATCAGTATCAGACTGCCAAATCCAAACAGGAAGAACATGAAAACCTTGACAAAAATATGCCATAAATAAAGTATTTTTCTCATATTGGCATCCTTTTCTGCATGGATGATAAAAATTCATGGATGTCACTATATGGGAAAAGCATCCCGGGAATATAATTTTCAGGATCAATATCTATTTCCAGACTGCCAGAGTCACCGGTGCCGGACAGGACAAATGCAGCACCGCAGGGCTGTGTGTTCTCAGCCGGATCTGCAATGACGGCATATTCAGAAGGAAGCCGCTCATCAGCAAAAACCAGTATGACAGAATCAGCATCACCTGAAAAAATAATGCTGGCACCATATACAAATCCTTCCTCAAATAAATTCTTCTCAGGGTAAATGGCAGAATATCCAGCCGTGATATTCAGCGCTATGGAAGCAACGGCAGGGGGAGTGTTAAACACAGACAAAGAGAATGGAGCAGGCAGAATCTCACCATCCTGCACCAGCATCCTGTTTATCTGCATCTGTCTGGAAGATTCACCGTTTGTGGAGACAAAAACGATGGGACTGCCCTGCGCATACGGCAGGACATCATGTATGACCTGAATGGTGATCCTGGATATCTGGCTCAATCTGCGTCTGAACAGAGATGACACATAAGGAAGTCCTGGTCCTCTGACAGATCCTTCCTCAGATGAAGGACTCCAGCAGCTCCATTTTTTTATATACAGCCTCATGGATCTTCTTTCCTGAAACACAGGAGGGAATAGCTGTTGGAACCAAGATCATGATGGGCCGTTCTCAGCCGCACTCCACCAGCCTCTATAGCCTGCAGGATCTCGCCATACCTGTACATCTTGCTGTTGCCGTTAGCTATGCATGTGAAATATATTGAAGTTGCCTGCAGAGAATAAGACGCAGCAGGAAATTTCTGGAAATCCCAGAGGGGTTCCAGCACATAGATATCCGTATCATTTCTGACACTTTTTGCAATCTTTCTGATAATTTTTGTTATCTGTCTGAGAGAAAAGCAGTCCAGAAACTGACTCATCCAGACAGCATCAGCACAATCAGGAATCATGGTATTTTCATCAAGTATATTGCCAGAACAGGTGGAAATACGCTGTGATAACCCGGCAGCCTCGGCATTTTTTTCAGCCACAGCAGTCTGTCCCGGAAGATCCAGTATCATCATTCTCACATTCCGGTCGTATCTGCAGCAGGCAATGCTCCATTTCGCTGTATTGCCACCGATATCCAGGATACATCCTGGCCGGTTTGCAAAGACCAGAGGAAGCGCCTCAGGGAATGCAATATCTGAATAGAAATGGTCAAAGTCAAACCAGCTTTTCTTAGCTTTCTCAGACAATGTAGAAAGGGCCTCATAAATTGTGGTCCACTTTCCAAATGCAGCCAGACCGGCAGGTCTGCCAGTCCTGATCGATTCAGCAAGATGAAAGGCACCCTGATAGCAGATATCATTGACAAAATTCATATTCACTTCAGTCATTTTATCTTCCAGCAGGAACCATCCTATTTTTCCCAGTACATATCTTTCTTCCTGAATATGTGGCAGAAGTTTGATTATTCCGGCACCAAGCGCAAATTCGACCAGCACTTTTATTCCATATTCAGGTACAGACAGCCGTTCTGACATTTCAATGACTGAAATTCCATTGTCCCCTGATTCAGAAATATTCTGAAGTATTCCAAGCTCTTTCATGGCAATGACAGTCTGAAACAACAGCGGAGAAAAAGCAATTTTCTGGGCCTCAACTTTGGCATCTATCGCCCTTATCTTATCGTCATAATATGAATTGTCCATCATTCATCCATTCTTTTAAAAATCAGTGATGTATTTATTCCGCCAAAGGCAAAATTATTTGACATGACATAATCAGTCTTCAAATCCAGCCCTGAACCTGTTATATAATCCAGATCACCGCAGGCAGGATCAACCTCAGTCAGATTTATATTCGGAGCAAACCAGCCCTCATTCATCATATGAATGGTAATCAGCGCCTCAATGGCACCACAGGCTCCCAGTGTATGTCCTATATAATTCTTGACCGTACTGGCAGGAACCTTTCCCAGCAGCTCCCATGTTGCCATGCTCTCTGCAATATCTCCCAGCCTGGTGGCAGTTCCATGAGTGTTCACATAACCTATCTGATCGCTGCTTATGTTCCCGCTTTTCAATGCCAGTTCCATGGCCTTACGCATAGTATGCTTATTGGGCTGGGTGATGTGCGTTCCGTCAGTATTAGTTCCAAAACCGACTACCTCTGCAAGTATATGAGCATTTCTTGCCTTTGCATGCTCATATTCCTCAAGTATAAGAACACCTGCTCCCTCTCCGATGACCAGACCATCCCGCTTTCTGTCATAAGCTCTTGGTGTCTGCTCTGGAAAATCATTCAGAGAACTGGCTGCAAACAGCGTGTCAAAAACAGCAGAATCAGCCGGGCTCAGTTCTTCCGCACCGCCTGCGATCATTATATCCTGTGCACCGCTTTTTATATTCTCATAAGCATAACCTATGGCCATACTTCCGGAAGTACAGGCAGTGTTCGTCGTTATGAGCCGGCCTGTAAGTCCATAAAAGACACTTATATTGGCCGCACAGGTCTGAGGCATCATACGGATATAAGAAGTTGCGGAAATACCGTCTGTATTATTGGTGACCAGCATGGAATAAAAATCCACAAGAGCATTGATGCTGCCGGCAGAGGAGCCGAAAGAGACACCACAGGAACCATCCCTTATTTCAGGATGATCCAGCAGTCCAGCCTCCCGCATGGCAGAATCCACCGCAGTTATAGCCATCAGTGCGATCCTTCCCATCCCACGGATCTTCTTCCGCGGAAAATCCGGAACCCGGAAATCAGTCACAGGAGCAGCCAGTCTGGTATTCATTTTTTCAAAGCGTTCCCAGTCCGACATATAAATCACTTTATTTCTGCACAGTCTCAGACTGCCAAGTACTGTGTCCCAATCATTACCCAGGGCCGAAACAAGTCCGCCTCCAGTCACTACAACTCTTCGTTCCATCAGATCATACCACCATTTACAGAAATCACCTGTCTGGTTATATATGACGAATTGTCAGACAGAAGGAATAAAACCGCGGCTGCCACCTCTTCCGGCTTTCCGACCCTCCGCATTGGTATAATATCAACAATACGCTCCACAGGAAGTTCTCTGGTCATATCTGTATCGATCACTCCGGGCGCCACACAGTTTACTGTTATTGAACGGCTGGCCAGTTCTGTCGCCAAAGCTTTGGTAGCTCCGATTATACCTGCCTTGGATGCACTGTAGTTCACCTGTCCCCGGTTGCCTATAAGTCCTGATACCGATGCCACTGTCACGATACGCCCCTGTTTCTTTCTGCACATTGCCATAACCAGGGGATTGAGCACATTAAAAAAGCCATTGAGATTGGTATTGATGACTGAATCCCAATCATCATATGACAAAGCTACAAAAGTATTGTCATGGCAGATCCCGGCATTGCACACCACACCCCACGGAGCGCCATGCACAGCAATCATATTTCCAAGCTTTATACGGCAATCCTCACGGTCTGCAATATCAAACTGAATCAACTCAGCCATACCGCCGCCGCTGCGGATATCTTCCACCAGCTTCTCAGCCTGCCTGCCGCTTTTATTATAATGCGCTATGACGTTATATCCTGCTTCTGCGGCTGATAATGCAATTGCCCTGCCGATCCCACGGCCGGCTCCTGTAACCAGAACTGTCTTCTTCTCCATAAATGACCTTTCTAGAATTATATACCTAAAACATTTAGGTTATCAACTTCCATAACTGTCAATTTCCCTTCCGCAATTCTTTTTCCATCGCAAAATGCACTGCATGTGAAAGAAAACACACTGTCAACAATATCAGTTTTCTTAATATGAATATCTACGGTACTTCCATCGTCAAGGATCGGTTTTTCCGTGCGCAGATCCGACACACTCAGTATGACACCTATCTTCGGCGCCTGCCTCATGGTTTCAGCCACCAGCCCGGAAAGAGCAGAAATGCTCTGAGCCATATACTCAAAACAGACATAACTCGGTATTCCGTGCAGCGGCATATCAAAGAACATGGAATTTTCAGTCACATCCACCTGGGAATGAAGAATATAATCCTCAGGGTCAAAATCCATCACACGGTCCAAAAGGAACATCTTTCCCTTATGTGGAAGCAGTGAGATCAGCCTTTCTTTACCAATGACACTCAATTCATCCTCCCTATTATAAGGCTTACATTACATCCGCCGAAAGCAAAAGAATTGCTCATGCATATATTGACTTTTCCAGCACTTCCCTTTTTCACAAACTGCATGACCGGGATCTCAGCATCAGGCATTCCATCCCAGATATGAACCGGAAGCAGCACTCCGTCCTCCGTATCAGCAAGCAGAGAAAAACATATGGCAAGCTCAAGAGCACCTGCCGCCCCAAGAGTATGACCAGTCACAGGCTTTGTGGAACTGCATGGCGGAATCTTATCAGAAAAAACACGCTTCAGAGCATTGCCTTCCATCAGATCATTCAGCCGTGTTCCCGTTCCGTGAAGATTTATATAATCTATTTCCCCAGCACAGAGTCCTGCTTTAGAAAGTGCTCTGATCATAGCTTCTCCCGCATGTATGCCGTTTGCATCAGGTGCGGTCATGTGGCAGGCATCGCAGCTTTCCCCATATCCCAGCAGCTGAATGCCAGAATCCCACATATCATCTCTGGAAATCACAAAAAAAGCTGCTCCATCACCAAGGGTGATCCCATCCCTATTTTTACTGAATGGATTCGTACCATGTGCCGACACAGAATCAAGAGAGCTGAATCCGGCAGTCACTACAGGAGATGCGATATCAACACCGCCCACAACAGCAGCATCACAGAATCCGGCAGCAATAAGCTGGCATCCTTTGATAATGGCACTGGCACTGGAAGCACAGGCAGTAGAATATGCGGCAGAAAAACCAGGCAGTCCGAATCTCTCAGAAATAACATTTGCAGGAATATATGGTCGCTGCTGAGAAAATCTGTACTCAGCAGGAAATTCACCTTTCTCAAAAAATTTGCGGTGGGCAGGAAGTGACATATCCGTTCCGTTATCACATGATCCGACACATATGGCAATTCGGTGCCGTCCATACCGGGCAATCACCTTCTCTATATTTTCCTCGATCTGATCCAAAGCAATGTTCTCGAGTTCCAGCAATGTTTTATGGCATCTGTAATCATCAGGCCGCTTCCCCGCAGAAACAGCGGAGTACAAGTCTTTCAGGCAGTTTCCGCCATTAAAAACAACTCCTGGTTCAGAAAGCCATATTCTGCAGTCCATCATCTCTGTTCCTCAATCATATATGAATAACCGCGGATCTTATTGACAAGGCTGACACTATTTCCGTTCCTGGTAATTACCATTATTTGGGTATCGCAATCATAAATTCTTCGTATTTCAGTGTCTCCAGCAATCTCATGCTCACACCGGAAACCATCCGATTCAAGTTCTTCGGATATACGGCTCCATGGATACAGCACCAGCTGCATATCAGCCAGCATATACTCGCCCCTTGCCGCAGGTGGAAGATAAGGAGAATAGAAATCAAAATTTTCTCCATCATAGGACATACTTCCTGCACTTGCCCCTAAATCATTAAAAAATTCAATATATATACTTTCAGAATCACTTTTCACATAAGAATTAAAAACGAATGATCTTTCATGAAATTTTCCTGTTATCCGCTGATATACCTCCATAGGAGCTTCTGAAAATTCAGGAGGCAGTATGAAAAATTTTTTACCGTCTGCAAGATAGACAAATCTTCTGTCAGTAGCACAGGAGAGAAGCAGAAGAACGGCAAGCCAGACAATGATCATGGAAAAAACTTTTTTCATAGTAAGACATTATAATAGTTTTTCTTCTTCCTTTCCAGTTAAAATAGTTATATAGTCATGAATATGAAAGCAAAATCAGGATTGCTATTCACGGAAAAGACCGACTATTCCAGCCAGCATCTCTGCGGGCAGCAACTGATCTCAATAATGTCCCTGGAATTCACAGGAAATATACACAATCTGACAGCAACACCGTCAGGACGCCCTATATTTCTGAATTATCCATACGCAGATTTTAACATATCACACTCCAGAAATCTGGCAGCCTGCACAATCACAGCAGAAGGAATCACCGGATGCGATATACAGTATATGAGACGCCGCACAAACCTGAAGACAGCAGAACGCTGTTTCCACCATGAAGAACTGCAAGATATTGATGAGACTAGATATTATATGCTGTGGACCCTGAAAGAGGCGTTCCTGAAAATGCATGGAATGGGCGTGTCTGAAATAAACCGGTCGCCGGTCTTCACAGTAAAAAAATCTGAACTGCTGATATCAGGATATACAGATCCACTGTATGCAGCAGTTTTCAGGGCAGAGGATTATATGCTGTCAATGATCTTCTCAGAAAAGCCAGCCCTGCAGAATATCTATCCATATTACTACAGTACCAGAATACCAGAGTTCAAGCTGGAAGCATCAAATTTTATCTGAATAGATCCTTGCTGTAAAAACAGAAAAAAGATATGCAATTCCAAGTCCTGCAGCAACAGTGATACCGAAAATATGCACTGGCTGAAAGCTGCTGAATGCCAGCGCCCCGAAAGAAAGTTCTGTGGTGATGAAAGAGAACAGGGTAGCTTTTGATGTCACATCCGGAATTCCGGACACAGCCCCTTCAGCACTGTAAACAAGATAATCCAGTCCAAGTCCAAATACCAGGATTATTCCTGCGGCAGAGAAGAAATCCACACCGCCATTTGCAAAAGTGACCAATGCCAGCAGTGTCAGAATAATGACAGCAGGAACAGCCGCAAGGATCAGAGCTTTTTTTCTGTAAATACAGAAAAGAATAGCCAATATGCAGATATATGAAAAAGCTATAAAAATCAGTGTCATTCTGGTCAGACTGTCCAGTTTACCGCTTATGTCATTGACTTTGGAACAGAAAATAACATTATCAAGATCGCTTATTCTTTCTTTCAGCAGTGCTGGGTTTTTCACTTTTGTTGGAAAAACAACAGAAAAAAACTTTCCATCTATATCACCAAGGTAAAGATTATCACATATCTCATGGAAGAATGCCGGGACATCCGAATCAAGCACAATAAAGTCACTGCTTCCGGATCTATAATCAGCTGCAAGCTTACTGCTCATCTCATCTGGCAAAAATCCAAGCTTACAGAACTGCACTGATGATTCTGAGATAAGAGCAGATACGGCGGCATAACTTTTCATCTGGGTCCTGACTGACGGAATATACTGGGATATAGCTGTGAATCCGCCAATATCTCCAGCCTTTTTCTCATCCATAAGCACGGTACAAAGTGCCTCTTCCTTCTCAAGCAGTTCCTGTTCTGAGGTTTCTGATACAATGATATATTCACCGCCAGAATGAAAATCCAGCACTTCTGCCACTGTCCTCTCTGATTTCTGGAGAAAATCTGACATTCTGTACATTCCAGTCAGATCATTTTTTATTCTGATACCTGCACCCAGTGACACTGTCACCAGTATCATGCTCATACATAACAAGGCAATTCCGGCATTCTTCCGTCTGAGCGCAGCAGTCCTGACACTTTCCATCCGCCGGCAGGAAACATTCAGCAGAGGATAAAACCAATACACGCCTATAAAAGAACACAGCAGTCCCACGGCAGAAAACAGTGCGATCTGCCTGAGCAGTGTGAATGGTGCCAGCATCAGGAAAAGCCAGCTTATCTCAGTGGAAATACAGTTTATTATCAGTCCTCTGAAATTATGCCTGTATCCGGAGGCAATAAAATAATGTATTGAATAATCTATACTTATTCCGATCAGTGTAGTGCCGAAAACAAAGGCAAGGATATGTATATTCCCGAAAAAAACGACCACGGAAGCTATGGCAAACAGCAGGGAAACAAGAATATTCACCACAGATACAAATACCGGCAGGATGGAATGGAATGCAAAGATCAGAAGGATCACCACACCGGCAATGGAAAGGATACTTATCCAGAATATTTCGTGACTGGCATTTCTGGAACTTTCATAACTATGGAAAGGAACACCGGAGAACATAAATTCAGCACCGGAGAGTCTGTTCAGTTCAGAAGCCTTATCATAAAGTCTGGCAAGTCCGTTCTGTCCTGAAAAAGCAAGAGCTGAATCAGAAACCTTTCCACGGATCAGAATATATTTTTTACCGCCAGATTCTCCTGTCAGCATATTCTGCCGGAACTGGAGATTCCCTGAAATTCCAGAAACAAATCTTTTCATGCTATGTTCTGTCAGCATGAAAGGGTCTTCTGCCAGAAGACTAAGGTCAGTAAAAGTAAAAGCCCCATAAACTGCAGCCAGCGCAGAATCACTGACATGGCCAACATCACCATTTTCCAGATCATTTATCAGATCATTATCCAGCAGCATATATCTGTGATCAAAAAGATATTCCTGCAATTCAGATATTCCAGGATCATCCGTATATAAAACCAGTGTGCTGAAGATTCCGGAATCTTTGAAAATATCATAAAATCGGGAGGCCTGTTCCGCCGCAACAGCAAAATCCTCATGCCCTACAAGTATATTCACAGCAGGAGAAGTGTTCTGAAGTATCTTATCATCAACTTTTCCAATATTTTCTGACGAAGGAAACAGACTGTAAAAACTTGTATTTATTCTGAAACCATTGAAAACAGCCAGAAGCAGAATTATGAGATAAACAGCAGAATAAGCGCAGATCTTACTGAAGGCTGAAAAGCGATTCTTCATATTCCCCCAGCCGTTCAGGATAAGTATGTCCGCTGAAAATATATTCCACGGTATTTCCATTACCTTCATGGAGCAGCACAGAATCCACAGCATCTGACACCCCGATAACTATCAGCGGGATAGCCCCATGAAGCAAAGAATCAAAAGGAATCAGACTGATAACATAACTGCCGTCTTTTTTCTCGACTGACACATCAAAATTTTTCTTCAGCTGCTGAAGATCATTCATAAAAACAGAACTGACAATATCAGCCATCTGTCTGAATATCGCATTCTCTGAACCATCCATAATACTGACAGTCCCATCCGGCATTCGCTGCACCAGTCTGTCCCGTCCAACAACAATATCCGAGGCAAAAGGTTCCTTAACATTGAAAAGAATGCCATGTCCGGCCTCAATGACAAAAGTTCCTCTGGAAGATATGGTATGATTGATCTTTCTGAGAACCTTATTCTGGATATATTCCCCCTGCACTATATCATGGCTCAGCACTTCGGAATAAAGCTGTTCCAGGATCTGATCAGGATCCGCAGCAGACAATGGGGACAGGATGAGACAGAAAAACACCAGGAAAAAACTCAGAACTCTCATCTGTTTTCTCCGCTGATTTTTCTTACCTGCTCAACAAGCCGGGTCGGACAGTCAAAACAGGATTCTTTTCTGCTCATATCAAAAGCCATCTGTATGCTCTCTCCTTTAGTCGTAAGCTCCATACTTTTCTTATCATAAATAAAATACTGTATCTTCAGCCTGTTCTCATATTCCAGAAGTTCTGCCCTGATCATGACTTCCTGCTGAAAAAAAAGAGGACGTATATATTTGATTTTCAAAGATGTGACAGGAAATGCAAAGCCATCTTCCCGCATATGCTTATAGCCATAACCTATCTTATCCAGCAATGCACATCTGGCTTTCTCAAAATATTTAACATAATTACCATGCCAGACCACATCCATTGAATCCACATCATAAAACTCAACCTTATGCTCAACATCCGCACATATATTACAGCTCATCGCATTTCTCCCAAAAATCATAAAAATTATACCACTGGAAAGGATATTCTTTGCAGTACTTTTCCAGCAGTGCAGCAAATTCCATGGCAATTTTTCCAGCCTGCTCATGCCTCTGTTTTCTGGTACTGGCTGATGCGATCTCAGATTTATGCACATGGATATCATAAAAAGCATCCAGACCAAGATCTTTCTCCCTGAGTGCGAAAATAAAATATGGATTCCGATCCAGCAGAACGGAAAGAAGAAATGGTCCCAGCGGAAATTCAGCTTTCTTACCTAAAAATTCAGCATGAACATTATCTGATGATTTCTTAGTGCTTCTGTCTCCTGCAATGACCACAAGACCACCGTCTGCAATATGTTCCTGAAGTCTGATAACAGTATCAGGTCCTATCTCATCCGCATTTATAAGATTCAGCACAAAATCCCCATTGATCTTCTGCATCATCTCATTGAAATTGGATGTCACCGCAAAATCCACAATCGCAATAATCTTCGGCAGTCTGGTTCTGTCCAGTTTTCCGGCAGATGCCAGCGCTCTGACCATTTCCATATTGCCAAGATGTGAGCAGACAAGCACCGCACCGCGGCCATTACGAAAATCTTTGGTGAACTCATCAATACTGTCTTCACAGAATCTGAAACACGATACAGGAATCTTACCGGCCCAGGACTGGGCTTTCTCAATGACAGTAATGGCAAAAGCCAAAAAAGGTTTCCAGACAGGCAGTTTCTTTTCAGGACATACTCTCCGCAGATATTCTCTTACGAAAGTACGCTGCACAGGTGCAAAAAGATAATAAGAATATCCCACGGGAACTGCCATCATCCGTAAAATCTTCACCGGAATGATCTTCAGGAAAAACATGGTCAGCCTCATCTGCCATGGAGAACCCTTATCCTCAAAATCCGACCAATGCTTCTCAGCCATGTCTGATGCTCCGCCACAGCTTTCCTATGAATAACGCCGTATGAATTCTGCTGATCTCAAGATTATCACGGAACATCCTGAAATTTGAAATTCCATCCTGGGGATAAGTCACCCTGACCGGCATGGAAATGACCGGTATCTTCAGCCAGGCCATTCTGACCATAACTTCCAGATCAAATCCCATCCGGAATGTCCTGATATCATCTTTCACACGGAATACAGACTTTACCGGATAAATCCTGAATCCGCACATAGCATCTTTAATATCATGGCTCCAGGTTTCTGCGACCACCATGCCGCAGGTCAGTTTCCGACCTATTTTCCTTATTGCCGGAACAGAATGGTCATAAACAGGATAACCGCATATCACGGCATCAGGATGTGCACAGGAAGCATCAAGAAATGAATCGGTCATCAGAACATCATGCTGACCATCCGCATCGACTTGCAGAATATATGAATATCCCTGGCTTGCTGCTTCATCCAATCCGGCCAGGACGGCAGCACCTTTGCCACCATTTCTGGCAAGAGTTATCAAAGTTACAGAAGGATATTTTTCCTTTACCTTCCGCAGATATTCCTTTGTTTTTTCATTACTGCCATCATCCACCAGAATAAGCGGCAGTTTTTTTTCAGTGAAAAAATCAGCCAGCGGCATTACAGTGCTGCCATGATTGTAAACAGGGATCACCACCACATAGTCAGAATCTCTCACTTCTCACTCCGGATAAAGAAAGTGCCCCTGGAATATTCTTTAATACCATCAATACTCTTATAAGAAAAATTCACTTTGTTATCAGCGGCATCATATTTCAGCTGAAGCATCACCGGCATATCAGGAAAAACCGGTGAACAGAATTTTATTCTCTTTGTCTCAACAAGGGATACATCGGCATAAAAATATTTACGGAGAAATACGGCAACAATATGGAACTGAGCCACTGCCGGCAGAAACTGCTTCTCGGGAAAATGTCCGTCAAAATAAGGACTGGCAGACACGACACGCACTTCCAGCAGCACCTTTGAATCTGAGGATTCCACAGCCCTGAATATCACACCCGGAAGAGCAGGATTTGTATTTTCCGCAAATAAAGCCTTTATCTCATCTTTCCGGCGTTTTCCCATAGCATTCTGAGGTACCGCATCAACATAACGCCATTTCCGCGGAATCACCACAGACTCGAAAAAACCAGCCAGATAATCTCTGAAATAACGGTTTATAAGATATTTTTCTGTATCTTTGAATTTATCCAGTCCTTTCTCATTAAGAACAACAGCCGCAGCCAGATACTGCCGCCTGTCAGACATGGCAATAACACAGCTGTCTTTCACAAACTCACACTGATTCAGCCGGTTCTCCACTTCTGTCACAGAAATCCTTTTTTCCTCTATCTTTACCACAGAATCAGAACGGCCCAGCAGCAAGAACTTCCCATCATCCCTGATATCCACCAGATCAGCTGTCTCAAAGCCAGCCGGGTCACTGATGTATGGTGATCTGATCACAAGGCATCCGTCACTGTTCTTCCATATCTGCGCATCCGCAAAGAGAGTCCATTCAAGCCCATTCTTTGACTGTCTGTAAGCAATTCCGGAAGTCTCTGTACTGCCATAGACTTCCACCGGCCAGAAACCGAATATTCTGTCTGTCTGCTCAGCGACCTCAGGTGTAAGAACACCACCGGAAGTGAAAATCATAGGATCCTTCAAATGGAGTCTTCCGGATACATTTTCCAATGTACGTTTCAGAAATGCAGGAGTCGCAATGATCATATATGAATCATCATCCAGCACTTCAAATCCCTCTGGCTGCATTATACGGTCACGTCTGAAAGGAATTCCTGCCGCAAACGGCAGCATACATGAGAAAAGCAGTCCATAAATATGATGCTGGCTGACACAGGAACAGACTTTTCTTTTATAAAACTCTTCTTTCCACATGGAAAGTATGAAAGCATTGTCATTCTCAAATTCCCTCAGCCGCTGCAATACTGCCTTGGGTCTTCCGGTACTGCCGGATGTATACATATAGATCACGGTTTTCTCAGCATCTATCCGTGGCAGTTCAGCAGAATCAGATCTCTCATGCGCCAGCACATCCGGGATGTACACAGCATCATCTATTTTCTGATCGGTGAGAAATCCAACACCCTGAGTCCATATTTCAGCAAGGAAAGCCGGGGCAATATTGGCTGTGAGCATCACCTGTTTATGGCATTGGAGCAATGCTGCAAAAGTCACATAAAAAAAGTAACAGTCCTCACAGTGAAGGATCCATTTTTCGGCCTGCTCCCTCTCCAGCATATTTCTCATCCGGCTGCAGTCATTCAGGAAATCAGACCAGGTCTTATACTTACCGTCTGAAAATTTCCCTTCATATGTGACAATGGAATCCATATTCCTGGATGATGCTTTTATCTCTGAAAGGGGAATGATCTCTGTCTTCATACTTTTCTGAACGATCCTTCTGACCAGAAATTCTCCTGCAAAAAGAATTCCCATCAATATATAAGAAATGCAGCCATTATAAACTGCCCACCATTTATATGATCTGTCATATACGGACAGAAAGGCAATGCTCCCATTTATTATAAAGAATATACACCAAATGACTGTCACTTTCCAGCAATATTTCTCCACCCTTTTCCTGTACATGGAATGACTGATGGATCTATCATACAGCGTGGCAAACCGGTAAATGATGCATGGCGGAACAAACAGAGTATGACCGAACAGCACCAGAAAAACGGCATTTACAGCAACAGGATAAAATTTCAGCAGGATACCGGAACCTGACAGAACAGCAACAAGACCTGCAACGACCAGAAAAACAGCAAAGAAATACTGCAATCCTTTTTTTCTGTATTTTCTCCCGGAAGTTCTGCCAGCCGCAGTAAAAACCAGGATCAGGACTCCTGAAATAAACACAGCAAGAAAAAATAATCTCAGCGGTATTTTCAGCACCACCAGAGATAAAAATACAATAACAGGAAAAATACCGGCTAAAACACCCAGCATCTTATTTTGAATAATCGTACAGAATATTGACTATATCCTCTACTGTGCGGACCTGTCTGAAAGCCTCCGCGTTAAGCTTGACCGGGAGGACCTGCTTCATTTTGACAATTATGTCCACCGCATCAATGCTGTCCAGATCAAGATCCTCCACCACAAGTGAGGAAGGGGAGATCTTAGACTCATCCATATCAAATTCCTGGACAAATATTTCCACCAGCTTTTTATAAATTTCTTCTTTGGTCATTTTAATTCTCCTGAAATATAAGCTGCCAGTGCGTCTACAGAGGCAAAATGCTTCTTATTCTGGCTGCTTTCTGCAGAAAAAGAGATACCGAATTTTTTCTTCAGGGCAATTCCAAGTTCCAGAGCATCAATGGAATCCAGCCCCAGACCTGCACCGAAAAGCGGCTCGGAATCCACGATATTCTCAGGTTTCATATCTTCCAGTTCCAGTGATGATATAATCACTTTCTTGATCTCAAGTTTCAAATCTTCCATGTTCATCGCTGTCAGTTCCTTTCATAAATATAAAGATCAAATCCATCATGTTCTTCAGTGGATACAACATGCCATTCAGAAGGCTTTATTTCCGGGAAATAGGTATCACCATCAAAATCTTTCTTCACCATGGAAATATAAAGCCGGTCAGCCCTTCCCAGTGCCTGGGTATATATCGATGCTCCGCCTATGATGAAAATTCCGCCTGATTCATTCTGAGCTACATTTATTGCATCCTCAAGAGTCTGAAAATAAAATACTCCTGCTTTTTTATCTTCTTCTCCGATATGGGCAGAGACTACAAAATTTTTTCTGTTCGGAAGCGGTCTGCCGATGGAATCAAAGGTCTTGCGTCCCATGATGACAATATTTCCTGTAGTGAATTTCTTGAACAGCTTAAGATCTTCAGGCAGTCTCCATGGCAATGTTCCGTTCAGACCGATAACTCTTTTCTTGGTCATGGCCGCAATGATATTTATCTCTTTCATATATCAGACCGCCACATCAAATCTGATGAAATCCTGCGGTTCATATCCTATCAGCTGGATATCATCATAAGTCAGTTCATTGAATGGTTTATCCGCTATTCTGATCTGCGGCAGCGGCCCCGGAGTACGTTTAAGCTGCTCTTTCAATCCTTCGATATGATTCTCATATATGTGGGCATCAATAAGTGTGTGGGCAAACTCACCAGGCACAAACCCAGTCTCCTTGGCTATCATCATAGTCAGCAGAGAATAGCAGGCAATATTGAATGGGACTCCAAGAGCTATGTCAGCAGAACGCTGGGTCAGATGACAATTCAGCTTATTGCCGGAAACATTGAAACAGAATGTATAATGGCATGGCGGCAATTTGCTCTCAGCCGCATTGGCCGGATGCCAGGCAGTCACCACCAGCCTACGCAGAGACGGAGACTCAGGATTCTCCCTGATCTCCTTCAGGGAATCAATTATATACTGTATCTGATCAAAGGTCTTCATTCCTGTGACAGGATCTTCTGTGACCCAGCGGCTGCCCCAGTTCTCACCGTCCAGCCCTTTCTCAGGAACCGGATAACGGCGCCAGAACCGTCCATATGCAGTCTCCAGATGTCCTTCCTCATCTGCCCATGCATCCCAGATTTTTGTATACTGTCTGAGATTTCTGATATGCTCCTCTCCTGAGAGATACCAGAAAAGTTCTCTGAGCATAGATTTAAAATAGATTTTTTTTGTGGTCAGCAAAGGATAACCCTCTGCCAGATCAATCTTATAAAATGCCGAAAAGCAGCTCAAAGTGGCTACACCTGTGCGGTTCACTTTCCGTACACCGTTATCAAGAACATACTTAACCAGATCAAGATACTGTCTCATGAATTTCATAATATAATGCAATAGCTTTTTTCGCAATACAGTAATATTTCTACTATTTGCGGCGTACAGCATCATATAGTATCAAAAAAACTGATTTAAGTGTATAATGACTATATGCAGCATCAGGGACAGATACTTACAACAGCACAGAAACAGATTATATCCCCGCAACTGTATCAGCAGATGGATATAATTGCCATGCCTATCCAGGACCTTCATGACAGGATCAAGGAAGAAGTGCAGTCAAACCCGGCTCTGAAATGCAGCAGGAAAAAATCCCATGATGACATCATAGCAGCCACAGTTTCCAGACCTGAAACACTCAAAGAACATCTTCTGTTCCAGCTTCATGTCCAGAAAACAGATCCAAGGATCATAGAGGCCGGTGAACTGCTGATCCAGAATCTTGATGAAAACGGCTTTAATATCGAAAAACCGGAGACCGTGGTAAAGGATCTTCCTCCTGAAATCATCAGCAGAGCAGCCAAGCTCATATCCACTTTGGATCCTCCGGGCACCTGTACTGACGGCTACAGAGAATCACTGGAAGTTCAGGCATCGCTGCGGGAGGATGCACCGTCACATACAATTGATATACTCAAGAATCATTTTGAAGATCTGGGAAAAAAGAAGTACAGAGAAATTGCCCAGTCCCTGAAAATATCAGAGGCAAAAGTTCTGGAAATACTTGAATTCATAAGGAAGCTCAGTCCATACCCCGGAGCCAATTTTTCTCAGGATCAGCCCCATTATATCATTCCTGCACTTAAAATCACATCAGGCAAGGAAGGCATAGAAATTTTCCTGCTGGATGATACTATTCCTTCACTAAGAATAAATTCTTCATTTGAAAAGCAGGGAGAAAAAAATCCTGAAGCTAAAAAATTCGTCACTGAAAAAGTCAGGGAGGCCAAAGCTTTCATCAGCCTTGTGGAAAACAGGAACAATACACTTCTGAGGACAGCCAGTGCCATAGTGAACAGACAACAGGATTTCTTTATGAATGGCCCGAAGTCACTTGCGCCGCTTACCCAGCATGACATAGCAGCGGATATGGGAGTCAGCGATTCCACTGTATCCAGAGTCACTTCAAAAAACTATGTCCAGACTGACTGGGGAATCTTCCTCATGAGTTATTTCTTCACATCAAATATTTCAGAAAATCTATCAAAAGAAAGTGTAAAATTCAGAATCCATGATATAATTGAACAAAATAAGGAGGGCAAAAAGCTTTCAGATCAGAAAATCTCAGATATTCTTAATGGGCAGGGAATAAACATTTCCCGCAGAACAGTGGCAAAATACAGGAAGGAGCTGGATATAGCTTCTTCGTTTCAGAGGTAGGATTTTCAGATAAGGAGGTATCCTATGAATTTTGAACTGAAAGGTATCCACTACGAGATTTCAGAGAAGACAAAAGTTCAGTTTGAGAAAAAAATCGCAAGGCTGCAGGCAGCAGAGGATAATGTGTCAGAACTGTCAGTTTCGATAGAACGGCAGAATGATCTTTACATCCTAAAGGCAAACATGATCTTCCGATGGGGCAATCCATGTTTCATCCAGGCGGAAGACCATGAACTCTTCAATGCCATAGACAGGCTGCAGGAGAAAATCAAAACCAAGCTTGTCAGGGAAAAAGAAAAAATACAGGATAAATAATTAATCAAAAGGGAAGGGATTTAACTCTTCCCTTTTAGTTTTTTATTATATATATTTATTCACAGTTATGAAGAAATTCACAGTGCTGGATCTTCTGGATCTGGATCTAAAAGAAAATGATGCTCTTTCATTGAAATGCGTTGCCGGACGTCAGGGGCTGGGAAAGGAAATAACACTTTCCTATCTGGACAGACCTGGTCTCGCGCTGATAGGTTTCTTTGACGATTTCACATATCAGAGGATCCAGATCTTCGGCAAAAGAGAATCCTCCTTTATCCAGAAGATGGAAAAAGAAAACAATCTTGAGAATATCGAAAAGTTTTTTTCTTACCAGATTCCATGCTGCATATTTTCCACAGGGCTTCATCCTGGAGAAAAAATCAAGGCAATCGCATCCAAAGCCCAGTGTCCGCTTCTTGAGACGCCGCTCTCTTCCACTGAGCTGACACGCCGTCTGGCCAGAATACTGGGAGCTGTATTCGCTCCTAAACAGACTATTTACGGTGTTCTGGTGGAAGTCTACGGAATAGGTATTCTCATACAGGGTAAAAGCGGAGTAGGAAAGAGTGAGACTGCCCTGGAACTTATTGAGAGAGGACACCGGCTGATAGCAGATGACATTGTGGAAGTCAGAAATGTATACGGCAACAGCCTGGTAGGACGGGGCAACAACCAGCAACTGGCACATCATATGGAGATCCGCGGTCTGGGAATAATCAACATAACCCATCTGTACGGAGTAGGTGCCGTCCGGGACCAGAAAGAGATACAGCTTGTCGTCAACCTGGAAGAATGGGACAACAACAAGGAATACAACCGGCTGGGGACTGATGATATAACCACAGACATTCTGGGAATACAGATTCCAAGTCTGGTCATTCCGGTCAAACCGGGAAGAAATATCCCAATCATCATTGAGACCGCAGCAATGAACGAGAGACTGAAAAGTATGGGATATTTCTCAGCAAAAGAATTCAACAGAAGATCTATACAATGGCTTGAGGCCAAAAATATTTCTTCTTTTTATAATAATGAGCATAAATTCGGGGAGGAATAATCATGGTGACAAAGGAAGTTGTAATTGCAAACCGTGCCGGTATCCATGCGAGACCAGCTGCAATGATCGTAAAAGTTGCGAACAAATTCAAATCAGATATAACATTCACCAAGGATGACGAGGTGGTCAATGCAAAATCGATCATGGGAATCATAACTCTTGCCGCCACATACCAGACTACCCTTACTCTTAAGGCAGAGGGACCTGATGAGCAGGAAGCAGTCGATGCGATCAGCAATGTTTTTGAAAGGAAATTTGAAGAAGAATAATTAATGAAAAAGCTCACAGAACGCCAGACACAGGTATTGGATTTCATAAAAAAATACAAGATCCTCCATTCCTATGCCCCATCGACCAGAGATGTGGCAGACCATTTCTCCATGTCTGTGCGGGGAGCTTATGACCATATTATAGCTCTGCGCAAAAAGGGGTTCATCACAGCTGACAGCCACCGCTCAAGATCCATAGGCATCACCAATGACAATATGTCTATCGTCAGAGTACCTGTACTGGGCAATGTGGCAGCAGGTCTGCCTCTTCTGGCAGAACAGAATCTGGATGGTTATGTCGCAATTCCTGAAAATGTTCTGGGGCACGGAACACACTTCGCACTGAAGGTCAAAGGCGACAGCATGAAAGATGCCGGTATTCTGGACGGCGACACAGCAATTCTTGTTCAGCAGGAAACAGCAGAAAACGGCAGCATAGTGGTGGCACTGCTGAATAATGAGTCCATAACACTGAAACGTTTCTTCAATGAGCAGAACAGAGTCAGACTTCAGGCTGAAAATCCCATATACCCGCCTATTTATACCAGCAATGTCAGAGTAGTAGGAAAACTTGTCTACCTGGTGAGAAGCTATGCTTAAAAACAGTTATATCCTGCTGGGACCTGAGATAGGTGAGAAAAAAGAATACATATCAGGCATAAAAAATGAGATCATAAAAAAATACGGAGACGGAACAGAAGAATTCACTTACTATCCTTATGATACTGATATGTCCGAGGTCATCGATACAGCTGAGGGCATGTCCATGTTCTCCAGTTTCAAGATAATCATCATAAACGACTGTTCCGAACTGAAGAAAAAAGATATCGAGCTGTTTCTCCAGTATCTTGCCAGACCTGCGGATGACACAGTGATGATCTTCACTGACCAGGGGACAAAAGCTGATCCCAAGCTGGAAAAAGCCGCAGCAGAGAAAAAAATATTCTGGGAGCTGGATGAAAGCAGGCGGAAAAGTTTTGCGCTGAATTATTTCAGCCGCCATAATATTTCTCTGGATCAGGCAGGTGCATCACTTATCGCTGCAAATTCTGAGAGCAATACTCTTTCAGTCAAAAACGAATGTGACAAACTGCTGCTGTTCTTTTCTGACAGAAAAAGACTGACCGGTGAAGAAATAGAAGATTTTCTGTTTTATAACAGAGAGGAGAATGTTTTCTCCCTATTTGACAATATACTGTCAGGGGAACTGGAAAAAACGCTGGATATAGCGCAGAATATAATGAGATCAGCAGAGGGAGCACCTATACAACTTCTGGCCGGACTGACATGGCAGTTCAAAAGATTTCTGGAATTCAAGACCATGCTGGATGACAAATACACACCAGTCGATGCCTTTACAAAAATAGGAGTAAGAGCCAGAAAAGGACAGGCCGTATATAACACAGGAAGCAGACGCTATTCGACCAGAGAAACAGAACAGATTCTGAGCCGCTGCTATTACTATGACCAGCTGTTCCGAAGTGTCAGGATAGAACTGCAGGAACTTTATTTTCCGGTATTCATATATGAGATCATGGCAAAAAAAGGGAAACCCTCAGAAGAATCCATATTTTCCAGCAGTTTCTGACAGACTTATTTTCTAAGATATTCTATACATTTCTCAGCAGCTTCCAATGGAATACCGGCCACTTCAGAAATTTTATATGGAGAAGCAGAAACTATACTGTCCAGACTTCCAAAAGTTTCCAGCAGCCTTTTACTGCGCACCTCTCCTATGCCCGGTATTTTTTCCAGTTCAGAGAGATTCAGATCTTTTTTCAGCAGCTGCTGGTTGAAACGGTTGGCAAAACGGTGAGACTCATCCCGCACATTCTGCAGTATCTTCAGAGCCTGAGAAGTTCTAGGCAGCACCACCGGCTCCTTTTTCCCAGGCAGGAAAATCTCCTCATTTTTTTCAGCAAGACCAGCGATGGCTATATGCTCCATTTCCAGGATCTTCAGAATATGAAGCGCCGCATTGAGCTGCCCCTTTCCGCCATCCACCAAAATCAGGTCAGGCTCCTTCAGCTCCTCATTGGAAACCTTGGTATAACGCCTGGCAATGACTTCACGCATAGACTGATAATCATCGATGGATCCATCCGGCAGTGACTTTATATGAAAAGAACGGTACTGGGATTTATCAGGTTTGCCATTAAAAAAAGAGACCATGGAGGCAACAGTTTTGGTTCCACCCATGTGACAGATATCAAAACCCTCAATTCTTTTAGGCAGCACTGGAAGATCCAATTTCTGTTGTAATTCCAACAAAGCATCTTCCATACTGACCATTCTGTTCTTCTTATACAGCTCCATCCTGCAATTCTCAGATGCCATATTCACCATGGAAACATCTCTGGAAGAAGAAGGCAGCAGCACAGGAATATCAGGAAATTCCATCTCAGAAAAATACTGCTTCAGATAATCGGTCTCCGGCATGATATTAGTAAAAATCTCACCTGGCAGAGCGGTCATTCCCATGGAAATATTTCTGAACTGAGAATAATACTGTATGAAAAACTGCGTGGATGCATCCTCCATATTCGCCACACAGGAGATAAAAACAGACTTGCCGGCCAGCTTTCCACCACGCATCTGAAGAACGACAAAAGCGGTATAATCACCATCATTTTCTGCCGCAATATAATCACGGCTCTCAGCATTGAAATCCTGCACTTTCTGCTCAGATACCAGAGCATTGACAGCAGATATAAAATCACGGTATTCCGCAGCTTTCTCAAAATCCAGAGCCTTTGAACTCTCAGTCATTTTCTTCGTGATCTCAGATATCAGTGGTTTTGTATTGCCAGACAGCAGGGTCTTTATTTTTTTTATATAACTGTTGTATTCTTTCTGGTCAGCCCTGCCGCAGCATGGAGCCATACACCGCCCCAGATGATAATAAAGGCATGGATCTTTTCTGGCTTTAAGCTCTCCTCGGCATTTCCTCAGAGGGAACCGTTTCTTTATGAATTCCAGATAGCGCTCTATAACTTCAACACTTGGGAATGGACCGAAATAAGATGCCCCGTCATCATAAATATACCTTGTCTTGCAGACAGAAGGAAATGGCTCATTGGTTATTTTAATTACGGGATAAGTCTTGCCATCTTTCAGACAGATATTATATTTGGGCTTCCATTTTTTGATCAGGTTGTTCTCAAGAATCAGTGCCTCGTACTCTGTTTTTGTTATGATATACTCGATATCTTCTATCTTGCTCACCAGATGGGCAGTCTTCACATCCTTATCCCCGGTGAAATATGAGGAGACTCTGCGGAAAATATTCTTGGCCTTTCCGATATAAATGATCTTGCCGCTGTTACGCATAATATATACTCCGGGTGTATGCGGAGCATATTCAAGGAAGGAGACTCTCTTCAATTTCTTATCAGCACTGTTTTCTTCTGAGGACATAAAAAACCCCTGTATAAAGAATACAGGGGCAAGGAACAAAAAATCAAGAACTAACGCGAATTAATCAGACAACATCAAGATCTGTATCCATATAATCAAGAACTGTTCCGATATTCTTCTGTTCAGCAACAGCAAGAAGATCCTTGCAGAGAGCGATATCATGGATAGCAAGACCATAGTTGTGGTCAAGGATAGTCTCCTCATCATTCTCACGGCCAGGTTTCTTTCCGCTGATGATCTCACCAAGCTGTGCATAAGGATCAGGAAGTGTCAGATAATATCCCTTATCATCAACATTTGACTCTCTGAACTGGTTCCAGTCATCAACGATGAATTTGTCAGCCTTGAAAGGATAATCCTTTGTCCATCCGCTGGAATGAACAGGCATAACAAGAGCACCTTTCTTTACCCATTCTCTGTTGAAAATAGGTTCTGTGATCTTTCCGGTACATGTGATAACAATGTCAGAATCCCTGATTGCTGCCTCAGCTGTAGGTTCTACAATTACATTCAGCTTTGTCTTTGACTGAACATATTTTTTGAAAGACTCAACCATAGCAGGGTTAACATCAAATACTTTAACTGTATCAAGTGTAGGAATTACTGATGGGAAGTTAGCCGCATGAACTCTTCCCTGAATACCTGTTCCGATGATAGTGAAAACTTTTGCATTCCGTGGTGCAAGACGTTTTGCAGCTGCTGCAGATACGGCACCTGTTCTGATACCTGTTGTCCATGCACAGTCAAGAACTGCAATGGGGAAACCTGTCTTGTCATCATTGATGATCGTAAGTCCTGTGATACCAGGAAGTTTCTTGGCAGCATTTGCAGAGAATCCGCTTACCCATTTTACACCGGCAGCTTCCAGTCTTGGAAGATAACCAGGCATAGCATGAAGGAAAGATACCGGATCCGGATGTATGGCAGGTTTCTTAGGGTTCACATAATAACCTTCAGAATGTTCAGTAAGAACTTTTTCAACTGTCTTTACGACAAAGTCAAAACCAATTTTCATTGAAAGTATATCTTCGTGAGAAAGATATCTAAGTTTAAGTTTCATTTTAATATCTCCTTATTTAAGCCCCAATTACTTTTTTGTAATTTTTAGGATTTTTCTTATAAAGCCACTGCATTGCGAATACAAATCCGATGATTCCAATGCCCAGGATATCTGTCAGTGTTCCAGGTTTGATGGCCAGACAGGCTCCGATACAGATCAGGAAACGTTCCCACAGGAACATCTTTCTTCTGATGAAGCCGGCCATACCGATCGAGAAGCTCAATGCGCCGATACAAGCTGTGACGACAACCAGGAATACACCTGCTGTGAATTTCTGAGTTCCGAGAAGCAGTGATGTGTTGAATACAAAGATGTAAGGAACGATGTATGCAACGGCTGCCAGCCGGACGGCATTAAAGGCTGTAGGCCAGAATGGAGCACCTGCAATTGCAGATGCTGTGTAAGATGTGATAGCTACTGGAGGTGTCAGCTCTGACATAATACCGAAGTAGAAGCAGAACAGGTGGGCTGCCAGCGGCATAACGCCTACCTTGACCATGATAGGAACTGTCATGATTGTCATCAGGATGTAGTTGGCTGTAGTAGGAACTCCCATTCCCAGGAGGAGACAGAGAAGCATAGTGAGGACCAGTGTCAGCACAAAGTTATTCTGAGACAATGTTGTGAGCAGAGATGTAAGAGCAGGTGTAAGACCTGTAAGTCCGGCTGTTCCTACAACAAATCCGGCAGCGGCACAAGGGATGGCAACAACTGTCAGTGTCTGTCCTGCATTGCTGAGAACATCGAAGAACTTCTTAGGAGTCAGTCTTGTCTTTTTGTCAAACATACTCAGGACGATCGCTGCGATGAATGCTGCAAACGGAGCATACAGAGCAGAGAATCCGAGGATGAGAAGTGTCACAAGAATGATTACCGGAAGGAAAAGATAACATTTCCTTGCAGCCTCACCTTTCCATGGTGGAAGCTCAGACTTTGGAAGTCCGATAGCACCGATCTTATGTGACTCAAAATGAATCATGGTGAAAACTGATACATAATAAAGGGCAGCAGGAAGTGCGGCAGCAACTACGATGGAGAGATAACTTACTCCAAGGTATTCAGCCATGATGAAAGCTGCAGAACCCATTACAGGAGGAGTGATCTGACCACCCAGGGAAGATGCAGCCTCAACAGCACCTGCCAGAGAAGCAGGAATTCCAGTTCTCTTCATAAGAGGAATTGTGATCACACCCGTTGTGGCAACGTTTGATGTGGAAGAACCGCTGAGCATTGCGAACATAGAGGATGCAACAACGGCCATCTTTGCAGGTCCACCGACCATGGAACCGAATACACCTTTTGCTATCTTGAGGAGCAGTTCAGCAAGACCTGTGGCATGAAGAGCGGCACCGAAAAGAAGGAACATTGCTATATAGGTGGAAGAAACTCCGATAGGTGTTGACCAGATACCTACATCAGTAAGGTAGAAATGGCGCATGATCATGGCAACTTTGAAACCAGGATGCCAGAAAACACCGCCGCAGAGATAACCGAACTTGCAGTAAAGAATCATGGCAATACCAATAGCCATAAGCACACGTCCGATAGATCTTCTGGTTGCTTCCAGGATACAGAGCAGCAGCCATACACCGCAGACCTGGTCAACATAGGTTACGATACCCTGTCTCATAACCAGAGTGTTAGTATTGAGGGTAATATACCAGCAGCTGATGATACTCATCAGAATAAAGCAGTAGTCATACCAGTAAATTGACTTCTCTACTTCTTCATTCTTTGCTATCCTCTTCTTTTTTGTGAACATTCTTGCCACAAAAAGTCCGACAGCAATAACGATAAAATAGGACAGATGAACAGCCAGTGAAGCTGTGATCTTATTAACATAGAAATACAGGAATATTGTGGTACATATACCTATTCCAAGGAAAGCATACGGACCCCATGGTTCCTTTTTTGCCCCAAGGTTTCTGTTTGCAGAAAATTTAAGCATACATATAACCAGCGCAAAAGACAGGTGCACACTTCGCTGAATCATAGCTGTGTACAGACCTGCACAAGCAGTCCACAAATGGAACAGACCAAATAAGCCAGCCAGAGTGCACATTACCGCCATACCTCTTTTTCCAAGAGTTCTGTAACCGGTAATCTGTTTTTCCAGCGTATCAGACTTTTTTTGGATGAATTCCATTTCCTGAGCTACTGTCATGTTGTTGTTGAGCTTGTCACTCATTGAAACCTCCAAATTTGTAGAAAAAAGGCACGCCCCGCCAGAACGGCGAGACGGGCCCGAATAAAAAGGAATTAACAATCAAGAGGGTAATTTTTTCTTACGACCGCAGCATGAACCAGCTGTGTGAGTGTAAGAATATCAAAAACCGGTTTCTTGATAAGTTTCTGAATATCAACAGCAAAAGGCGGAAGATCAGTACACTCAATAAGAAGGGCACCCATATCAGGATTTTCCTCATAGAGCTTTCCGACTTCATAAAGAACATCTTTCCGGAGCAAATCCATGTCGAGGTCTGTTCTTTTTCTATCGATAATTACATCTCTGAACTCATCATGCTGGATCATTCCCGCAACGCACACAGGAACATCCTCTGCATGGGCAATTTTGAGATAATCAGGTGTAAAGCTGCTTTTATCTGCAACAAGGATTCCCAGACGTTTTTTTCCGATTATCTGTGAGATAAGTGGAATCTGAAGAATACTTGAAACATAGACTGGTACGTTGACTTGAGCCGCAATTTTATCCTGAAGAAGAGCCAGGAAGCCACAGCTTCCGGTAATAGCTTTGACGCCCATCGCCTCCAATTCTTTTGCCCCTTCAATAAACTTAGGAAGCAGGTTGGCGCATTTATCTCTGACCACAACATCTGGTGTTGCACCGTCAATTGTCTTATAGATAACCGGGAAGTCAAAACTATGATGATTTTTTATGTGTCCAGGTACCTTATAATAGTAAGATTCCAAACACAGAATACCGATATCGGCACCATAAGTATTAGGTCCACCTTTTAAAATCATTGCTGTCCCTCTTATTTAATAATGCCTTTCTCTTTGAAATATCTTTCTGCTCCAGCATGGAAAGGAATGTCTCCTCTCATGTCAGCACCAGTAGCCTCTGTAATGTACTTTGTCATGCCGTGTACGCTCTGTACCTCGTCGATACCTTTGTACATACAGCTGAGCATGTTATATACATAGTCAGCGTCCAGGTCAGGAAGAGCAACAAAAATACTGCCTGTTGTCAGGATCTCAACATCCTCATCCATTCCGTGGTATGTTCCGGCCTTGACGATACCTGTTCCATAAGCAGGATGCTGCTTGATGAATTCAGCCTTATCCTTTACTGGATCAGCAAGTGCCAGCAGACGGACCTCTCTTGCGGAAGCCATCTCGATAACACTTCCTGATGGCCATGCTGTAGCATAACCAGCCATATCGATCTGTCTGTCCTGCATAGCTGTTACTCTTTCTGTATGTGTAAGAGGTCTCCAGTCTACATCGTTGATTGTAAGACCATAGAAATTGAGAACTGCCTCATACTGGAGGAGGTCACCGGATCCTGGTGAGCCTGGGGAAACTTTCTTTCCTTTCAGGTCAGCAAATGACTTGATGTTGCTGTCTTTCCATACAACAGCCTGCATTCCTGTAGGGAAAAGGTTGCAGACACGACTTACATCTGTCCACGCACCTTCTGTCTTGAAGTCACCTGTTCCGTGATAAGCATCATTGATGATAACAGTGTTGACCATACCAAGCTGATACTCTTTCTGTTTCATAAGACGGATGTTCTCACCAGATCCACCGGAAGCCTGGATAGTAAGGATATAATCCGAATATTTACTTACCTGGTTAGAAACAGCAGCTGCTACAGGGTACCAGCTTCCTGTCATACCAGAAGTTCCCATCAGCGCACCTTTTGTGGCTGATGCGGCTGTCTGTTCAGCACCGCCGGTAGCGAAAGCACCGGAGGCAACCAACATAAAACAGCACGCAAAAATCAATAAGGTTTTTTTCATGTTTTTCTCCTTGTCCTTTCTTTCTAAGACCGGCAAACAGTGAAGTCAAATTTTTAAGGGAAAAACATGGTTTGCATTTAAATAATCAATGATGCCTATATGAAATCTTTATACTACTTCTTATTTTTTTAACTTTTCATTAACAACAGCAACCAAATATGTACAATCCACTTAGTATTTCATTGAATCAAATTCACAAAATTCATCATTAAACTTTTAAGGAGAGAGAAAATGGATGGGAAAGGAATAAACTTACATCATCTGAATTTATTCTATTACATAGCGAAATACAAATCCATAACAAAGGCTGCGGAATACCTCAACCTGAGCCAGCCGGCAGTCAGCCTTCAGATCAAAACATTTCAGAAAAATTGCGGCGTCAAGCTTCTGGATATAATAGAGAAAAAGATATATCTCACACCGGTCGGGAAATCACTGTATGTGAAATGCGATGCATTCTTCAATTTCAAGAAGGACATTGAGGAGATAATCTACGGCAACAAGATCGTCAAGGAAATCATAAGCATCTACACAACTTTGCCCTTCGGCGAATATTATATGAAAAATATCCTGCCGTATATAAACTCAAAACTGAAAAACACTTATATCTCTGTGCTTCAGGATACAACTGATAATATCATGGATAAGATCCTCAACTTTGAGACCGATATAGGGATCGTGGGAAAAGAGATCGTCCACCCCAAGCTGATCACCAAACGGCTGCTGCGTGATGCACTTTTCGTGATATGCAACCCAAACCATGAGCTGGCATCAAAAAAGATCATCCATCCAGAAGAGCTGGGCAAATACACAATGATCACCCATGAGCCGAATTCATCCACCAGAGCCATAGTCGCCAATTTCGCAAAGGAAAATAACATACATCTGAATATCGTGGAGGAACTTTACTCCACAAAACTTGTGGCAGATGTCATCAAGCAGACCAATGACATATCCATTATCTCCAGGCAGATCATCCTGGATGATATTCTCAGCGGCAAGCTCAAGGCCATTCCGATAGCAGGTGGTCTGTACCGGTACTTTTACCTTGTCTATCACAAAGAGAAAAACATATCCCCATATCTGGGAGAAATAATCTCCGCCATCGAATCGTGGTGCGATGATTACAATAATTCACTCATATATAACAATTCAGATTCAAAGGAGAAATAAGACAATGAATCAGTTTCCATCAGTATTCAACCATGCATTAGGACCTGTAGCACCCGGCCCATCCAGCTCCAATACAGCTGCACCATACAGAATAGGAAAACTGGTATGGCAGATAACCGGAGAGACACCGGCCAAAATATATGCTGAACTTGCCACCAGCACCAGCTTTGCAAGAACTTATCTGGGGTCAAAAAGTGACCTGGCAATGATATGCGGACTTCTGAACAAGGAGCTGAATAAATTCGATATCACCAAGGGCTATAAGGAGGCAAAAAAAGCAGGTCTCGAGATAACATTCGACACAGCCAGCTGGGAAGGGTTGGGCACACTGAAAGGATGCAGACTGACAGTGACAAGGAATGACGGCTCATCTGTGATAATCATAGCAGATTCCACAGGAGGAGGAACTGTGGAGATACTCAGCATCGACGGATTTCCTGTATCAATAAAAGGAGATTGTTACGAACTGCTGATTTTCGCCAAGGAAATACCTGATGAGATGGTGAAAGAAATCATTCAGGAAAAAATGACTTATACGATCACAGAGAACAGTGCGTCCCATTATCTTCTGAATATAAAATCCACGGTTCCTTTTGTTTATGATGAGATTCAGGAGCAGCTGGACAAATACGACGGCATAATCCTGAGAAGTCTGACCATAGATCCTGTGCATCCGGTCGTATGTCAGGGAGAAAATCCTCCGTTCCAGACAGCTACAGAAATGTGTGACTACTGTGATAAGAACGATCTGCAGTTGTGGCAGGCAGCAATAAAATATGAATCTGCCATCAGCGGCTGGACAGAAAAGCAGGTGTTCAATCATGCGAAACAGCTCTGGCAGAACTGTATGCAATCAATAAAGAAAGGGCTCAAGGGTAATTTCAGCATAAATGGGATCATAACACCCAAAGCCAATATTATGGCAAAAAAATTCAACTCCAGAAATTCTGAGACTTTTCCACTGGGAATCCTTGATACAGCACTTCCTGTGGCCCTGGGAATCATGGAATACAGCAACTCAGCAGGCATTATAGTATGCATTCCCACAGGGGGATCTGCCGGAATAGTTCCAGCGGCAATTTACAGCGGCGCATGTTCCATATCAGGCAATTATCTGAATCCTGATGAGAATCTCATAATAAAAGCATTTCTTGCCGCAGGAGCCATAGGCGTATGTATGGCACAGAAAAACAATTTCTCCGGCGGTGCCCTGGGATGTCAGGCTGAAATAGGCTCCGGAGCAGCCATGGCTTCAGCGGCCCTGGTACAGATGCTTGGAGGAACAGTGAAACAGTCCTGTGATGCAGCTTCCATGACAATACAATGTCTTTCAGGTCTTATCTGTGATCCGGTCGCAGGTACAGTGCAGGTACCATGCATAGCAAGGAATCTAAGTGCCACAGCCACAGCATTTGTATCAGCAAATTCAATCATGGCTGGATTCGAGGCAGTGATTCCCCTGGAAGAAATGTGCGATGCCATGATCACCACAGGCAACATAATAAGAGCATGTAAGGGAATAGGAGCCACCACAACACCTACAGGAAAACGGCTGGCTGCAGAACTTACAGAAAAGTACAACGCTGTCAGAAAGGTCTGATACGCACCAGATCGGCAGCGGCAGCACAGACAGAGCCATAAAGTCCCAGTCCCCGGAAAGCAGCACATGCGCACCCCATAAGTTCGCCGTCTGCAATTTCAGGGACTGTGATCTTTTTGCCGGTAATCAGACTTTTTATCATATTCCAGGTGGTATCAGCCGCCTGGCCGCCAGAAACCCGCACTTCTGCAACAGGCAGATCATTCCGCTCAAAATCTCTGATTATGCATGAAACCGCATTGGCAAGAGTATATGCGGCAGCACCCACCACATCCTCCATAGAATGAGAACCTGCATATCGGATGATATCATCCCTGAGGATCCGCAGTTCGCTTCCTTTCCCACGGACAGGCAATAGATCAAAATCATATCCGGCCATCATCTTTTTATAAGCTGTCAGCAAATAATTATTGAGATTTAATTGGCTGTCAGCTGATAATTCACGGATCCATGCAAATAGAGATCCGCTGTCAGGAATAAGCCCGGAAATATTCCAGTATTTTTCCGACACATGTGGCATTGTTCTTCTGCCGGGAAATTCACGCCGCTCAGCACAGCAGTAATTTATCCCTTCAGAAGTGCCGGCTCTGTCACAGATCATTCCGGGCTTCAGAACTCCGGATCCAAGTATGGCCATAAGAAAATCACTTCCGCCGGCAAAAACAGGTATTCCGGCTTTGATTCCAAACCAGGAGGCAGTTTCTGCTGTCACCACCCCCACTGCATCGCCGGCCACGACAGCATCAGGAAATTTTGACCGGTCAAGTGTCAAATCATCCAGCTGACAGTCTGTCCAGAAAAATGGAAGAAAACGCTCAGAAAATACAGGAGAATATGCCTTCCCCGTCAGTACATAATTGAAAAAACCATCAGAAGTGAGGAATGTCTTTACCCGGGTATATATTGCAGGATAATTCTGCTTCAGCCAGAGCACTTCAGGCAGATAAAGAGATTCCATAGAATCATATCTGACATTTTTTTTCTCAAACCAGAGAATAGGGCGCTCAAAGGAATTATCCCAGTTCAAGGGGATCAGAGTAGGTCCATTGCCACTGACAGCAATGGCTGAGATAAAATTTATGCCATCCAGTGAGGAAACCAGTCTTTTAAGGGCTTCCAACCGGATGGCATAATCAGATGAACAATAAACTCTGCCGCAGGATATGAGCTTCCCCTCTGAAGAGATCACAGCTCCCTTCAGAGAAGATGTACCGGCATCAAGGCAGAGAACACTGCAGGACATCACTCGCTTTTGATCTTCAGATCAGTTTTCTGCAGAAGCTGGAGAATGATTTTCCTGTTATCAATAATAGGAGTTATAGGTCTGTTCTGATGCAGTCTGGAAATGATCCGGGCAAAAAGGTCAGACAGGCTGGCACTGATATACCATTCCTTATCTAGCAGAGACTGATCATGATAAACAGCATTTGTACCGATAAGTCTGTAGAAATATCCGTTCTTATATGCCTCATCAAAGTTGGCAATTGCATTTCCTGTGAAAAGCGGCAGGCTGATGGCACAGATGATCTTCTTTGCACCTGCTTCCTTCAGCATCTTCATAGCTTTTATCAGAGTACCGCCTGTACCCAGCATATCATCAGCCATGAAAACTGTCTTGCCCTCAACATTTCCAAGAAGTTTCATAGAAGTGATGTTTGTAGTCTTGGCATCACCTGTAACCTTGGCATAATCTCTTTCCTTGTAGATAAGAGCCAGCGGTTTCTCAAGGTTAGTGGCATAAAATTTGTTACGCTCAGTCGCACCTGTATCAGGGGAAACAATGACCAGATCCTCTTTCTCCAGGTCAATAAGTTTTCCAAGCTCCTTGATGATCTGATAGGATGCATGGAGATTCTCCATTCTGAGTCTGTTGAAGCTGTTCTCGATCTCCTTGGAATGGATATCCAATGTGATTATCTTCTTGATTCCCAGATATTCCAGGATACGGCCGATCATGGAAGCGGAAAGAGCCTCACGGCCGCTTCTTCTGTGCTGCCTGGAGAAAGGATAGACCGGTACGACAACAGATACAGATCTGGCACCGGACTGCATGACAGCATCTATAGCAGTAAGCAGGATAAAAACATGGTCAGCAACTGAAAGCACATATTTATTGCCGTCATTATTGATATCCAGAGGATAGTGGTTCTCCACATCCTGAATGATGAAAACATCCATTCCTCTTACTGTGGACTTGATCTCCATCTTGAATTCACCGTTGGCAAATCTGGTGCATTTTGCCGGAATCTTGAACTCAGGACATTTGAAAGAATAGAAATCTTCTGTAACACTGATATTCGGATCCATGACATCAGAACGGAAATTAAGTTTTTTCTCAACCTCATCCTTTGTCATGCCATAATTTTTTGCCAACAGCTCAACTTTCTTAATATGTTTATTAGTATAATTTCTCTTAAGATAAGCTATAACATCATCGGCGAATTTCTCTCCACCTGGACACGCTACAACACCAAGGTTAGCAACTTTTGAAAAATTCATATTTATCCCTTACTACAAATTAATTTGATTTTTTCTAATAATATCATACGAGATGCTCTTTTACAATCAAAAACAGCAAACAATTAATATTTGCTCAAAAATGCCCTGGTCCGTTCGTTCTTAGGATTATTGATCACTTCCTTTGCATCACCCTCTTCAACAATGACGCCCTTATCCATAAAGATGATCTTATTGGAAAGATCCCGGGCAAATGCCATTTCATGAGTCACGACGATCATGGTCATCTTCTCCTCTGCAAGAGCACGGATGACTTTAAGGATCTCACCTGTCAGCTCCGGGTCAAGAGCAGATGTAGGTTCATCGAAACAAAGAACTTCAGGCTTCAGTGCCAATGCTCTGGCAATAGATACTCTCTGCTGCTGGCCGCCGGAAAGCTGATACGGATAAAGGTCTGCCTTGTCAGCAAGTCCGATCTTTTCAAGAAGCATTACCGCTGTATCTTCTGCCTGCTGTTTCGGAGTCCCCAGAACCAGACGCTGAGCTTCCGTAATATTTCTCATCACATTAAAATGTGGGAAAAGATTAAAATTCTGGAAAACAAGACCTATCTTCAGCATGATGCGCCGTCTTGTGGCCTCATCTGCATAATTCGGCCTGCCATCTGCATTTATTCCGGAAACCAGTGTATCACCACAGATCTTGATCGTACCATCTGATACGGTCTCCAGCTGGGTCACACATCTCAGAAGAGTTGACTTTCCAGAACCGGAAGGTCCGATGATACCCAGCACTTCGCCGGTATGCACAGAAAAAGAAATATCCTTAAGGATTTCAGAGGCTCCAAATGTTTTTCTAATATTTTTTACTGTTATTACTTCCATTCTGACCTCCATCACCTGTAGTAACTTAACTTTTTCTCAAGTTTATCAAAACCAACAGTCACCGCCCAGTTCATAATGAGATAGAAAACACCGGCCACAAAAATCGGAGTTGTGGAAAACTCTCTGCTGGAAGCAGTCTGGGCTACCCTGAAAAGTTCAGCCACTCCGATGGTCTGTGCAAGTGCGGTATCCTTGACCAAAGTTATGACCTCATTTCCTGTTGCAGGAATAATGGTCTTTATTACCTGCGGCAGAATGATCCTGAAAAAAGTCTGAGCTTTGGTGAATCCCAACACAAAAGAAGCTTCGTACTGTCCTTTTGGAATAGCTTCAATTCCACCCCTGTAAATTTCTGCGAAATAACAGGCATAATTGATGGAAAAAGCAATTATTGCGGCAGTAAAGCGATTATAAGAAAGCTTGAATATATAATATGGGGCAAAATAAATAAAAATAAGCTGAAGGATCAGAGGAGTTCCTCTTACGATTAGCATAAAAATCCGGACGGGAATCCTGACTACAGCTATCTTGGACATATGTCCTGCGGTTATAACCAATCCCAATGGAAGTGAGAACAAAAGTGTGAGAAAAAAGACCTCCAGAGAAACAACTGTTCCACCCATCATTGCAGCTAACATTTTTTCCATTTACAACCCCTGTAAAAAGCGCAGCCTGCCAGATCATCCAGAAGCTGCGCCATGTAATATCAAATTTAGGAATTATTTTCCTACAACGCTTTTATCTTCGCCGAACCACTTCATATCCAGAGTCTTCATGGTTCCATCTTTGACCATGGCCAGAAGCGCATCCTGAACAGCATCTCTGAGAGCTACATCTCTCTTGCGGAAACCAATTCCATATTTTTCAGAAGCAACACTCTCTTCCATAATTACAAATGGTTTATCGCCTTTTGCAATAACCTGCTGTGCAACACCGATATCCATCAGAACTCCGGAAACTCCTTTGATCTCCAGATCCATAAGAGCTGTGAGATTTTCTTTAAATTCCACCACATCTTTCAGTGTTGCCTTAAATTCTGCAGCACCATCAAGAGCATCTGCGGCACTGGAACCAGCCTGCAGACCCAGGATCTTTCCCCTCATGTCTGCGAGAGTTTTGATGCCGGAATCCTTTCTTACTACGATCACCTGTGAATTATCAACATATGGGAATGTGAAACAAAGAGCCTCAATTCTTTCCGGTGTAATAGTAAAACCATTCCAGATACAGTCAATCTTTCCTGTATTGAGCTCCTGTTCCTTTGAGTTCCAGTCAATAGGCTGGCAGACAAGCTTGACACCGAGACGTGAACATACTTCAGTAGCCAGATCAATATCATAGCCTACTATATTCTGGTTCTCATCTCTATAACCATATGGTGGGAATGAATCATCCAAACCAAGAATGAATGTACCTCTTTCCTGAATCTTTACCAGAGACTGATCGCCTTCTGCCGGCGCCTCACCAGATCCCAGAGCAACAGCAAATGATACTGTACAAAAGGTCATGACAATAAAACAAATCAAAAATTTACGTAAAGTTTTCATTTTTTCTCCTTGACTTATATATATGAGCATATTCTAAAAACCATATAATATCAATTAAAAAAAATGCCGAAATGGGTAATATGAAAACTCTCTATATCCTTGACGGCTACAGCCTCATTTATAAATCTTATTTTGCCTTTCTAAGGAACCCCATACTCAACGCAGAGGGCAGGAATATATCTGCTGTTTTCGGTTTTTTCAGAGCTCTTTTCTCAATAATCGACAGGTACACTCCGGAATACCTCCTGGTGGCACTGGATTCCATGACCCCTACATTCCGGCATGAGATGTACCCTGAGTACAAAGCCACACGGGACAAGACCCCGGATGATCTTCATGCACAGATACCTGATATAGAGGCTCTGCTTGCGGCAATGGGGATAAAAACTCTCCGCTGCAATGGTTATGAGGCAGATGATATAATAGCAACTTTTGCCGCCAGATGCAGCGAGGCACAGGATCACTGCGTAATAATCACAGCAGACAAAGACCTGCTTCAGCTTGTATCAGATCAGGTCAGCATCATAAGGACAAACAAAGATAATTATGACAAGATCGATGCAGAGGGAGTAAAAGAAGAATGGGGAGTAACTCCGGAGCAGATCCTGGACTATCTGGCTCTGTGCGGTGATTCGGCAGACAATATACCAGGGGTAAAAGGCATAGGTCCTAAAAATGCAACCCAGCTTTTAAGCCAATACAAAGATATAGACGAGATCTATGAAAACATTGAGTCAATAAAGGGAGCAAACAGAACCAAGCTGGAAAATGGCAGAGAAAACTGTTATCTGAGCAGGAAACTGGCAGAACTGAACAGGGAAGTTCCTGTTGGAATTACAACAGAAGACTGCGATCTGAAAAACTCTGATTTTACGGCAGCAATTCCGCTCTTCCAGAAAACCGGAGTAAGAAGTGCTCTCAAATGGCTGAAGAAAATGCCACAGAAAGAGAATGATCCGCTGTTTTCACAGTCCGGACAGGATGCCGCACCGGCAGCAGAAAGCACACAGCAGAAGCGCGGAACCTATAAAGTGATCACAGAACTGCACCAGCTGGATGAGCTTATAGACGGGATAAAAAAAGCAGGGATCTATGCCTTTGACTCGGAAACCAGCAGCATTGATGTCATCACCAACAGACCTGTAGGATTCTCATTCTGCATCAATGCAGGAGAGGCCTATTACATTCCTGTAGTATGCCAGGGAAAAACTTTCATTCCGGAAGAAATAATAAGAAACAAGCTCCGTACTGTTCTGGAGGATCCGAACCTTAAACTTATAGGGCAGAATATAAAGTTCGATTATCAGATACTGACCCGGTGGGGAATCAATCCGGCAGGAATCTGGTTTGACACAATGATTGCGGCATGGCTCACAGATCTGAAGATCACAATATACAACATGGATTATCTGGCAGACCATTACTTCGGTTATAAGACCATCAAATTCGATGATGTGGTAGCAAAGGGACAGTCCTTCCAGGATATTCCGCTGGAAACGGCAACAGAATATGCCGCCGAAGATGCAGATGTGACTTTCAGACTTTATCAGCATCTGTTTCCGGCCGTCGACAATGATAAATACAGAGAGCTTTTTTTCAATCTGGAAATGCCGTTGGTAAAGATCCTCGGGGATATGGAGCTGACAGGAATCAGAATAGATAAAACTGTTCTCGGAAAATACAGCAGAGAACTTCAGGATAAGCTTGCAGACATAGAGAAGCAGATCTTCAGCGAATGCGGCAGAGAATTCAACATCAACTCGACACAGCAGCTGCAGGAAGTTCTTTTTACCGACAGGAAACTGAAGCCAGTCAAAAAAACCAAAACCGGATATTCCACTGACACATCTGTACTGGAGGCACTGGCAGCAGAGGATATTGTTCCGGAGATGATACTGAAGTACAGGATGCTGACAAAGCTGAAATCCACCTATGTGGATACCCTTCCTGTCCTGACAGATATAAGTTCCAGGCTGCACACCACTTTCCTGCAGACAGGAACAGCCACCGGACGTCTTTCAAGCAAAAATCCTAATCTGCAGAATATACCGATCAGAGAGGAGGAAGGACGCCGCATAAGAAAAGCTTTCATCGCCAAAGCAGGCACAAAATTCCTCAGTGCCGATTATTCCCAGATAGAGCTGGTGGTTCTGGCACATCTGTCAGAAGATCCTGAAATGACCAAAGCATTCAAAGCCGGAACTGACGTGCACAAACTTACAGCATCACTGATCTTTGACATACCATCCGAAATGGTGACTCCAGACCAGCGCCGCATAGCAAAAGTAATAAATTTCGGTGTCATGTACGGAATGTCAGCCTTCAGACTGTCCAAGGATCTTGGAATCTCCATGCAGCAGGCAGATGCCTTCATCAAATCTTATTTCACCAGATACGCAGGCATCCGGGCATTCATGGACAGGACGCTGGATCATGCCAGAGAAAATGAGACTGTCAGAACCATTCTGGGACGGGAACGCTTCATAATGTCAATCAACAGCAAGAATCATAATGAGAAAAACAGCGCGGAAAGAATAGCTGTGAACTCTCCTATCCAGGGTTCTGCCGCTGATATTGTAAAACTGGCAATGATAAACATTTCCCAAAAGCTGAAAGAAATGGGATTGGATTCAAAAATGGTGCTTCAGATCCATGATGAGCTGATCTTTGAGATACCGGAGAGAGAATTAGAAATCATGAAAAAATTGGTAAAAGATGAAATGGAAAATGTAATGAAACTCAATGTTCCGCTCAGGGTGAGCATTGAGACAGCAGACAGCTGGGGAGATATGCACTGATGGTAATAGGTGTTGCAGGAAAATACTGTGCCGGCAAGAACACGCTGATAAAGCCTCTTGAGGACATGGGATACTATCATATCGATGTGGACAAACTTGGACATGCGGCTCTGGAAAACAGGAAAAAAGAACTGGAAGATACTTTCGGAAATTCCATTATCAGAGAGAATGGCACTGTGGACAGACGGGCTCTGGGAGCAATCGTTTTCTCAGACCCGGAGAAAAAAATCATGCTGGAAAAAATAGTCCATCCTGAAATGATCAGAATGACACATCAGCTGATCGACGAGAAAAAGAATGTGATAGTCAATGCGGCCATTCTTTTTGAGATGGGTCTGGATAAACTGTGCGACCTGATTTTCTGGGTGCAGGCACCGGCTGTGGTCAGACTGTTCCGCGGAATCAGGCGTGACAATATGCCGGCAAAATCTGTGCTGAAGAGGATCTGGGCCCAGCGGAAAATGGATCCTAATAAATTCTCATCAAAAGCCGATATAGTAATTATAAATAATGTTGGAAAACAGCAGACAAGCGCAGAAAAAATCAAAGAAATATTAAAATCGAGGGAATAACATGGAACAGCAGCAAAAACTTTTATGGACGATCCTATCTGTAGCCGTCCTTTTTCTTGTGATCCTGGCAGCATGTATGTTCATCTTTCTTCCGTCAGGAAATTCACAGGCAGAACAGGCAATAACAAAAGCTCAGGAACCAATGGAATGGGTAAAGGCAGATACCCCGCAGCAGACCGAATCTGCCACACCGGCAGTCACAGAAGACAACATAGTGATAAATACAGTACAGCCAAAGGAAATAAAACCTATAGAACCTAATAAAATAGTACTGAGAAGTGAGCCTGAAACAAAATCTCAGGCCGATATCGTGATCAAGGAAACATCACAAAAGTCAGCAGTACCACAGCAGCCTAAGCAGGAACAGCCAAAACAGCAGGTACAGACCAAAGTTCAGACACAGACAAAGCAGACTGTCAAACAGTCCGCCAGCAGCACAGAATATTGGATCCAGCTGGGTGCTTTCTCCACCAGGGAATCAGCAGACAGAGCCGTGGCAACAATGAAAGAGCATAATCACAAGGCATCTATTCTGACAGGAACATCCAATGGAAAAACCGTATATAGAGTGCGCACAGGCCCTTACACCGATAAGAGCCAGGCAGACAAAGCGCTTGGATCAATAAAAAGAATCAAGGGTTATGACGGCAGCTATATTATAAAATAATGTTCACCGATCTGAATCAGCTTTTCATCAGATTAGACAACTCAAAATTCAGAAGCAGCTTCCATCTCAGAAGACGGGAGCTTGCTTATTTTCAGGAGAAAGGGATGGAAACCATAATGCATCATGCAGAGGAACTTCTGGCAACCAGACTTTTCCCGGAATATATCCCAAACGACGGCAAGCAGACGCCTATGAAAAATCATCCTGTATTCATAGCACAGCATGCCACAGGCTGCTGCTGCCGCGGCTGCCTGGAGAAATGGCACGGAATCCCAAAAGGAAAGGCTCTGACTGAGGAAGAACAGAAATATGTCCTTGCTGTCATCAGAGCCTGGCTGTTCCGGGAAACCTCATCATCAGAAAACTGATACTTATTTTCCCAGGTTCTCCACGATTCCTACTGTATTATTCACATCATAACATGTAAATATTCTGTCCACATTCTTAGGACATGATCTTTTGGTAAGTACACTCACCACAGGAACAATGATAAGACCGCCTACCATGGCAAACACACCGGAGTAGAGGGAATTTCTGAACACGAATGAGAGAAGAGGACTTCCGGCTACAGAAATCATCTTCATGGAAATCAGCAGCTGGATGATCTCCAGACCGGTTCCCCAGATAAAGGAGACAGCCACAGCCGCCCTGGAAGTGCCTTTAAAGTACAGACCGTACATAAAAGGAGCCAGGAACGCACCGGCCAGAGCTCCCCAGGAAACACCCATCATCTGGGCAATAAACATATTCTTGTTTTTAGCCTGCATTATGGCGATCACAGCAGAAATAACAATGAATACAACTATGAAAAGACGTATGGTGAGCATCTTTTTCTTCTCTGACATCTGATTCTTATTCAGCGGATTCAGGAAATCCAGTGTGATGGTAGACGAGCTGGTCAGCACCAGTGAAGAGAGTGTGGACATAGAAGCTGAGAGCACCAGAACTATTACAATACCGATAATATATGGGGAAAGAGTCAGCAGCATGGTCGGGATGATCACATCAAAACCCTCGGCAGCCACATTCACGTCATAGAGCCGTCCGAAACCGCCAAGGAAATAGCAGCCGCCAGCTACGATAATGGCAAAAAATGTCGACACTACAGTTCCCTTCTTCACAGCTTCCTCATTTTTGATGGCATAGAACTTGCCCACCATCTGCGGCAGTCCCCAGGTACCCAGAGAAGTGAGGATGACTACAAAAAGGAGGAACACAGGATCTGGCCCCAGGAAAGAGGCATACTGCCATCCTCCGTTGGAACCTGTAGCCAGTGTCTCAATGGCAGAAGTCAGACCGCCGTTGTCACACAGCACTGCGGCAATCACAGCCACAATACCTCCAAGCATGACAATACCCTGGATAAAGTCGTTGAGTGCTGTAGCCATATATCCGCCCAGAATGACATAAGTTCCGGTCAGGACAGCCATGACTATGACACACACAGAATAATCAATGCCTGAGAATGCCATGGAAAAAAGTCTGGAAAGACCATTGTAAAGTGACGCTGTGTAAGGAATCAGGAACAGGAATGTGATCACTGAAGCGGCAATCTTAAGAGCCGGAGAATCAAAGCGGGCTCCGAAAAAATCAGGCATGGTCTTGCTGGCAATATGGTTGGTCATGATTCTGGTACGCCGTCCCAGCACCAGCCAGGCAAGAAGAGAACCGATGAATGCATTTCCAAGACCTATCCAGGTTGAGGCAATTCCGAAATTCCAACCGAACTGTCCGGCATAACCTACAAAGATAACGGCAGAGAAATATGAGGTTCCGTAGGCGAAAGCACTGAGCCATGGCCCAACAGAACGGGATCCAAGCACGAATCCGTTGACATCAGACGCGTGTTTCTTTGTTCGCACACCAATAATCATCATCACTGAGAAAAAAGCGATGATCATAACCAAAGTAACAATCATAGAAGCATTCATTTCAAATTTCCTTCCTTTTCTATTTCTGAACCAAGCATATTATTTTCCGCAAAAAAAAGCGACACAGGTTAATCTGTGTCGCTCTCTATCATGACCAGCATGAATCATGGCATCACAAATCAGCCCTACTATTTCGGAAAGTGAGATAATAATAGTAATAATTTGCGATATACCTATTCAGCATAGCCTTCCCTGTTTTCAATAATACAATCAGTCGCAGAATCAAATCTGTTGGAATCAATTTATCACTATTCGCAGGCAAAGTCAACAAAGGCAGCCAATATTCAGCAGATAAGATATTGAACAATACTTTGATGGAAAGATATATTATAATAAGTGAGGTAAATCATGAGGAAAGAAGGAATAATTACTCTGCTTTCAGGCTTGTGCCTTTGTTTCGCTCTTGCTGGATGCGACAGCAGCGGAAGTTCCGAAGAAGCATATGAGATATTTAAAGAAAATGTGCCGGTTGAATATGAAGATGACAATGGAGATATTTACCTGCACACATGGAATGGAAAACCAGCTGAAAATTGTCCCTATGGACCGGCAAAACAAATAGATGTGGCAGGACCGGATGATTTTTCTGAATGTTACGGCTATCTGAATAAAGCAGATGCTGTATATTATGAGGGCCTTTTTGATGAATACCTGAAAGTCTTCGACAGATCCTTGAAAAAAGTGGGAGACAAGTGGTTTGCCGATACAAAAGAAAATTTTCTGTGTGAAATAATAAATATTGATAAAAATTATTTAAAGGGAATATATACAATAAAGGTAACAGATCTGACAACAAATGCTTATGGCTTTTATGAATACTCTGATTATTTCGGACTGATCTTCAATTATATTGACGAACCAGAGGCATCTGTAGCCAATATGAAAATAATCGTCATCAAAAATCCAAAAATAATATCCTCTATCCTGAAAATTATTTCTGATATTAAACGAAAGCAGAATCGACCATAGCCTAAAAGTATAAGTAATTTCTCAAATCCGTCTTCTGTTGGTATATTTTAGACAGGAGGTGCGATTATGAAAACTAACGCATTGAGATGGATCAACGCAGCATTATTTGCAGCAATGGTCGCAGTCAACGCTCTGGCAAATATGCTTCCTATAGGAGGCAACACCACCGGAGAAGTATCAGCGGCATATCCTAACCTTTTCACACCTGCCGCCGTCACCTTTGCCATCTGGGGTATAATCTATCTGCTCATGGCATTTTTTACCATTTATCAGCTGGATATATCCGGCAGAAGCGAACACAGTCTGATGGTGCGTAATAAAATTGGCATCTGGTTTGCAGTCAGCTGCCTGCTGAATATCATATGGATATTCCTGTGGCACAACAGGAAAACCGGACTGTCTGTCCTCTGTATCGCAGCCCTCCTTCTTTCACTTATAATCATCAGCCAGAAACTGAAAGCTCTGGATAGTGAATACAGATTCCGCCGTCTGCTACAGGCAGGATTCGACATATATCTGGGATGGATCATCATAGCCACAATTGCCAACATCAGTGTATGGCTGGTCAGCATGGGACTCAGCGGTTTTGGACTTCTGTTCATGCTTTGGACGATCATAATGCTTCTTGCAGGAGCAGCCATTGCCAATTTCATGGTATCCAAATGGCAGAAATGGTTCTCAGCGCTTGCAATGATCTGGGCATATATCGGAATTCTCATACGGCAGATTTCGGCTGCCGGCTATGACTGCCGGTATACATCCATCATCCTGGCCGTCTGTGCAGGAATCATGATCATACTCTGGGGCATGATCTCAGAAATACGCAGAAAATAATGATAAAAAAAGCGGAGTTCCTTTCGGGAGCTCCGCTTTTACTTAGATCTAAGTAATTATCAGATCAGATCACTTAGTTTCTTCTTCTGCAGGAGGAAGGGAAACTTCGATATGAAGCTCTTCCAGCTGAGCCTTGGAAACCGGTGTAGGGGTGTCACACATCATACATGTGGCTTTCTGTGTCTTAGGGAATGCAATTACATCTCTGATGGACTCTGTGCCCAGGAACAGCATTACCAGTCTGTCCAGACCGAGAGCCAGTCCTCCGTGAGGAGGTGTTCCCAGTTCCAGCGCATCCAGCAGGAAGCCGAACTGCTCCCGTGCCTTCTCCAGTGGGATTCCCAGAACTTCCAGGATCTTCTCCTGAACCTGCGGATCATGGATTCTGATACTTCCGCCGCCGGCCTCATGTCCGTTGAATACGATATCGTAAGCATCTGTTCTGATGTTCAGCAGATCGCCGCTGTAAAGCTTGTCCATATCTTCAGCCACAGGTGATGTGAATGGATGATGCACAGCAGAGAGTTTGCCTTGGTCATCCAGCTCAAACATAGGGAAGTCAACGATCCAGGAAAGGTGCTTCTCGTTCTCATCATAAAGGTTCAGCTTCTTTCCGAAGAAGTTTCTCAGTTCAGAGAGACAGTTGCATACGATCTTCTCGCTGTCGGCAACAAAGATAAGGATATCACCAGGTTTTGCATCCATCTTTTCATAGAGAGCCTTGGATTCCTCTTCTGTAAAGAATTTGATGATAGGTGACTGCGGACCATCCTGATTCATCTTTATCCATGCCACACCCTTGCCTCTGAGAGGTTTTACAAAATCAGTCATGGCATCCAGATCTTTTCTGGTAAGTTTGTCACATGCTCCCTTCAGGTTGATACCTCTGACTTTGCCTTTCTTAGCAAGTGTGTTCTTGAAAACAGAGAACTGTGTGTTGGCAAATACATCGCAGAGGTCAACGATCTCAAGTCCGAAACGAAGATCAGGTTTATCACAGCCATACTTCAGCATTGCTTCCTGATATGTCATTCTGGAAAGAGGAAGTTTAAGGTCAATGTTAAGGAATTCCTTGAAAAGCTCCTTGAAAAGTCCCTCAACGATTCCCATGATATCTTCCTGAGTGATAAAGGACATCTCCATATCCACCTGTGTGAACTCAGGCTGTCTGTCAGCACGGAGATCCTCGTCTCTGAAACACTTGGCTATCTGGATATATCTGTCAAACCCGGCAGTCATAAGGATCTGCTTGAAAAGCTGCGGGCTCTGTGGCAGCGCATAGAAACAGCCTTCCCGAACACGGCTTGGAACCAGATAGTCTCTGGCACCTTCCGGTGTGGATTTGTTGAGAATAGGTGTCTCCACCTCAACGAAGTCTTTCTTATAGAAATATTCCCTGATGGCATGCATCAGTTTGCTTCTGAATACCAGACAGTTTCTGATGGCAGGATTTCTCAGGTCAATATATCTGTATTTAAGTCTTGTCTCATCGTTGACCTTCTCTGCATGAAGCGCCTCGAACGGAGGTGTCTTGGACTTGTTCAGGATCTCCATGTCTTCGATGTAAACCTCGATCTCGCCTGTAGCCAGCTTAGGGTTTGCCATTCCTTCCGGTCTCAGTCTGACTTTTCCTGTGGCAGCAATGACAAACTGGCTTCTGAGTGTTCCAGCCTGGTCATGCACCTCTTTTCCGGAAACAGCAGGGTCAAACACGATCTGAGCCAGTCCCCACCGGTCTGTCAGGTCAATAAAAATAATTCCGCCGTGGTCACGGTAATTCTCTACCCATCCGCACAGGCTTACTGTCTTGCCTACATCTTTTGCGGAAAGCTCTCCGCATCTGTAATTTCTTTTTATTCTCATTTTAAATTCCCTTTAGGATATTTTATTTAATAATAATTCTCTTGCTTTCTTAGGATCAGCCTTTCCGCCGCTGGCTTTCATTATCTGACCGATAAGGAATCCGATAGGTTTCTGGTCTCCGCCTTTGATCTGCTGAACAACTTTATCATTGCCGGCAATGACCTTGTCAACAACAGCCTCCAGTTCTCCGCTATCTGCCATCTGCATCAAGTTATTCTCTCTGATGACATCTGCGGTGTCCTTATCCTCACAGATAAGGATCTCCATGGCTTTCTTGGCACCCTGGCTGTTGATCTTGCCTTCATCCAGCAGCTTTATGAGTGTGACAAATTTTTCTACTGTAAGATGGCTGTCCTTGAGGCTCATTTTGTTTTTATTCAGGCCTTTGGCAATCTCACCTCTCATCCAGGAAGATGCACTCTGTACAGAAACTCCCGCATTCAGTGCAGCCTCAAAAAAATCTGCACGCTCTCTTTCCTCTGTCAGGAACTCGGCACCATCATCGGCCAGTTTATATTCATTGATGAATCTTCTCTTTCTGATCCAAGGAAGCTCTGTCTGTTCTTTCTCAATGGCAGCCAGGAACTCAGGAGCAGGATAATATGGCGGCAGGTCAGGCTCAGGGAAATATCTGTAGTCGTTGGCGTCTTCCTTGCTTCTCATGCTCTCTGTGCGCTTCTTCTCATCATTCCAGAGTCTTGTCTCCTGAACGATCGTCTCACCGGCTGTCAGCATCTTTGACTGACGCTGGATCTCATGCTGAAGAGCCAGACGGACATGACGGAAAGAGTTCAGATTCTTTATCTCAACTTTTCTTCCCAGACCTTTGCCTTCAAAGTTCACAGACACATTCACATCACAGCGCATGGAACCTTCTTCCATGTTACCGTCACACACTCTGAGATAGCGGACCATCTTGCGGAAATTCTGCAGGAAAAGCTCTGCATCCTCAGGCTTCTTGAAATCAGGCTCTGTGACGATCTCCAGCAACGGTGTACCTGTTCTGTTGAAATCGCAGTAGGAAGTCATTCCCTCATGCACCAGCTTACCGGCATCCTCTTCCAGATGGGCCTCATGGATCCTGATCTTAGGAACTCCGTCGATCTCCACCAGTCCGTTGACTCCGAATGGAAGTGCAAACTGTGATATCTGATAATTCTTAGGCAGATCAGGGTAGAAATAATTTTTCCGCTCAAATACAGCTTTCTCATTCAGATGGCAGTTCAGGGCACGACATACGATATATGCCTTTCTGACAGCCTCTTCATTCAATCTCGGAAGAACGCCGGGATATCCCATACATACAGGACATACATTGGTGTTCGGAATATGGCTGAATTCGTTTTTGCAATTACAGAAAATCTTGGTTTTTGTCAGCAGCTGAATATGGATCTCAAGTCCGATAAATGTTTCTATCATGTGTTCCCCCTTACCCTATGATCTTCTCTGCAGGAACAAATCCCGGAGGTGTGGCCACTGGGAACACATCTGCCAGCTGTCTGGCAGCATCAAAAAGCAGATTCTCGCTGCAATAGTCAGCAAAGAACTGGACACCGACAGGAAGTCCGTTATCAACTCCCACCGGCAGGCTCAGAGCCGGAAGACCGGTAAGGTTGGCTGTAACTGTGAATTTATCAGCCACTTTCTGCTGATACTGTGTAAGTCCTGCATTGCCATGTCTGAAAGCCTGTGAAGGGAAAGCCGGAACTACAAAAATATCAGAATAGCTGAAAATATCTTTGAACTCATTGATTATCTTTGTTCTGATCTTCTGGGCTTTGCCATAGTACTGATCCTGAAATCCTGAACGGAGCACATAAGTACCCAGAAGGATCCTGAGCTTGACCTCATCTCCGAATCCCTCATTCCTTGATTTCTGCATCAGCTCCAGCGGAGTCTCTCCGTTTTTACTTCTGTAACCATATCTGACACCGTTGAATCTGGCCAGATTGGCGCTGGCTTCTGCTGTGGCGATCGTATAATAGACAGGGATGACATACTCCAGTGATGGAATCTGGACGCCCTTGATCTCAAATCCTCTGTCTCTGATTGCCTGAATGCAGGCCCTATAACCTTTCTCGATCTCAGGAGTCAGCCCCAGATCGCCCTCAAGATATGTGAAACTCAGCTTGCCGTTCACCGGCTCAGCCTTTTTCTCAGGATAAGGAATCGATGTCTGATCTTTCTCATCCTCACCTCTGATGACTTCAAAAACTTTCTCTGCCAGATCCAGATCTCTTGAAACCACACCGATGACATCCAGGGAGGATGCATAAGCGACCAGTCCGAAACGGGATACGCTTCCATAAGTAGGCTTCAGACCGTACACACCGCAGAAAGCTGCCGGCTGGCGCACTGAACCGCCTGTATCGGAACCCAGGGCAAATGGAACAAGCCCAGCTGCAACCGCAGCAGCACTTCCGCCGCTGGAACCGCCTGTGACACACTCTTTGTTCCATGGGTTGTTTGTTCCGCCGAAAGCAGAGCAGTCAGTGGAAGAGCCCATTCCGAACTCATCCATATTGGTCTTTCCCACAGGAACACATCCTGCCTTTTCCAGTTTTTCAATGGCTGTGGCATTATAAGGGGAAACAAAATTCTCCAGGATCTTTGAGGCGCATGTAAGTTTGAAATCTTTTACTGCAATATTATCCTTGACACCGAACGGCAGTCCGGCAAGACAGCCCTCGGTATTTTCAGGAGGAGCTATCTTCTCTGCATCAAATTCCAGGAAAGAATGGATATCCTTATCTGCCCTGCTTACAAAATCCGCATATTTTTTTCTGTTTTCTTCTGTCTTTAATATTTCATTCCAAATCATAAGTATCATCCATTAAAGAACATGTGGAATAGTAATGAATCTGTCATCATGTTCAGGTGCAGCTTCAATCATTCTGTCAGCAAGGGAACTCTCAACAATCTCATCCTTTCTGACCCTGTTTTTTCCAGCGGAAACATGTGTTGTAGGCTCCAGGCCGGTAACATCTATTTTTTCCATCATGGAAAAATACTCTATCATCTGAGATACAGCCTGACTTAAATCATCAGCCTCTTTTTCTGTGAGTTCCAGACGAGCCAGACTCGCAGTTTTATATAACTCTTCTTTTTCCATCATAATCATATTAATCTATAAATATTAGGGGCTTCTGTCAATGATAATCTTGACCCGCCCTATAAAATCAGAATAATGAAGGAAGGAGGCCTCATGGAACTTGTTTATCAGAAAAATATCATACATACCTACAGCGATGTGGATTTCAGAGGAAGAAGCATGCCGTCCAGTCTTTTTGCCATAATGCAGGAGCTTGGCAGCGCACATGCCGACATACTTGGTGTGGGTTACAGCAGAATAAGCGCCATGAACATAACATGGGTTCTGGTGCGCACTTCTCTGGAAATGAAAAGATATCCAGCCTCAGGAGAAAAGATGACTGTCAGGACATGGCCGGGACCGGAAAGAAGAATGCTGTTCCCACGGTATTATCTGTTCGAGGACAAGGATGGCAATATCCTTGGCACTGCCTCCACACTCTGGGCACTGATGGATATGACGGCCAGAAACATAGTGGTTCCGTCATCAAAAAATATCAGTGTGGATATCCCTGCTGAGAATCCATGCCAGATACCTCTTCCAGGCAAAATATATCAGCCGGAAGGAGAAACAGCAGTGTCATCTCTCACACCCAAATACACAGATCTGGATATAAACGGTCATGTGAACAATACGAAATATGTGGACTGGCTGACAGATATGATCCCGCTGGAAATACACAGAAACGGATTCCTGTCCAAGATATCAGTGAACTATTCAAAGGAAATCAGAGCAGAAGATACTGTCACTCTGTCATTTTCCAGAAACGGCGATCAGTTCAGGCTCAGCGGCAGAAACGGAGACCAGCAGTTCTTCACCATCAATGCCATATGGGAGAGCAATATATGAAGATCGGCATATTCGGAGCAGGTTCTCTGGGAACATTATATGGCGGAATGCTCTCAGCATCAGGTACAGAAGTGATTCTCTACGCCAGAAAAAGCAACAAGAACAGGACCCTTCTCGAAAAAAACTCTGCTGAAGTACGGAATCCGGACAATACAGCCATTACTTCCACACTTAAAATAACATCAGTCATATCGGATCTGGCATCCTGTGACTACATCCTTCTGTGCGTCAAATCATACTCCACAGAAGAGGCTGCCGCACAGCTGTCCGCCGCATCACCAACCGGAATCATCGTCACATTCCAGAACGGCTGGGGCAATATTGATATCCTGAAAAAATACTTTCCATGCAGCAGAATAGCGGCAGGCACCACTTCCGAGGGAGCTTATCTTATCGAACCGGGCATTGCAGTCCATGGCGGACATGGCATCACATCAATATCCATGCTATCAGGAGATAATGCAGAGCTGGAACCGCTGGTGACAAGCCTGAACCATGCAGGTCTGAAAGCTGAGATCAATCCTGATCACATAAAGGCGATCTGGAAAAAGCTCATAATCAATGCCGTGATAAATCCTCTCACAGCAATTGCGGAAGTGAAAAACATCCAGGTCAGCAGCTCCCCTTATCTCAGATCCGCAGGAGAAGAAATCATAAAAGAGTGCGTGCTGTGCAGTCAGGCAGAAGGGATAAATCTGACTTATGATGAAATGCATGATGCTGTTTTTTCCGTAGCTGAAAAGACTGGCAGCAACAGATCCTCAATGCTGCAGGATATTCTGGCAGGAAGGAAAACAGAAATCGATTTCATATCAGGAGCCATTGAAAAAACCGGATTAAAATATAATATTGATACAAAAGTCAATTCATTGTTGAAAAATATTGTGAAAGCTAAAGAGGCGAAGAATGAATAAACAGAGAGTTGAGCAGCTGGTCAGAGAGATCCTTACGGAGATAGGAGAAGATCCCAACCGGGAGGGACTGGTCAAGACACCAGCCAGAGTCGCAGAGGCAATGTCTTTTCTGACCAAAGGATACAATGAGAATCCGGAGAAAATAATCAATGGGGCGATCTTCACATCCGAAGTGAACAATATGATAATAGTACGGGATATTGAGGTCTACAGCCTGTGCGAACATCACCTGATGCCTTTCTACGGAAAATGTCATGTAGGATATGTTGCGAAAGACAAAGTGCTGGGAGTCAGCAAGATAGCCAGAATAGTGGAACTTTATGCCAGAAGGCTGCAGATCCAGGAACGGCTTACAGTGCAGATAGCCGAGGAAATCAGAAAAGCAGTGGATGCAGAAGGTGTTGGCGTTGTCATGGAATGCCGCCATCTGTGCATGGCAATGCGCGGTGTGGAGAAGCAGAACTCCCTGATGACCACATCCTCAGTACTGGGCTCATTCAGGAAAAATCTGGCCACAAGGGAAGAATTTCTGAACCTTCTGAACAGACCGCACTGAGCCTCTTTTTCAACAATCGATCCATTTATTATTGACAAGTTAAGACTGCTAGAATACGATTAATCAAAATTTGATTGTTCTGAAGGAGCCTGATCATGAGTTTCATTAAAGATTTTAAAGCATTCATCGCAAGAGGAAATGTGATGGATATGGCAGTAGGTGTTGTTGTCGGCGGTGCTTTTGGTAAAATCGTATCATCACTGGTCGCTGACTTGGTCACACCTCTCATCAGCCTTGCCACAAAGGGAGTAAACCTTAAGGAGGCATATATCTGTGTCAATCCTGCCGCAATTCCAGGTCAGGAATTCTCACATGCAGCATATCCTACGATCCAGGCAGCTCAGGATGCCGGTTATGCCACACTTAACTATGGAAATTTCATCCAGAATATAATTGATTTCCTTATCATCGCACTCTGTGTATTTGCAGTTATCCGTGTCCTGGCCAAAAGCAAAGAGGCTGTTGATAACCTTAAAAAGAAGAACGATGCTGAAACTGCAGAGGCTGCTAAAACAGATAAATAAACCTTATATTTTTCTTAAGAAAGCCGGTATTCCTGCCGGCTTTTTTTATTTTTAACTTCAAAAATACAATTTTTACGAAATTTAAAAAAAAGGCTTGCCCTCGCAATTCATTTAGTATAATGTGTATTCTACAACTAAATCTACCTGCCGTTGACAGAGAAAAGAGGCCAAAAGCCCCAGTTGGAAGATCCCAAGTTGGCAGCTGAAATTGATGCTGCAAGTAATGGAGAACGTCGATGCTTGAAGGAAAGGGCACCAATCAGTATTACATTACCAGACAGGATTCCACAGAATCTAATGCCCGGAGTTATCCTCGCAAATTTCCTTTTGCGATAGCCAAAGCTAAAGGCTCCTGGGTTGAAGACGTAGAAGGGAACAGATATCTGGATTTTTTGTGCGGAGCCGGAACTCTCGCACTTGGTCACAATGACGATGAAATAAACCAGGCCATGATTGAGCTGCTCAAGTCTGACGCACCTCTTCATACTCTGGATTTGACAACCCCTGTTAAAGATGAATTTGTACATACAGTACTTTCTCTCCTGCCGCCTGAGATGGCGAACTACAAGATTCAGTTCTGCAGTCCCTCAGGAACAGATGCAACAGATGCCGCACTCAAGCTGTGCAAGACTGCCACAGGCAGATCTTCCATAATAGCTTTCCAGGGCGGATATCACGGAATGGGACATGGAGCCATGGCCTGTACCGGAAATCTTGGTGCAAAATCCAAAGTGCAGGGACTGATGCCTTATGTGCATTTCTTTCCATACCCATATTCTTACCGCTGTCCATTCGGTCTGGGCGGAGAAGCGGGGCTCAATGCTGCCTGCAGTTACTTCGAGCGGACACTGAAGGATCCGGAAAGCGGCATTACAAAACCTGCTGCGGTCATTCTGGAGCCAATACAAGGTGAGGGCGGCGTTATTCCGGCACCTGAGAAATTCCTCCAGACCGTCAGGAGGGTGACAAAAGAGCTGGATATTCCGATGATCGTGGATGAGATCCAGTGCGGAATCGGAAGATCCGGAAAGCTGTTTGCCTTCCAGTATGCTGATATCATTCCGGATGTAGTCCTTGTGTCTAAAGCGATAGGAGGATCACAGCCGCTTTCCATTGTCATCTACAATCCTAAGCTGGATATCTGGCAGCCAGGCGCACACGCAGGTACATTCAGAGGAAACCAGCTGGCCATGAAAGCCGGTACGGTGCTTATAAAAAGAGTTGCAAAACCTGAATTTCTTGCAGATGTCATCAGAAAAGGCAAGATCCTGGAAAATGGTCTGCGTGAGCTGAAGGAAAAAGTATCTATCATCGGCAATATCCGGGCAAAGGGTCTTATGATCGGATGTGAGTTCATCGATCCTAATGCTGAGCCTGATGCGCTGGGTTCTTATCCTGCAAGCGGTGAGATAGCTGCAAAAGTTCAGAGAAAATGTTTTGAGAATTTCCTGGTTCTTGAGAAGGGCGGAAGAAATGGGGCAGTCACACGCTGTCTCTGTGCTCTCAACATCACAGATGATGAGATCAAGAAAGCCATGGAAATATTCAGCAAAGCAGTTCTTGAAGTAAATGCTGATGTTACAAAATAATATATTATTGACTGACAGGACAGAAACAAAAGAATTATATCTCAATATGATCTCAGAAACAGCAAAAGCTGTTTCTGAAGCTTTCTGTGATGACAAGGCTTATTCCGGCCCTACACCACAGGAACTTCACGACATAATCCATCAGGACTCGATCCTTCCAGAACAGGGATTGGGATGGAAAGCTGTCTTTGACAGAATCAAGACCCAGGTATTGCCCAATCTGCTTCGGACATCATCCACCGATTATATGGCCCATCTTCACGGACCTTCTCTGCTGGAAACAATAGCTGCAGAAGTGATCATATCAACATTCAACCAGTCCATGGATTCATGGGATCAGTCACCGGTAGCGACAGAGATCGAGGTGGAAGTCATCAACCATCTGTGCCGTCTTTACGGTTATGGCGCAGGCTCTGACGGAGTATTCACCAGCGGAGGCTCCCAGTCCAATCAGACAGCAATCATATTGGCGCGGGACTGGTTCTGCAATTCAGTTCTGAAATATGACATAAAGAAACATGGACTTCCGGAAAATTTCCGCAGGCTGAGGATGTACACCAGCGAGATCAGCCATTTTTCCATGGAAAAAAGTGCGCACATACTGGGCTTGGGTTATGAATCTGTAGTCAAAGTTCCTGTGGACCGCAGAAAAAAAATGGACATTCAGGCTCTCAGGCAGCTCATAGACCAGGATAAAAAGAACGGCAATATTCCATTTCTGATCGTAGGTACTGTGGGAACCACCGATTTCGGCAGCATAGACTCTCTGGCAGAACTCTCTGTGATATGCAAAGAAAACAATATGTGGCTCCATGCAGATGCAGCCTATGGAAGCGGAGTGATAATGTCCTTAAAATACAGAGACAGAGTGGCAGATCTGAAACTGTGCGATTCAATCACAGTTGATTTCCATAAAATGTTCCTGCTGCCTATCAGCTGCAGTGCGGTGCTGGTAAAAAACGGTGCCACTTTCGATGCACTGACGATTCATGCGGATTATCTGAACCGTGAGGAAGACGAGGAAGACGGATATATCAACCTGGTGGACAAATCGCTGCAGACTACCCGCCGTTTTGATGCGTTGAAGGTCTGGACATCTTTCCAGGTGCGCGGTCAGCAGGGCTGGGAAGAGCTTATCAATAAAAGTATGGAAAATGCGGCTTATCTGTATGGAAAGCTGAAAGAAGATAAAGATTTTGAGGTAATAACAGAACCGGAGATCAGTTCTGTAGTCTTCAGGTACGTAAGGGGATCTGAAGATACTGACACAATAAATAAAAAGATCCGCCGCTGTCTCATACACCGGTATGGAACAGTAATCGGTCAGACCGTCAGTGACGGACATGTCTGCCTCAAATTCACTTTGCTCAATCCCCTTATCTCCAGAGAAAAACTGGACAATCTGGTTGAAACTATCCGCGATCTGGCGGATATCCAAAAATAAGGAGGCCTATATGGCAGATAAAAAACTTTATAAGAGTGAAACTGACAAAAAACTTGCAGGTGTCTGTGGTGGTCTGGCTGAATATTTCGGTATCAGCTCATCACTGGTAAGAGTTGCATGGATCGTATTTTGCCTGATGGGCGGCTGTGGAATTCTGGCATATATTATCTGTATGCTCGTATTTCCAAAAGCACCTACTGCAAAATAATCGTGAATAACAACTCACAGGATATGTAAAAATAAAACCTCGGTACATGCCGGGGTTTTTTATTTGTATTTATTCGTGCTATAATATTCTCATGGCAAAAAGCAGAGAGGACAAGGTAAAGACCTTAAGGATCCTGGAAATAGACCAGATGATAAGAGAGGGCAGATATCCAAATGCCACTGTTCTCGGAAAACATTTTGAAGTATCACGCAGCACCATAATGAGGGATCTGGATTTTCTCAGAGACCGCTATGAGGCGCCGTTGGAATATGACCAGCAGAAAAACGGCTTCTACTATTCGGACCCAACTTTTTTCATCAAAAGCGTCATGCTGACAGAGAAAGAGCTGTTCACAGTATCTGTAATCACACCATTGATGGAGCAGTACAAGAATACACCGCTGGAAGCATCATTCCATACCATATTCAAAAAAATAACAGACATGCTCCCAGGGGAAATCTCCGTCAATCCGGCTTTCGCCACCAATGACATACAGTTCATAAGCGATCCTCTCCCGAAAATCGAGGAAGAGACTTTCAACCGCATATTCCAGGCTGTCAGAACCTGCTGTCAGGTGGAATTCATGTACCGTTCACTGAAACGTCAGGAATACATACCACACCGGCTCAACCCTTATCAGGTGCTATGCCAGAAAGGGAACTGGTATGTCATAGGACTGGACACTGCGACAGATATCATCAAAATCTACTCACTGGCCAGAATGAAAGAGATAAAATGCGGGAAAACTCACTTCAGAAAACCAGCGGATTTCAACATCAGGAACTATATAGATCCATACTTCGGAATCTGGAACAGCAGCGAAAAACCGGTAAAAATAGAACTGCTGTTCTCGCCGCAGATAAGCACATATATTCTGGAAAGAAAATGGCATGATACCCAGGAACTGACTGCAAATCCTGATGGCTCAGTTTACCTTTCCTACTCCACCAACCAGCTGGAAGAGACACTTCACTGGGTGCTGGGCATAGGAAATGCAGTCCAGGTGCTTTCTCCGCCGGAGCTTATAGAGCGGGTCAAAACAGAAGCCAGGAAAATCATGGAGAAATATCAATGAGCAGGTGCGTCATTGCCGGTGCGGCAGAAATCGGTGATTATGACAGGATAAAGCCACTGCTGAAAACTGATGATTTCTTCATTTTCTGCGACGGCGGTCTGGCACATGAGGCAGAACTGGGAGTCAGTCCCAATCTGATCGTAGGCGATTTTGACTCTTTTCAGCGACCGGACACAAAGGTGGAGACCATCACACTGCCTACAGCAAAGGACGACACTGATGTTTTCTATGCAGTCAAGGAAGCCATAAAGCGCGGTTTCCGGGATTTTCTTCTGGTGGGATGTGCCGGAGGCAGGCTGGATCATACCATGGTGAATATCTCGGTGCTGCTGTATCTGGACTCTCAGGGCTGTCATGGAGTGATGGCAGACGATTATTCTCTGACAGAAATCATATCCGGAACAGCATACATACCTGACAGTTTTGCATATTTTTCAGTTCTGGCACTGGATGAGGAACTGCATCTGAGCATCAGAAATGCCATGTTTCCCTTGGAAAACAGCACAATACAAAGAGCCTTCCAGTACGGGATCAGCAACCAGGTTCTTCACGGCAGAACCGCCGAAGTATGCATCACCAAAGGAACCGCACTGCTGGTGAAAGTATTCTGATTCCATCTGTTTTTTCAGGCAGAAACAATATATACTCAATATATGGGTAAAATAAAACAAGCAAAAACAACTTCAGCCACAATCGGCTTTGAACAGCAGATTTGGGATGCAGCCTGCGAACTTTGGGGACACATTCCCG
>JAKSTW010000008.1 GCA_024402405.1 Spirochaetia bacterium | reverse complement strand
GATACTTATCCATGGTTGCATTAGCCATACCTCCGAACTTTCCTCCTGCATAAGGTCCGTACTCACCATCAGCATTCTCATCAGCCGGATCATAGTACAGCATTGTCTCTGTATCACCTTTTCCTCTTCCCAGGTATGCTGTTCCCTGATAGTCTGCTGCATGTCCTGAACCCTGATGTAATGGATCTCCTCCTAGGATTGCCTGGAGGTTCTCTTGTCTATAGTTGGTTGAGCTTATTGCAGCATCAGCTGGTCCGAATGCCCATGGATATGTTGTGGCAAGCTTGGTTCCTGCAACATAGTATCTGTCCTTGTCTCCAGCGCCTGTCACCTCATAGTACACTGCCTTGGCATTCTCGCCGTCCAGTGTGAATGATATCCTGTGCTTGGTCAGATCCTCTGCCGCTTCCAGCTCGTTTCCGTCCGCATCGTAGAATGTGTAGCAGCTTGCGGCATTGGTCTTATAATCAGCTGTATCTCTGTCATCCACATAGTAGATGGTTCCGCCCAGCTTCTTTCCCCACTTGACATAGAATGTGCTGTCTGTTCCGGCGATCCACTTTCCGTCTGCATCTGTAAGACCGCTTACATTGGCCGCAAGCTTTCCGTCCGCACCGGCAATTTTTGTCTCACATCCGCTGTCCTTGAAGTATGCCATTACAGCATATCCTGCCCTGGCAGGCGCAGGGTTGATGCTCAGCTGTGTTCCGTTGTCCACAACTCCTGCCTTTCCGTCAGTGCCATCGCCGTTGCCGCTCAGCACTATGGCATATCCCCACTTCGCATAGTAAACATCTCCGTCATGCACGATGGTCTCTGCTGTCGCCGCATTGTCCTCTGCGTCATACCAGCCCGCGAAAGGTTTCTCTCCTACAGGATCAGTTGCAGGGAACTGCAGGTATCCGCAGTTCTTCTGCTCAGGCAACTGTGCCGGTGTGTAGTAGCTGGTGTTGCCGTCAACGCTCCATGTGACCTCTATCGGTCTTCCCCACTGGGCGAAGAACTCCTCGTCCTTTGTGATCTCATAGTCGGCTGCCACCTTCTCAGCTCCGCTGGCTGTGGTGAACCATCCCATGAACTCATATCCATCAGGATGCACAGGTGTAGCCGGGAATGCCACTGCGCTGTGGGCATACGGCTGTGTGTTGGCGATAGGCTCAACATCAGGGTCGTTCACATTCCAGATGATGTTGAACTTCTGGTTTGTCCAGTAGCCGTACAGTGTGGTGTTCCTGGTGAACTTCTGCCATGTTCCTACGGCCTTGCTGCCTGTCTGACATGCGGCATCCAGGTACCACGATGTGTTCACATATCCGTCGGCTGCCGCCATCTGAGGCATCTCGATCTCCTGGTTTGCCCTGGCCTTTATAGGCTCCGGTGCGGTTCCGTGACCGTTGGCATTGAATGTGATGGTTATGGCCTGTCCGTAGTCATCTGACGGCTCCCAGCCGGATGATCCGTTGGAGCATCCTGTCAGAACCATGCCGACTGCTGCCAGCGCCATCACTGCCAGCAATAAATACTTTTTCATTTTTCTTCTCCTTTTTTAAGAATTCGCATGAATACCAAAATTTTAGTATTACAATATTATTTATATCACTTTATTGTCATTGTCAATCATACGAATAACACTTTAGTGATATTTTGTAGAAATGGATTTCAGAAGCAGACTCAGAGAAGCAATCGAATTTTCAGGACTTTTAGATAAAGAAGTAGCAGAAAGAGCCGGAATAACAAAAAGAGCTATTGACAGCTATGTAGGTTCAAGGAGCTGTATGCCCTCGGCAGATGTGGCAGTCCGACTGGCAAATGTCCTTGGCGTCACCGTAGAATTTCTGGTTACAGGTGAAACCGCATCCAAAAATAATTCTCAGGATTCTCAGCCACAGATTGAAACGCTTATAAAATATTTTTATTCACTGCCCCATGAAGAACAGCAGGCATTCATGATACTGCTGAAAAAATGTTCCACCTGCAATGCTGTTCATTGACAATGAAAGTGCTGACAGATCATCTCCTGATGAGCTGCCAAAAGATCAACTTATAAAAAGAATAAAATCCCAGATCATGCAGGACGTGGAAAAAAGTCTGGATAACATACTGAAGCAGATATGTTTTATAAATTACTGTCCTTTTGTGATTGCTGATATGTCAACAAAATATTATGATTACCATAATAAAATATTATGATTGATTATGACTTTCTGATAAAGAAAAATGATAATTTCAGGCCCTGAAGATATATAATCATCTCAGAGGATGAAAATGGAAAAGATAAATGACTCTCTAAAAAATGAGGGAGATGTGAATATCTCCCCCAGAAGGATCCGATGGCAGCAGGAGAATATAAATTCTGAGACAGCTGAGATTCTGGCAGAAGATGAGAAATATTTTCTCAGGCAGTCACTGTCCACACCATGCATGAACGCACTGCGGAAAGCTGAAGGAGCATGGATAGAGGATATACAGGGACGGCGCTATATAGATTTCCACGGCAACAATGTCCACCAGGTAGGTTTCGGCAACCCTGATGTCATTGCGGCTGTGAAGAAACAGCTGGATGAGCTTCCTTTCTGTCCGCGCCGCTACACCAACCGGACAGCTGTGGAATTTGCAAAAAAGCTGGCATCCCTCACTCCGGGCAACCTGAACAAAATGCTTTTCGCCCCTGGCGGAGCTGAGGCAAACTCCATGGCCATAAAGCTGGCACGGATCGCCACAGGAAAATACAAGACCATCTCCATGTGGGACTCTTTCCACGGTGCCACACTGGATACGATCTCTCTCAGCGGAGAAACTGTGTTCAGAAAGGGCATAGGTCCGCTGATGTGCGGAGCCGAGCATGTTCCGCCTCCGGATATCCATAGAAGGTTCATGGATATCGGAAAGCCTGAGGAGTGGGAAATTCTATGGGCAAAATATATCGAGTATATTATGGAAAAAGAAGGTGACATAGCTGCCGTCATATCAGAGCCTATGCGCAGTACCCCTTATATTCCGTCAAAAGAATACTGGCAGATCGTCAGAAAGGCCTGCGACAAATATGGTGCACTGCTGATCTTTGACGAGGTTCCTCATGCTCTGGGCAGAACAGGAAAATGGTTCACATGCCAGAATTTCGATGTGAATCCTGATATTCTGGTCATAGGAAAAGGTCTTGGCGGAGGTGTGTTCCCTATTGCAGCCATGATAGCTGACGAAAGGCTGGATGTGGCAGGAGACATAGCCCTGGGACATTTTACCCATGAAAAATCTTCAGTAGGATGCGCCGCAGGTCTGGCCACCATCAACTATATAGAGAAGCACGATCTGGTGGAACATTCCAGGATCCTGGGAGAATACAGCCTGAACCGTGCAAAGGAGATGATGTCCAGGCATCCTCTCATCGGCTCTGTACGTGGAATCGGTCTTTTCATCGGCATAGAGCTGGTCAAGGACAGAGAGACCAGGGAACCAGCCATAGAAGAGGCTGAGGATGTCATGTACAGATGTCTCTCAGGTGGAGTCAGCTTCAAGCTGACCATGGGAAATATCATCACCCTTACGCCAGCCCTTGTGATCACCCAGGAAGAGATGGACTTCGCTCTGGATGTGATAGAGAAAGCCATCTCCCAGGTGGAAAAAAAATAAAAGGACACCGGATGCAATTTCTGATTTTCTGCCGGAAGGCAGAAAGTCAGAAGGTGGGGGTCAGCAATTCCGATGCCCTGACAACTTCTTCATGTGACGGAGGCTTTATATCAGGAATAGGATATTCAATTCCCAGCTCTCTGTATTTTGACACTGCCATATCATGATAAGGAAGCACCTCCACTTTTTTCACATTGGAAAGGCTTCTTATAAATTTTCCCGTCCGGTACAGGCAGTCAGTGCTGTCTGTCAGTCCGGGAACCAGCACATATCTGATCCAGACAGGCTTCTGTATCTTATCCAGATAACGGAACATACAGCATATATTTTCCCGTCCCTGACCTGTCAGATGTATATGTGCCTCCTGATCTATATGCTTTACATCCACCAGCAGGAGATCCGTCAGTTTCATAAGAGTCTGGAATTTCTCAAACCACGGACCTTTGTCAGTAAACGGACCTCCGGCGGTATCAATACATGTATTTATACCATGCTCATGACACCTGGAAAAAAGTTCTGTCAGAAAATCAATCTGTAGAAGCGGTTCACCTCCGCTGACAGTGATCCCCCCATCTTTTCCCCAGTAACATGAGCATGGAAGAGCCTCGGCCATGACATCATCAGCTGTCATACGATATCCGGATTCCATTTTCCAGGCATCAGGATTATGACAGTAAAGGCATCTCATGCTGCATCCTGCCAGAAACACCACAAATCTGACACCCGGACCATCAACAGCTCCGAAACTCTCCAGCTTATGAACAAACCCATAATTCATATTCAGATAACTGAATGGCAGGTACGGGCAATAACATCGTCCTGCTGTTCTCTGGTCAGATTTATGAATCTGACAGCATAACCTGAGACACGTACAGTGAAATTGGCATATTCGGGCTTCTCCGGATGGGCCTGGCAATCTTTCAGCTTATCCACACCGAAGACATTCACATTCAGATGGTGGGATCCCTGGGAGAAATATCCGTCAAGAATATTCACAAGATTGCATACCTGCTCATCTGTACTGTGTCCCAAAGCATCAGGATTTATAGTCTGGGTGTTGGAGATTCCATCCAGCGCATATTCATAAGGAACCTTTGCCACTGAGTTAAGGGATTTCAGCAGTCCTTTGGTCTCAGCTCCGTAGGCAGGATTGGCACCGGGAGAGAAAGGCTCATGGGCTTTGCGTCCGTCAGGCAGCGCACCTGTGGCCTTGCCGTAAACCACATTGGAAGTGATTGTCAGAATCGATGTTGAAGGCTCAGCGTTCCTATAAGTGGAATGTTTCTTTATCTTCCCTATGAAAGTCTTGAGCAGCCATACAGCAATATCATCTGCACGGTCATCATCCTGTCCATACCGCGGGAACTCACCTTCGATCTCAAAATCTTTGGCCAGTCCATGATCATCTCTTATGACTCTGACTCTGGCATACTTGATTGCAGAAAGTGAATCCACCACATGGCTGAACCCTGCGATACCTGTGGCAAAAGTACGTCTCACATCTGTATCGATCAATGCCATCTCAGCAGCCTCATAATAATATTTGTCATGCATATAGTGGATAAGATTGAGAGAATTGACATATATGCCTGCCAGATATTCCATAAATATATCATATTTCCTCATAACCTCATCATAATCCAGATATTCAGAGGTTATAGGCTCGCATACAGGTCCCACCTGAGCATACGGGGTCAGTCCCGCCCCTTCATCCTTTCCGCCGTTTATGGCAAACAGCAAGGCTTTGGCCAGATTTGCCCGGGCTCCGAAAAACTGCATTTCCTTTCCAGTCTGTGTGGCTGAGACACAGCAGCATATCGAATAATCATCACCCCACACCGGGCGCATTATCTCATCATTTTCATACTGTATGGAAGAAGTCTTCACCGAAATAGCAGCCGCATATTTCTTAAAATTCTCAGGAAGCCGCTTTGAGTAAAGCACTGTCAGATTAGGCTCAGGAGAAGGTCCCATATTTTCCAGTGTATGCAGAAATCTGAAATCAGTCTTTGTCACCATGGATCTTCCATCCAGTCCCAGACCTCCCAGAGCTATGGTAGCCCATACAGGATCACCTGAGAACAGCTGGTTGTATGACTCGATCCTGGCAAATCTCACCATCCTGCACTTCATGACAAAATGTCCCACCAGTTCCTGGGCATGAGCCTCGTCCAGTATGCCTTTACGGAGATCCCTTTCCAGATAAATATCAAGGAAAGTGGTTATTCTTCCCACTGACATGGCCGCTCCGTTCTGAGTCTTTATGGCAGCCAGATATCCGAAATAAAGCCACTGGAATGCTTCCCTGGCAGTCTTTGCAGGTCCTGAGATATCAAATCCGTAACCGGCAGCCATCACTTTCATATCTTTCAGGGCTTTTATCTGCATAGCCACTTCCTCACGGAGCCGGATCACATCTTCAGTCATGGTACCGTCGCCGATGCCGTCAAAATCTTTTTTCTTCTCATCTATAAGGAAATCAATTCCATAAAGAGCAATACGGCGGTAATCTCCCACGATCCTTCCTCTGCCGTAAGTGTCAGGAAGTCCGGTCAGAAGGTGGGATTTTCTGGCTCTGAGAATCTCAGGTGTATAGCAGGAAAAAACAGCATCCGAATGTGTAGTTCTGTACTCCTTGAAAATCTTATGCAGTTTCTCATCCGGTGTATATCCATACTGTTCCAAAGCTTCCTCCGCCATTTTTATACCGCCGAAAGGCATGAATGCCCTCTTCAGCGGTCTGTCAGTCTGGAGTCCGACCACCTGTTCCAGCTCTTTCAGACTCTCATCTATATAACCTGGTCCGTAAGCTGTGATATCAGAGACAACTTTTGTCTCCATATCCAGCACGCCGCGCCGTTTCTTACCGTCTTTTCCCACAGAAATCCTGCAATACTCTTCCTTCTGCAGTTCCTGGAGTCTTTTCCACAAAGTACTGGTAGCATAAGTAGGGCCGGCAAGAAAACTGCCGTCACCATCATAAGGGACATAATTGCACTGAATAAAATCTCTTACATTAACTTCATTTTTCCAATTTTTACCTTTAAAACCGTTCCAAGCATCTTGTTGCGTCATCATTAAAGCCTCGTTGAATTTATTTTATCGATCTGATGGTTCTGTTATAAATCCCGAAGACAGCATCTGACAAATTATTTACGGAAAAAGGATTTAGGAATTTTATTTCTTTATGATTTTAATAAAATTATTGCCTTATGGCTGTTTTTGGCATATTCTTTAACAGATGAAAGTCTTTACAATTTTTCAGCCCTATGAATTCACCAACACATATCTCATAGGAAAAAAGAACTGTCATGAGGCTATTCTCATAGATCCAGGACGGTTTGACATAACGCTTCTTGATCTGATAGAGAGCAACCATTTTTATATCTCACATATCTTTCTCACCCATTCCCACATAAACCATACCAAGGGAATCCCTACATTGCTGAAAATATATGATGCCAAGATCCACAGCATGAAAAATGTGATACATGGAATAAAAACAGTGCAGATAACAGGAGAATCAGAGATTCATGCCGGTGGATTCAAGATCACTGCCATTCCAATATCCGGTCATACAGATGATTCTGTGATATTCAAGATAGGAAACATGCTGTTCACGGGGGACACCATAAAAGCAGGATATACAGGGGAGACAGAGGGGCTGAAACAACAGAAAGAGATGACCGGTCTGATAAGGAAAAAGTTCTTCAGCCTGAAAAGTGACTATCTTATATTTCCAGGACATGGATCCCCATCCACCTTGGCAGCAGAAAAAAAGACAAACCTTCTGCTGCAGAAATAATCAGTATTTTTCCAGTTCTGACAATATATCAAGAAATCTCTGCGGCACAGGAGCCTCAAATACCTGTTTCTCTTCGACACCAGGAATAAATATCTCCAGTCTTCTGGCATGAAGCATCAATGCAGCATCAGGAAATCTGCTGTCTTTTCTGGAATACAGAGGATCACCCAGGATAGGAACATTCAGATACTGCATGTGTACACGGAGCTGATGGGTGCGGCCGGTATGCGGCTGAAGGCTGCAATATGTATATCTGTCAAATTCTTTTATGACAGTATATTCAGTGCTGGCAAATTTGCCTTTCTCACCTGACGGCACAGTAAACTTCTTCCTGTTCTGTCTGTCCCTGGTCAGGTAAGTCTCTATCATGTCATGCCGGCTGGGAAGTTTTCCTCTGACAATGGCCACATAAGTCTTGCATGTAACTCTGTCCCTGAACTGTCTGGACAGAAATTCATGGGCAGCTGCATTTTTTGCCACAATGAGAACTCCGGAAGTATCCTTGTCCAGTCTGTGCACTATACCTGGACGGACCGTATCTTCCTCAAACTCTTCCTCCAGTTCATGGCTGTGATAAAGAAGCCCGTTCACCAGAGTCCCGGTGAAATTGCCTGCGGCAGGATGAACGACCACACCCTGCTGCTTGTTCAGGACTATCACATTGTCATCTTCATATATTATATCCAGATCCATCGGTTCCGAGACAATTTCATCCATATTTCTGGGATCAGGTATCTCAACTGTTATTTCATCACCATTGCATACATTCTTTGACAGCTTGGCTTCAGTGCCATTGATCCGCACTGTGCATCCATCAGCTTTCAGTCTGCTTCTGGTAAGGTCGGAATTTTCAGCAATATAGCAGTCAGCACGTCTGGATGACTCCAGATCCTCCACTGTCAGAATCAGCTTCTGCATCACTGTACCTCTGGAACTCCATCCGTAGGAATCTCGGCAGAAACATCCTCTCCGGCAGCCTTCTTCTGAGCTTTATCTGCTGCTTTCAAGGCAGCCTTCTCAGCCCTGACCTCATCCCGCTCAGCTTTTCTGGCCTCTTTTTTCAGTTTTTTTTCTTTCAGTTTGGCAGCCCGCTTCATCTTCTGTTCCTGAAACCGCTCTGGATGCTTTTTTTCTTTTATCTGCTGGATTATGAAGTCAGCCACAGTTACAGCTCCCGATACAGCAAGTGCCGCCAGTGTGACCTCCTTGATCTCACGCTTTGATACTGATCTGCTGGATGATCCGCCGCCACCTAATATGGCCGGAGAATGTTCAGAGTCAAAATTATGCGCCGCATAATCATAGAAGTCTTTGCCAAGTTTTGTAAAAAACACGGAAAGAGGATAACTTCCGACAAAAACGACAGCAGCCCGTCTGGCCTTGATAGTCCACTCAGGATATTCGCTGGCATCATAAGGTTCCGGAAGAAGATCAGGATAAATATCAGTCTCAGCCGCAGTATCTTCATCAGCAAAGCAGGAAAGAGATATCAGTAACAGAAGAAGTACAGCCAGTATTTTTTTCATTTATCAAACAGTAGGATACTGCCGTGCTCCGAAAAGTCTTGTGCCGATACGGATTATGGTAGAACCTTCCTCAATGGCTATATCAAAATCAGATGACATTCCCATGGAAAGCTCACATATCTTCAGATCAGGATGAAGTTCATCCACTCTTCTGAACAATGCCACCAGATGACGGAATGCACTGCGTATCTCATCTCTGTCACCGGTAAGAGGACCTACAGTCATCAGTCCGCGGATCCTGACATTCTCCAGCTCACGGATCCTGTCCACAGTCCGGAAAAATTCATCCTCATTCTGGAAACCGCTTTTGGAAGCCTCACCAGAAGTATTATATTCCAGAAGAATATCTATTGTCTTGCCAAGTTCAGCACAATATTTATTCACAGCCTGGGCTGTCTCAAACTTATCGATGGAATCAATGGAAGATGCGTATTTAACAGCTTCTTTTGCCTTGTTCCGCTGAAGATGTCCGATAAGATGCACCTCTCCGTCAGGATAGAAATCAGAGAATTTCTCAGACAGCTCATTCACCCTGTTCTCACCGAAAAGGCGTGATCCTGACTGATATGCTGCCTCAACATAATCATAAGGCTTTGTCTTGGTCACGGACATTAGCCTGATCTCGCTCTCTTTTCTGCCAGCCTTTGCAGCGGCTGCGGCAAGCTCTTCCATAACCTGATCTATATTATTTTTTATCTGGTTGAAAAGTTCGTTATCCATAACAATAATTTTATGCCCTTATGACAGCATAATCAAGTGGATATACAGGTAATTATCCTATTTTTTCAGCAGTTCCAGGAATTCTTCCTCAGATACTACTGTGACATTGTTTGCCAGAGCTTTTTCCAGCTTGCTGCCTGGCTCCATACCTGCCAGCAGATGAGTCGTCTTACCTGACACCGATGTGACCACACGTCCGCCCCTTGCCTCAATTTCCTTTCCAGCCAATGTTCTTGGCCTGAAATTAACGAAGCTGCCAGTGATGCACCAGCTCTGTCCATGGAATGAATCGCTTATCTGCGGCACACCAGGTACACTCACCTGAGCGAACTTAAGACCGGCATCTCTCAGCATTCTGATCTCATCACGGAGCTCAGGAGATGAAAATTCCCGCATGATGATCGAGGCTGTCTTCTCTCCTATTCCTTCCATGGCAGTCAGTGCGTCATAATTCTTATCATCGACCAAAGTGAAAAGCTTGTCTATGCTGTCCACCCCGTTTCTGATAAGTGTCTCGCTGACTTTGTTTCCTATCTCAGGAATACCAAGAGATGAAAGCACTTTCGCATATTCAGTGCCGCGGCTTTTCTCAAGCCCCCTGATTATAAGATCAACTTTCTTGTCGCCATAACCAGGATAATCCTTAAGAATATTAAAATCAAAAGTATATAAATCAGAAATCCTTTTTACGAATCCCTTATCCACCAGAAATTCAATTGTCTCACTGCCAAGAGTCTCTATATCCATCTGTCCCACAGATGCAAAGAATATAAGCTGTCCTTTCACCCTGGCTCTGCATTCTGTGTTGCGGCAGAAAGTATGAGAACCATCCTGCACCAGAACAGAACCGCACACAGGACATTCAGAAGGCATTTTCCATACAGTGTTTCCAGACTCATTCTTCTCTACGACACCTTCCACAGCAGGAATAACATCTCCGCGTTTGGATATGCAGACTCTGTCACCAACTGCCAGCTCCAGCATATCCACATAATCCTGATTGTGCAGAGTAACATTGGAAACAGTAGAACCGCTGACCACAACAGGTTCAATTCTGGCTACCGGAGTTATACGCCCAGTGCGCCCCACCTGGATATCAATACCTTTCACCACGGAAACACCCTCAGGAGCATCAAACTTAAATGCTATGGCCCATCTCGGATGATGTCCGGTATATCCCAGCCCGACCCTTTTCTCTATATCATCAAGCTTGATAACCAGACCGTCGATCTCATATTCCAGGCTGGCTCTGTCCCTGCGCTCACACTCTATATATTTTTTTATCTCTTCAGGATCACCGGTGGAAAACATGGCTATACGACTGTTCACCTTGAATCCAAGTTTCTTCAGATAATCCAGAATCTCACGGTGGGTCTTGAGTTTCTCCTGTCCTGTGAAAAATCCTTCGTATATGAAACTGTCCAGCGGTATTTCACCGGCATCCCTGCTTTTTATCCTGCGCAAAGTACCGGAGGCCAGATTTCTCGGATTGGCATAAGGAACATCCAGCCTGTCATTTATCTCGGCAAAAGCTGCCAGAGGAAGAAAAATCTCTCCCCGCACCGTTATATCCACAGGCTCTGTAAGTTTCAGCGGAATGCTCCCAACTGTCTTTACATTGGCTGTGACATCATTGCCAACAAAACCGTTGCCTCTGGTAGCACCTCTGACAAGAATACCATCCTCATAAGTCAGCACGATCGATACACCGTCTATTTTTTCCTCAGCAATGAACTCACTTCCGCCGCAGTTACGCTGTGTCTTCAGCACCCAGTTCAGAAGCTCTTCCTCTGAATGGGTCTTGTCAAGGCTCAGGACAGGAATATCATGCACCACCTCAGCAAAATCAGTCTCCAGGTCAGATCCTACACGCTGTGTGGGAGAATCTTTCAGCATCAGTTCAGGATACTGACGCTCCAGTTCCTGCAACTCGTCAAAAACCCGGTCATACTCTGCATCAGATACAGATGGCCGGGACTGGACATAATATTCATACTGATATTTTCTGAGAAGAGCAGACAGCTCAGCTATCCGCTCTCCGGGGGTCTTCATATCAAAATCAAAAAGAAATTCACTCATTTATATTTTTAAATGCATCAACAAAGCCAGCTTCCCTGAATTCTGCCAGAGCCTCATCCAGCTCGTTATATTCCACAGGACCAGCCAGAACCTTGAAATTGCCATGCACAGCATCACGTGAGATGATCAGAGGATAAGATGATACAAGGTCTGAGATAAAAGCTTCGGCATTCTCATAAGTGTTGAAAGAACCGATCTGGATATAATTTTTACCGGCTGTATCTGCAGCATTATCTTCCAGAGGTGCAGGAGCAGCAGGCTCAGAAATAATACCAGTTCCAGGAGCGTTTTCATCAACAGCGACAGGAACATCAACAGGAACAGAAGATGCAGCCATAGACTTATCAGGATAAACAGGATAAATCTTCTTTGTGCTTCCAGTCTTGCTCTCCACAATCTCCGCCGCATTCACAGTCTCTTTCTGAGCAGAAACAGGATTCATGACTCTGATCAGAGAAGCATCAACGGTGGCAATCTCATTATGTCCCATACCGAGCGCATCAGCAGCTTCAGCAGAAATTACAAAAGTTGCGCTGTAGTCGGTCAGTCCTGATATTATATAAACCTCAACAGCCTTACCACTGGCAGTATTTTCCAGTCTGACAATGCTGTTCTCTGAAAATGCATTGGTAGCACAATAATAACCACGTGCCGGAAAATCCTCAGATCTGACGGCAACAGTACCTGACATATCTGCAAAAATTACAGATGCAGAAAAAAATAATACACTCAAAATAAAAAGTTTGGTAAAATATCTCATACTATCTTTTCGGCACAATTACTTTTTCCTATAATATAAAGATATGATGGATAGAATTAAAATATTTGACACGACGCTCAGGGACGGAGAGCAGGCACCGGGTGCATCCATGTCCGCAGAACTCAAGCTGGACATTGCAATGCAGCTGGCAAAGCTGGGTGTGGACAATATTGAAGCCGGATTTCCTGTATCATCCCCTGCCCAGATGAAGGCAGTCAGACTTATCGCACAGAATATAAAGACTACAGGAGTGTCTGCCCTGGCCAGAGCAATAGACGAAGATATCGATGTGGCAGCTGAGGCACTTAAAGGTGCGGAGCATCCACTTATCCATGTTTTTCTGGCCACATCACCTATCCATATGCAGTACAAGCTGAAAAAAGACGAGGATGAAGTCTATTCCATGGCAGTCCAGGCAGTACGCCATGCCAGGAACCTGTCAGCACAGGTGGAGTTCTCTCCCGAAGATGCCACCAGAAGCAATCCGGCCTTTCTTATGAGAGTACTGGAAGGTGTCATAGATGCAGGTGCCACGATAATCAATATTCCAGATACTGTAGGATACACAACTCCTTCGGAATTCTATTCACTTATAAAAAGAATAATGACAGAAGTGTCGGGAATCGACAGGACCACGGTATCAGTCCATTGTCACAATGATATGGGACTGGCCATAGCCAACACAATATCAGGACTGCAGGCCGGTGCCAGACAGGCAGAGGTCACAGTCAACGGAATAGGAGAACGGGCAGGAAATGCAGCACTGGAAGAACTGGCTATGATACTGAATCTGAGAAAGGATACTTTCAGCTTCTCAACAGGCATCAACACCAGACAGATCTTCACCACATCCAGAATGGTGGCCAATGCCATCAATTATCCTATTCCAAAGAACAAGGCAATCGTAGGTGAGAATATATTTGCCCATGAGTCAGGCATACATCAGGACGGCGTCATCAAGAACCGTGAGACTTATGAGATCATGTCTCCTGAGACCATCGGCAGGGAACACAATGATATTGTGCTGGGCCGCCACTCAGGAATAAGCGGTTTCAAGAAAAGAGTGAAACAGCTTGGATTCAGCCTTACAAAAGAAGAGTTCAAGAAAATATACCCGGTATTCCTTAATATTGCAGACCAGAAATCAGAGATCTTTGACGAAGATATAATCGCCATGGTCAATGATGAGCTTGGGAAGAAGACGGACACTATGCGTATGGATTTTTTCAATATTCTTTCCGGAAATTCAGGCATATCCACATCTACAGTCAGAATAGAGTCCAACAATATGGTAATGCAGGAGGCAGCCACAGGAGACGGCCCGATATCAGCCATATTCAACGCCATAGACCGTGCCACAGGAATGCATGCCGTGCTGGAAGAGTTCCACATACAGGCTGTAAGTCCTGGACGTCAGGCGATCGGAGAGGCATCTGTCATAATCAGCATAAACGGCAGAAAATTCTCAGGCAAAGGTGCTTCCACCAATATCATGGAGGCCAGTGCCAAGGCTTATCTGAATGCCCTCAACAAATCTAAGATCATCGGAGAAAACAATGAAGAGAATTGAAATATTTGACACTACCCTCCGGGACGGCACCCAGGGAATGGATATAAATTTCAATCTGGCAGACAAACTTCATGCGGCCAAGAAACTGGATGAGATGAACATTGACTTTATAGAAGGCGGATTTCCGTTCTCCAACAAAAAAGATGAATATTTTTTCAATAAAATAAAGAAAGAGCATCTCAGCCATTCAAAAATAGTATCATTCGGATTCACCAGATGTCCTGACACACAGGCATCCTCTGATCCTCACATCATGGCACTGCTCAACACCGAGACTGAATACGTTTCTATAGTAGGAAAAGCCTGGAAAGCCCATGTGGAGAAAATCCTCCATATCACACCGGAGCAGAATCTTGAGCTGATCTTCGATTCCATATCATTCATGAAATCCCAGGGGAGAAAAGTTTTCTTTGACCTTGAGCATTTTTTTGACGGGTGGCTCTGTGATAAGGCATATACTGAGAAAGTCCTTAAGACAGCCTCAGAAGCAGGAGCAGACAGACTGATCCTGTGTGATACCAACGGCGGAACACTGCCAGGTCAGGTATCAAAAATACTCAGCCAGATGAACACATCTTCCTATGCTCCCATGGGAGTGCATTTTCATAATGACTGCGGCACTGCTGTGGCAAACTCCCTGATCGCTCTGGAATATGACAATATCATCCAGGTTCAGGGAACTGTAAACGGCTGGGGTGAACGCTGCGGCAACACAAACCTGTGCGCACTGATCCCTGATATCTGCCTGAAGACAGAAAACACAGCAGATATTGCAGAAAAGCTGGAAAACCTGACACATCTGTCCAGGTACTTCTTCGAGGTAGCCAACATAAGGCCGGACAAGAGGCAGCCCTATGTGGGAGAGGCGGCATTCAGCCATAAAGCAGGTCTCCATACCGATGCAGTGCTGAAAGCTGAAAATCTCATAGAACATGTATCTTCTTCCGCAGTAGGAAATTACAGGAAAATACTCCTTTCTGAGCTGTCAGGAAAATCCACAGTTCTGGCAAAAATGAACAGATTCGGACATTTCACCAAGGACAGCCGCGAGGTGAAAAAAATTTTGAAGCTGCTGAAAGAAAAAGAGAATGCAGGCTATGAATACGAGGCAGCAGAGGCATCATTCCAGCTGCTGATCCTCAAATCACTGGGCAAATACAGACAGTTTCTGGAACTGAACAACTATCATCTGGAGACGTTCAAGACAGGAGAGGCACCGGCCAAAACTGTAGCCAGGATCTTCATGATGTCAGAGCAGAAAAATATCATGGGAGCAGGAATCAGCATAGGACCTGTAGATGCCCTCAATGTGGCCATGCGAGGAGCACTTCTGCCGCTGTATCCTTTCCTGAAGGAAATAAACCTGGTGGACTACAAGGTAAGGATATTTGACCCGCAGTCAGCCACAGCCGCCAAAGTAAGGGTACTCATCCGTACATCAGACGGCATCCAGGAATGGGATACCATAGGAGTTTCTGAAAATATCATAGAGGCATCCTGGGAAGCCCTTGTCGACAGCATGGACTATTATTACAACATTTTGCGCAAAAAAAACAGTTGACATTTATCCGTCAATTTTGTAAAGTAAATCATCTTTTTGATGCCCGATGGTGTAATTGGCAACACACGAGATTCTGGCTCTTGTATTAGGGGTTCAAGTCCTCTTCGGGCAGTTTTTAAGTTGGTCCTTTCGTCTATTGGTTAGGACAGGAGATTCTCATTCTTCAAAGACGGGTTCGACTCCCGTAGGGACTAATTTTTAATTTCTTTTCTATTGACTCTTATCAGTTTACAATATTAAATTAAGTTAAGTTAATTCAATTCAGGAGTTTTATTATGAAAAAAACAATTCTTCAGATCACTATTTTTGCATTTTTGATATCTTTATGCTCACCTGTTTTTGCAGAGGGCAAAGTCGCTGAAAAATGGAATGATGTGAAAGAAGGTACAGGCAAGGCTTGGGAAAATGTGAAAGAAGGTACAGGAGAAGTCTGGGCCGAGACAAAAGACACAGCAAAAGAAGTAGGAAAAGAAGTCAGCACAACTTTCAAGAAAGAGAAAGACAAGGCAAAGAAAGAGATCAGCAAAGATTATAACAATGTAAAGAAAGAAGTGAAGAAAGACACAAAGAAAGTAAAAAAAGAAGCTAAGAAAGATACAAAAAAAGCCAAGAAAGCTGTAAAGGAAAAGACAGATAAAGTCAAGGAAGCTTTCAGCAAATAATATCTTTTAATGTATTTCCACAATAAGATCCTTTCTGCCATTCCATCTCCTGTATTTCTGGGAAAAAGATGGCAGAAAGAATTTTCAGTACTCATACCATTCATCAACACAAAAAACCAGAAAGAGAATATATTGTTTGAACTGAGATCCCAAAGCATAAGGCAACGGGGTGAGATATGCTTCCCTGGTGGCGAGATCGAGTCAGAAGATATTTCTCCGGAAGCCGCCGCACGCAGGGAGACTGCCGAGGAACTTGGAATTTCCAATGATAAAATCATGATCAGCTCATATCTTGGAGATCTCATCGCCAATTCAGGAGCACTGATACATGTCTATCTGGGAAAGCTGAGAATAGATGATCTGTCAGAATTAAAGCCGAATAAAGAAGAGGTAGAAAAAATAATCTCAGTTCCGGCAGAATTTTTCTTCACAGCCAGACCTGAGATATACACATCCATACGGCAGGTCATTCCTGAGAATTTCCCCGCAGCCGAGCTGAAACTGCCTGCAAAATACCATAAACCATGGACCGCAGGCAGAAGCAACATATACGTTTATAATTACAACGGAACAATAATATGGGGACTCACCGCCGCCATATTATATGAAATCGTCAGTATCAGTCTCTTGTCAGACTCCTGTATTTGATCCGGTGAGGCTGGTCGGCATCCAGTCCCAGACGTTTCTTCTTGTTCTCCTCATACTCAGAATAGTTCCCCTCAAACCAGAACACCTTGCTGTCGCCCTCAAAAGCCAGAATATGAGTGGCTATTCTATCCAGGAACCAACGGTCATGGCTGACTACAATGACACAGCCCGCAAAATTCAGTATTCCTTCCTCCAGAGCCCGCATTGTGTTTACATCCAGATCATTGGTAGGCTCGTCCAGCAGCAGAACATTTGCACCCTCTTTCAGCATCATGGCCAGATGCACCCTGTTCCTTTCACCGCCTGACAGAACGCCTGTCTTCTTCTGCTGGTCTGCACCGGAGAAATTGAACCTGGCTACATAAGCCCTGGCATTTATCTCCCTGCTGCCCAGTTTTATCATCTCACTGCCACCGGAGATCACATCATATATTGTCTTGTCAGGATCAACCTTCTCACGCATCTGATCAACATAAGCCAGCTTCACTGTTTCGCCGATGGTGATCGTACCTGAGTCAGGTTTCTCCAGTCCTGTTATCATCTTGAAAAGTGTAGTCTTACCTGCACCGTTAGGACCAATGACTCCGATGATTCCTCCGGCAGGGAGATTGAAACTCATGTTCTCCACCAGCACTCTGTCACCGAAACTCTTTGTCACATTTTCAGCCACGATCACTTTGTTACCCAGCCTTGGACCTGCAGGAATATAGATCTGAAGATCCTTGTCACGCTTTTCTGTCTCCTGCTTCAGCAGATTCTCATAGGCATTGATCCTGGCCTTTGACTTGTCATGGCGTCCCTTAGGACTCATGTGGATCCATTCCAGCTCCCTTTTCAGAGTCTTCTGGCGCTCACTTTCCTGCTTCTCCTCCAAAGCCAGCCGTTTCTCTTTCTGCTCCAGCCAGGATGAGTAATTTCCCTTCCATGGAATTCCCTTTCCACGATCCAGCTCCAGGATCCAGCCAGCCACATTGTCCAGGAAATAACGGTCATGAGTAACTGCAATTACAGTTCCTGCATACTGCTGGAGATGGTGCTCCAGCCATGCAACAGTCTCTGCATCCAGATGGTTCGTAGGCTCATCCAGCAGCAGAATATCAGGTTTCTGCAGCAGCAGACGGCACAGCGCCACTCTTCTCTTCTCACCTCCGGAAAGGACTTTTGTCTTGGTATCCTCAGGAGGACATCTGAGAGCCTCCATAGCCATTTCCAGCTGGGAATCCAGATCCCATGCATTTATAGAATCCAGCTTCTCCTGAACTGCACCCTGACGTGCCAGAAGCTTATCCATCTCCTCATCAGACATAGGATTTCCGAAAGACTCATTGATCTCATCGTATTCTTTCAGCAGGGCAACTGTGTCAGCCACTCCCTCTTCTACGACCTGACGGACTGTCTTTTCAGGATCCAGCTGCGGCTCCTGCTCCAGATATCCGATGGTATAGCCAGGTGCAATTATGGTCTCACCGTTGAATTCCTTATCGACACCTGCTAGAATCTTCAGAAGCGATGATTTTCCGGCGCCATTCAGACCAAGAACACCGATCTTAGCCCCATAAAAATATGAAAGATAAATATCCTCAAGAATTTTCTTCTGGTTGTAAGACTTGCTTACTCTGACCATGGAATATATGATTTTGTTCTCTTCAGTTGCCATCTGTCTCTCCAGTTCAAATTGATAAATATGTATATATGTAATTGTGCTGCTGCAGGAAAATTTTCTCTTTTTCGGCTGAAGATCTACCTGCCACAACTGCCAGTGCCGACTTATCAAGATATGACAAAAGCTCTCTGGCTGTGTTGATTATATCATTTACAGAAAGTTTTAGAAGTATCTCCAGCCTTTTTTTTCTGACTTCATAACTGCGTCCGTCCAGTTCCATCAGAACGAACCTGAAGCCTTTACGGCCAGGTGCCACAGGATAAAGTTCCTGTCCTGCCAGTGTTATCACAGCCTGTTCCAGCGTATCATCATCCAGATTTCCATCGGCAATGAACTCCAGAGATCTTCTGAAAATCTTATAAGTCGATTCGATCTCAGGATCTCTGTATGATGAGAATGAGAACAGATGTGCCACTCCGTCAGCCATAGCCGAGGCACCATAGGCACCTGCTTCCATCCTGATCTTCTCCCACAGATAACCTGTGGACAGAATATGTGCCAGAACACCCTCAGGAACATAATCCATCTGGCCATATCCTGGAAAATCAATGCACATGGCATCAAAATTCACCATAGAACCGGTCACAAAACATCTGGCACCAGTCTCTGCCTCAAACTCAATGTTCTGCTCTGCTGTTTCAGGTCCAGAATATTCTCCAATATATTTTCCCAGGGTATCTGCATTAAAAGATTCACCGCAGCTCACTGTCACTGTCTTCCGTCCATGAAGCAATGATGTCCTCAGGCTCTCAAGATGCTGGATCAGGTCATTCAGCATATCTTCATTCTGGCAATCCAGCCTTTCCAAAAATTCCAGCTGGGCAATCCCCTGCCAGTGACATTCTACCCAGAACTGTTTCCGCAGCATTCCACCAGCCTCAGCCATAGCCACGCTGTTCCCACAGTCCAGCAGCATCTCCCTGAAGGTGTTCTTCATGTTGGTCGCCACGGCTTTGATTCGTTCACGGTCATCCAGATTTCCATTCTGCAGAACATCCATAACTGCGGAAAATCCGGTATCAGCATCCTTATCCAGTGCCGCAAATCTCAGCAGAATATTGGGACAGGACATATCCCCTGCTGTTATACAATACGGATCAAGGCTCCATCCGCCAACCAGCATATCCAGCCCTGCCGATACCTTATAGAATGGAATATCTCCCACACCAGTCTCTTTCAGCAGATTACACAGCAAAGGCATATATAGCAGCGATCTCTCATCCAGTCCTGAAAGCTCAAAGAAAATATCCGCATACACTATTCCACCAGTAAAAATACGGTTCGTATACCAGATATTGCCGCCGCATACTTTTCTGCTGAATCCGGGTTTCTCGACCTCAAGAGGAATATCCTGACGGCACAGAACAGGAATCTTCTTTATGTCCTCAGGAGAATCCTGGCTGTTCTTATATTTCTCAAATGCCGCATCATCCTTTTCAGGTTCTGCTGGTTCAGGAACATTGCCAGGAGATACTGTCACCAGGCTGGAATGTCCGTTATCCAGAAACTCACTGCGGATCATCCGGTTGAACAGATATCTGTCCTGCTCATATTCATCCATGATCTTCCTCAATGCCTTTCTTCGGTGCAGAATTGCAGAAAAAGAATCGGCATACAGCCATCCGGGCATGATCCTGTTCATCAGAAGTCTTCCGTTGCCTGTCCTTATCTCCTGATCACTGAACTCCATTCTGTGGAAAATACCTCTCACCAGATCTTCATCTATAGGCTTTGATGCTATATCCTCAAGCTCAGACAGCACCAGTTTTCTGAATTCTCCGGCCTTGTCCCGGCTGATTCCTCTGACACCAACAGAAAACACCACCTGTCGTATAGACACAGAAGCTCCTGTGACAGAAGAAATATCCTCAGCAATGCCTGACTCAACCAGCCGGCGGTACAGAAGTGAAGACGGCATGGAAAGGACAAGTTTGGAAAGGATCTGAGATTTCATCACATAAGATATATCTGCTGACTCACCTCCCAGCCAGTTCAGTGATATGCTTCCAAGCTTCTCGTCATTCTGGGCCGGATACACAGCATCAGCAGTAAAAAGCTGCCGGTATTTTTTCTGCACTGGCACAGGTGACATCCGTCTTCCCTTGTCAAAACGGCTCAGAAAATGGGTATCAAGAAATTCCAGCTGCTTCTCAGTATCAATATTTCCATAGAGGAAAATCCTGCAGTTGGACGGGTGATAATATTTCTTATGAAAAGCAGCGAACTCATCATACGAAAGCTCATGTATATCATCCGGCACGCCGCCTGAATCATATTTGAAAGCCGTATCAGGAAACAGAATCCGGTAAGAATATTCATCCAATACTGAAGCCTGATCGCTGTATGCACCTTTCATCTCATTGAAGACAATGGAGCTTTCCTGCATGAATGTCTCTTTTCTCAGAAGAGGAAAAAATACAGCATCACCATATACTTCCATAAGATTGAAATAATCCTTGGGGACAGTGCTGGAACCTGGATATACAGTGCGGTCTGGATATGTGGCAGCATTCAGATACGTATTGACACTGGTCTTCAGAAGCTGTATGAAAGGATCCTTCACTGGAAATCGCTCAGATCCAGACAGTACTGAATGTTCAATGATGTGGGCCACTCCCCTGCTGTTCTCCGGAGGTGTCATAAAAATAAATGCAAACAGATTATCCCTATCCTCATTCTTTATATGACAGATCTGGCATCCTGTTTTCTTATGGCTGTAAAGTATGCATTCAGAATCATATTCTTCCAGATCTTCAGAAGAAATAAATTCATAATCATCCAATATATTGTTCATGAGTATGAATATAACACAAGGTGATGAAACAGACAAATGGTATCAGTGTTTCAGGTATATTTGACGGGCATGTTTATGCTCAGAAAATTCCCTTGAGAAATAATGCTCACCTGTGCTGCTGTCCTTCAGCAGAAAAAAAAGATAATCTGTCTCAGCCGGACTAAACGCCGCATTCAGTGATACTAATCCAGGATTCGACACAGGTCCGGGAGGCAGCCCACGGTGGATATAAGTGTTATATGGTGAATCCACAGCTATATCATCGTATGTCAGATATCCGGGATGGGTATGCCCCATGATCTCTGTCAGCACATATTCCACGGTAGCACATGAAGCCAGCGGAATACGGTTCTCCAGCCGGTTATAAAAGACTGATGCAATGACAGGTGCTTCCTCAGCAACTCTGTATTCCCTCTCAATTATGGAAGCCATTATCACCTTATCATATAATTCATCAGCAGCCAGTTTCTTATAATCAGACAAAGATCCGGACAGTCTGGCAAAGAAATTATCGATCATAGTCGTCACAATGACCTGAACATCCAGACCCTTCTGAAAGAAATAAGAATCAGGAAAAAGAAAACCCTCAGCCGTATCCCCTGGAATATCATATCTGCTGAGAATATCAGGAGAAGATGCGGCAAGTATGAAATCATCACTGGAAGCCAGACCGTTAAGCTCCATTATAGAGGCTATTTTTTTCAGTGTTGCACCCTCAGGGACAGTAACCTTATACAGTATGCCAGCTCCTGACAGCAACATATCACGGATCTCTCTGGCAGACATAGCAGGATTAAGGCTGTACTGGCCAGCCTTCAGTGTGTCGCCACTTTTGTCAAGCTTATCCAGCACTCTCATATAAAGCGAAGAACGGATCAGTCCGTCTTTTTTCAGCCTGACAGCAACTGCATTGAATCCATCACCACGTTCCACCTGAAATATATGTTCTGTCACGGTTCCCGGTGCAACAGGCTTACCAAGCAGCCAGAAACCAGTCAGACATGATAAAGGAAACACTACAAAAAGGATTATCAGTACGGTCACCAGAATCTTAACATTTCTCACTGTCAGACTTTCCTCGGTTTTTCATCATCTCGATCTCACCTATAGTGAACTTCTGGAACATTTTTTTCTCAAGACGCAGATTCAGCGAATAAAGAATATCTGAAAGCCGGTCCTCATTCTCAGCCAGAAAAATATAAAGTTCCCGGCACTCATCATCGTCCAGTTCCAATCAGACCTCCAGTACCAGTCCCTCACGGGCCAGAACCAGCTGAGAATTAAAACCTGCCACATGTGCGGAATACCATCTGACAGATTCCAGCATATCATAAATCTTACGGTCATCATAATCAGGATCAAAATGAAAAAGGACAAACTTTCCTATATTCCATTTTCCCACAAAATCAGCGCCCAGACATCCTGATGAATGCCCCCAGTTTCTTTTCTCCACAGCCTCATCCATGGTATACTGGGCATCCAAAACGATCATATCACTGTCCTGATAGAAATTCATGTTCTCATCAGTATCCTGAAAATCATTCTCTTTCAGCTCAGTATCAGTTGAGACAATGAGACTCTTTCCATTCTGAACAAATTTATAGGAGAAGCATCCACCCGGATGAAGAACTTTTCTGAAGGAAATCTCGGTATTTCCCAATGTGAACGGTTCCCGCAATGTGACAAAATTGATCCTGGCTTTCAGATTCTCCATCCTCACAGGAAAAAACGGCTGCATCATCTGCATATCAAGAAGCTTATGAAAATCTTCCACAGGACTGTAAAATGTTATCCTGCAGTCAGGATCATATGCAGGTGCGAAAAAAGGAAATCCCTGGATATGATCCCAGTGGAAATGGGTCAGAAAAATATGAAATTCCCTGACAGAATCTGAAACCTGTTTTCCCAGGACTCTCAGCCCTGTGCCAGCATCCACAATAATGGCAGAATTTTCTTCGTGGCTTATTTCAATACATGTGGTATTACCGCCGATTCTGGAGAAAATATATTCAGGCAGTCCAGCCATAAATTTCTCACGGTTCTCAGCTGATTTAAGATCGGCAGGAGTGATCCTCTGTATTATAGCCGATACTTTTCCCTGGAATTTCTCAACTGTCATAGGAGAAGGGATAGAACCGCGGACACCCCAGAATTTTACCCTCATACTCATCTCCATTCAATAAGTCTGTGAGCCTTACGCTGGTATAACCAATCCTCGATCTCCTCCCTGGTATGTATGCATCCCTTGTTGACACCAGGACAGGAACATCCCAGTGCATCCCAATCCTCGGGACTTTCAAGGTTTGACGCCCAGAACGGATAACTGCGGCACTGCAGGGGACGTCCTTCATAAACACTACACCCGCCATTCTCCCAGAAAATGCAGTCATAATTCTCTTTCTCTGCAAGACTCAGCCTGTAAGAACCGCCGATATCAACTTTGACACAGTACTTTTCCAGAAAAGCATCCCGCTCCATTTTAAGCACATCAAGCAAGGAGGTCACATCATCTTCTGTAAGGAAAACATAGCCAGGCTCAAATCTGCAGCAGCCTGAACATCTCTGACATTGAAATTTAAGACCATTTTTATAGAAAGGCTCTTTCATTTTGTACCCATATAAAAAAATTGCCTTCTGAAATCAGAAGGCAACCTTTAATGGGGAGAACAGGATTCGGACCTGTGAAGACTGAGTCAACAGATTTACAGTCTGCCCCCTTTGACCGCTCGGGAATCTCCCCAGACCAATTTATTCAATTGGTACAGCCACCTGTCCGATTCGAACGGACGACCCCGAGATTACAAGTCACGTGCTCTGGCCAGCTGAGCTAAGGTGGCAAATGATGTTCTTAGAATATTAAAACTGCACAGGAAAGTCAATATATTTTTCAATTTTTCTTAAGAATTAAAACAACATACTGACAATTCAATTCTTCAAGCATTGCTATAACCTCATGAACTTTCCTGAATTCACAGTTTTTATGGGCAGCGACACCAACATGCATATCATCACAAACCGTCATATGCCCAGATACTGCAGCAGACAGAGCTTCCGGACTGACAGCCTCTCCATCCAGAAACAAACCGCCGTTCTCAGAGACAAAGATCTCCATATCAGTCTTCAGAGATTCCGCCCCGTCGCTCTCAGCCAGCCTGAAATCCTCCGGCATTCTGACATTGGCAGATGACACCACCATAATAAAAATAAAAAGGAGGAAAGCAATGTCACACATGGCATTCATAGGCATGGAAATAAATCTGGATCTGCGTCTGGCAATTCGCATAACAGAATAATAAATTCAAACACTGTAATTTACAATAGAAAAAGTTTCAGATAAAATGAATACATGAATTTTTCGCATATAATATGGGACTGGAACGGAACTCTTCTGGATGATGTTGATCTGAGTCTCATGTGCGTAAACAACATACTTAATAAACGGAATATGCCGCTGATCGACATACAGCAGTACAGAGATTTTGTCGATACACCGATAATCAGATTTTATGAGCATCTGTTTGACTTCAGCAAAATCACATTCGATGTCATTGCTGATGAATTCTATGATTTTTATAAGAAAAATTTTTTCATGGCTGCTCTGTCCCCTCATGCAGTCGATATCCTGAGTCATTTCAGAGACTCAGGATGCAGCCAGATCATCCTCTCCTCCGCCAATACAGCAGATATAAAGAACTATATCAATAGGTTAGGAATATCAGAATATTTCACGGACATACTTGGTGCCGATGATTTTCAGGTAGGAGACAAGATAAAAAGAGCCAAGAAATATTTCACTGAAAAAGGATATGGAAATATGCTGCTGATAGGAGATACCACTCATGATTCAGATGCAGCAGCCATTCTGGGTGCAGAATGCGTGCTTTATGCAAACGGACACCAGCATCAGGCAAAACTGGCATCCACTGGGCTTAAAGTAATAGAAAATCTAGCAGATCTTATCGATCTCTGAAATGATTCGCTCAAACAATGCAGCCTCAGAAATACTATCAGGAATATCTGCTGCTATGCGGCACAGAAACTCACGGTTTCCCTTGGTTCCATGTATAGGTGATTCAATAATATCCAGCACAAAAGTTCTGTCATCAAACAGAAGCCTCACAGTTTCCTGCAATACAGTCTTCAGATCCTGGCTGCTGCGTATGACACCATCAAAACCACTGATCAGTCCCCTTTCCTCGAACTGCGGTTTCACCAGAGCAATAAGAACTCTGTCCCCGGTCAGTGAGATAATCTGCGAAGCAGCCTTTACGATAGACCGAAATGAAAGATCAGCCACAGCCATATCAGGCACAGGATCCAGAGATCCAAGTTCCATTATATTGGTCTTTTCATGGGAAATCACACGTGAATCATTCCTGAGTCTGGAAGACAGCTGGTTAAAACCAGAGTCTACCGCATGAACCAGTGACGCACCATGCTGAAGCAGACAGTCTGTAAATCCTCCGGTGGATGAACCGGCATCCAGCATCACTTTACCGCTCACATCAAGTTTCCACTGGCTGAGAGCCTTCTCAAGTTTGAATCCGCCGCGGGAAACATATTTTTTCTCAGATATGAAAACAGGAATATCAGACTGGAAAAGGATCTTAGGATCCCGCACTCTGCCGCCATCCACAAGAACTTCTCCGCACATGATATAAGAATAGAGCCGCTCAGGCATTATATCAGGATATTTTTTTTTAAGGATTTCCAGAAGAGGAATTTTCTTCATACAGATTCACAGATCCTGCGGATACTCAGCGCCTTTCCAGATGCCGCATCAGCCTCAACCAAGATACCGCATATCTCAGCACTATTATCAGCTATCTCCATCTTAAGAGGCATCTGAGTCAGCACCCGCTGGACAGCAATTTCTTTTATGGTACCTATAACAGTATCAACAGGTCCGGTCATACCAACATCTGTGATATAAGCTGTACCTTTCTTCCATATACGCTCATCGGCTGTCTGCACATGAGTATGTGTTCCGGCCAGAACGGTGACCTGTCCGTCCAGATAACTGCACAGAGCTTCTTTTTCAGAAGGCACCTCTGCATGAAAGTCCACAAAGATCAAGTTTGTCTCTTTCCTTAATTTTTTGACAAGTTCCCTGCCACATCTGAAAGGGCAGTCAATAGTACTCATATTCTCACGTCCCTGAAGATTTATGACCCCAAGCCGTATACCTTTTTTCTCCACGATGCAACTGCCATGTCCAGGTACATCAGGTGGAAAGTTTGCAGGTCTGAGAATATTATCATGCTCATCGAGATAAGGATAAATATCATTCTTCTGCCAGACATGGTTTCCTGTAGTAACCACATCCGCACCATTAAGGAAAAACTGATCTGCAATGGATGGAATGATTCCGAAACCATCAGCAGAATTCTCACCATTGATTATGGTGAAATCAGCATCAAATTTTTTTATAAGATTCTTTAGATTGAAAAAAATAGCCCTGTTCCCAGGCTGTCCAACAACATCTCCCAGGAACAGGATTCTGACAGAATCAGCGGGCATATTCCACTACTCTGGTCTCCCGGATGATAGTCACACGAATCCTTCCAGGATATCTTAATTCAGATTCAATTTTCTTTGTTATAAGACGGCTCAGCTCAACTGCACGATCATCGCTGACCTGCTCGCTGTTCACTAAGATACGGAGCTCACGGCCGGCCTGAATAGCATAAGCCTTCTCGATTCCCTCAAACTGAAGCGCAATATTCTCGAGATTTTCAAGACGCTTGATATAATTGTCAATTGTCTCCTTTCTGGCACCAGGTCTGGCAGCAGAAATAGCATCTGCGATCTGAACAATAATTGACTCTATGCAGCATGGCTCAATATCATTATGGTGTGCACCAATGGCATTGACGACTCTTGGATCCTCACCCATCTTGCGGGCAACCTCCATACCGATCTCTGCATGATTACCCTCACCATCAGACTCAATTCCCTTACCGATATCATGAAGCAGTGCGGCTCTGTGTGCAATAGCCTTGTTGGCACCTATCTCCGCAGCAATAAGTCCTGCAATAATTGCAACTTCTTTTGAATGCTGCAGCACATTCTGTCCGTAACTTGTTCTGAAGTGGAGACGACCAAGAGCTCTGATTCCCTCCTGTGACATATTGTGAATACCCACATCAAAGAGAACTTTCTCACCTTCATCAAAAATAACCTGATTGATATCCTTGGTTACTTTCTGGACAACATCCTCAATCCGCGCAGGATGGATCCTGCCGTCCATGATCAGCCGCTCCATGGCCTCCTTGGCAATTTCTTTCTTGACAGGATCAAAACATGAAATTACAACAGCCTCAGGAGTATCGTCAATAATAATATCAACGCCAGTAAGGGTCTCCAATGTACGGATATTCCTTCCTTCACGCCCTATGATACGTCCCTTCATCTCATCAGTAGGAAGGCTCACAGAAGTAACAGTCACATCAGATGTCACCTCAGTTGCGATCCGCTGGATGGTTGTCACCAGAATCTCCCTGGCTTTCTTCTCCGCATTAAGCTGCGCTTCCTGCTCTATTTTGTTCAGAAGGACCTGGGCATCATGCTTTGCCTCATCTTCCATTGACTGAATGATAAGCTGCTTTGCCTGCTCAGCTGTCAGCTGGGATATTTCCTCCAGCTTCTGCTTCCAGATATTCTCCTGTTCTCCCAGAACAGCTTCCCTGTCGTTTAAACCTCTCTCCCGGTCTGCAATAGCCTGAGTCTGTTTTTCCAAGACTGCTAATTTATTATCTAGGTTATCTTCCTTCTGAATAAGCCTTCGTTCCTGCTTCTGAAGCTCACCACGTCTGTCACGGAATTCACGTTCCTGCTGATTACGCTCTTTAAGAAGCTGATCTTTAGTCTCAAGCACCAGCTCTTTTTTTATGGCTTCTGCCTCTTTGACAGCATCCTGTTTTATCCTTTCAGCCTTCTGCTCAGAAGAGGAAAGCTGAAATTTAGCATAGACCCAACGTACAGTCCAACCTAATATCAAACCAACGAGAGGAAGAACACATAATAAAAGTATCATACTTCCTCCTATAAATGTTTTTCACATATTTGTGAAATAAAACACAATTTTTTATACAAAAAAACATTTCTAGTTATAATACTAATATTTTTTCGGAGCTGTCAAGTTCATTTCAGATTGTTTATTAATTTAAAAATGGTGATGATATCATCACTATGAAATTTTGTCCTGTCAAATGTGAAAAAAAGATACATTTGCCTCTCTCTGTCCACTGGAAGGAAACAGCAGCTGGTCAGATTTCTGATATTAATGTCCGGTACATTATTCCACAGCTCAGGCAGCAGCTCAGGATAAGAATAGATGATAAGTGCCCTGCGTTGTGAAAAGATTTGACTGTAAGGCTGACTGCCAGAAAAAAAGCCAAAAACCGGGTCAGACTTTATATTTGAAAAACCCATAGAAAAGGCTGTATAAAAATTATCAGCATCACATTTAAGGACAGCGGCAAACATGGAATCGGCTTTTTTAAGCAGCTCAGCCAACTCCATGGACTGGAACTGATGCTCAGGCATTGTAAACTGTTTTGCCATATATGACACATTTTCAGTGGCATTGATTTCAGTAGAAGAGTTCCATGTGATCTCATCAATCAGCCGTTTCAGCTCAGGATTCACAGGAGTAGAAGGTCTGGAATACAGCTCCTCCTTTATCTGAAAAACGCCATCATTGAATCCTATGACATTGCCACTTCCTCCAATCTCAGCAAATTCCAGCAGCCGTATAAAACCGTCAGCCCCCATGACTTTGAGTCTCTGGCAGAAATCATATTGGGAAATAGATCTGTATTCTTCAGGAATGCTCACAGACAGATTTGCTGAAGGACGGATCTGCTCCCTTATTTTTTCAGCTCTGCTTTTCCGCAGCAATGAATAATTGACCATATACTTATAATATATCATTAAATAAAAATAGGGGAAGCATAAATACTTCCCCTATAACAAAACATCAGAATTTAAAGCTTAAGCCTCTTTTGCAGGTGCTTTTGCTTCTTCCTCTTTTGCTGCCTTGTCTTTCTTAACTTTCTTTTCTTTTACTTTTCTGTCTACAAGCTCAAGAAAAACTACTTCAGCAGCATCGTTGCCTCTTCTGCCAAGTTTCAGAATTCTTGTATAACCACCATTTCTGGTAGCATATCTTGGAGCAATTTCTGTAAAGAGTTTTGCCAGCACTGCCTCATCGTTGATATATGCTGCAATAATTCTGCGGTTATGAACAGAATCAGTCTTTGCTCTGGTAATCATCTTTTCAGCCATTCTTCTGACTTCAAGAGCTCTGGCCTTTGTAGTTTTAATTCTTTCGTATTTAAAAACAGAGGTAACCATGCTTCTTTTTACCGCTTTTCTGCGGCCGCTTTTCATATTAAGCGTATTAAAACCTGATTTATGCTTCATCTTTGTTTTCCTTCTGTGGTGTTTTTGGTATTATTTTCAAACTGCTGTAATCAGTCATACCAAGGCTTAATCCCCATTCACTGAGTTTGCTCTTGATCTCCATAAGAGACTTTCTTCCAAAGTTTCTTGTCTTCAGAATATCATCTTCAGATTTTGCAGTCAATTCACCAAGTGTGGCTATTTTCGCCTTATTAAGACAATTGCTTGCTCTGACAGAAAGCTCCAGCTCGCTGACAGGTGTCTCAAGGAATTGTCTTACCTTTTCCTCATTTTCGTCGATTTCTTCTTCATAACCGACATCCTTCTCATCAAAATTGATGAAAATTGTAAAATGATCTTTAGCTATCTTAGCAGCTTCTGCAACAGCATCTACAGGTGTAACAGTACCATCTGTCCAAACCTCAAGTATAAGCTTGTCATAATCATTTCTGTTACCGACTCTGCAAGGCTCGATAGAATATTTCACTCTTTTAACAGGTGAGAAAATTCCATCAATTGGAATCGTGCCGATACGCTCAATGTACTTTTCGTTGATCTCTGCAGGGATGTAACCTCTTCCCAGAGAAATCTGAACTTCCAGATCAACATGAGCACTTTTCATCAAAGTAGCGATTTTCAGGTCTTTGTTCTCAACTCTGATGCCAGTATCAACCTCAAAATCCTTACCAGTAATCTCACAGCCAGACAAGTTCTCAAGAACAATCACTCTGTCTTCAGAATCATCAGTCAGAGTAACACACAGAGACTTAAGATTATTGATGATCTCAGGTGTATCCTCAACCACGCCAGGAATAGACTCAAACTCACTGGAAATAATATGAGGAGTCATATTCTCGTCATAGGAAGTGATGCACACTGAAACCACAGCATAACCCTGAATTGAAGAGAGGAGTACACGTCTCATGGTATTACCAATCGTTGTGCCATATCCTCTCTCAAACGGTGAAGCTATAAACTTACCGTAGTCTCTGGTAATCTCACCTTGTTCCAAGGACAGACCTGCAGGTCTTTTAAACCCCTTCAAAAGGTTCTTTCTTGCCATCTAATTACCTCGAATAAAGTTCGACAATCAACTGCTCATTGATATCAGCCAGGTCAGCAACCTCGCTTCTCAGTGGCAGTGCCTTCACAACACCCTTCATGTTATCAGGATCTACATCCAGCCAAGGCATAACGCCTGATTTTGTAAATTCCTTAAGACTTTCTTTTACAATTACAAACTTCTTGCTATCTTCACCAAGCTCAACCACATCATTAGCTTTGACACGGTATGATGGAATGTCCACTCTATTTCCGTTAACATAAACATGACCATGGTTAACCAGCTGTCTTGCCTGATTTCTTGAAGTAGCGAATCTAAGTCTGTAAACAATATTATCAAGTCTGCTTTCAAGAAGCACGATCAGGTTCTCACCTGTAAGACCTTTCATTCTTTTTGCTTCATTAAAAGTAAGCTTAAACTGTTTTTCCATAAGCCCATAAATCTTTCTGAGCTTCTGTTTCTCCCTCAGCTGCAGTCCGTAGTCTGAAAGTTTTGCACTTCTGGCCTTGGCTGCCTTTCCTGGAGCCTCTTTCTTCTTTGCGATAGGGCATTTAGCAGAATTACAGCGCTCACCCTTCAGCATAAGTTTTCTTTTCTCAGTTCTGCACAATCTGCAGGTTGGTCCTAAATATCTTCCCATCTGTTTACCTCAATTACACTCTTCTGGTTTTCTTTGGACGACATCCATTGTGTGGAATCGGAGTGACATCTCTGATAGACAACACTTTAAGTCCCAAACCGCCTAAAGATCTGATTGCAGACTCTCTGCCGACACCAGGTCCGCTGATATAAACATTAACTTCCTTAAGGCCTAAATCCATTGCCTTCTTAGCAGCTGTCTCACATGTTGTCTGAGCTGCATAAGGTGTAGATTTCTTTGCACCTCTGAATGACAGTCCACCGGCGCTTGCCCAGGAAATAGCATTACCCATCAAATCAGTAACAGTAACAATTGTATTATTAAAGCTGGCTTTGATGTAAACATTTCCGCTATATACTGAAACTTTATCTTTCTTTTTCTTTGCAGTAGCCATCTAATACCTCCTATTACTTCTTCTTTGCAGCAACGGTCTTCTTCTTACCTTTTCTGGTACGTGCATTGGTCTTAGTTCTCTGACCTCTTACAGGAAGTCCTTTTCTATGTCTCAATCCACGATAACAGCCGATATCCATCAACCGCTTAATATTAAGAGAGATCTCTGTTCTCAGATGACCTTCCACCTTGTACTCTGTCTCAATAACCTTTCTCAGGCTGTTAACTTCTTCTGGTGTAAGATCATTAATCTTTTTCTCTTTATCAATTCCAGTCTTCTCGCAAATATCACATGCTGAAGTTCTGCCAATTCCATAAATATATGTTAATGCAATTTTTGCACTTTTATTAGGAAGGTCAATACCCGCAATTCTTGCCATAATTACCGCTGCCTTTGTTTATGTTTTGGGTTCTGACAAACGATTCTCAGAACTCCCTTTCTTCTAATTACTTTGCATTTTTCACACAAAGGTTTCACACTGACTCTGACTTTCATATCACTCCTCTTGTAATACCCTTATTTATTTACCATTTATAAGTTCCTGGATCTGATCCTGCCCTTCTTCACCAGTCCGTCATGATGGTGCATCTTAAGATGACCCTCAATCTGAGACATGAAGTCAAGATCAACTCCAACCATGATCAACAATGATGTTCCACCCATAAGCATTGCCACCTGACTAGGGAAGTTAAAAACAATCTGCACTATTGTAGGAATGAGTGCAATGAATGCCAGGAATATAGAACCGGCCAGAACGATCCTGTTCAAAATTCGCTGTAAATAAGCTTCCATCTTTTCAGATCTGATACCTGGAATAGAACCTCCGTTCTCTCTTATCTGTCTGGAAATTTCTATAGGATTCAGTGTTACCTGAGTATAGAAATAAGCAAAGAAGATAATAAGCAGAGTGTAAATAGTAAGATACAGCCATCCGGATGGTCTGAACCAGTAAGCCAGTGTGCCCATCCACCTTACTTTTGCACCCATACCTCCGAGAATCTGGAGAGGGAATGTCATTACTGAAGATGCAAATATAACCGGAATAACGCCTGATGGGTTGATCTTAAATGGAATATAAGTATTCTGCCCACCATACATTTTTCTGCCCACAACTCTCTTAGCATAGTGAACAGGTATCTTTCTCTGACCCTGCTGCTCATAAATGACCAGTGCGATTACAACTATGAAAAGAAGCAATACAATGATCATAAATACTGGGTTGATATCCTTTGCCTTGACCTTTCCGGAAAGTACAATGAATGCCTCAGGCATTCTAGCCACGATACCTGCGAAAATAATCAGCGAAATACCATTACCCACACCACGCTGAGTAATCTGCTCTCCCATCCACACAAGAAGCATACTTCCTGTAGTTACAGTAATAATAGCAACAAGGCAATAAGCCCACCGTGACATTGTTACTGCATCAGGAATAGTTCTTGCATAAACAGTGACAGCATAAGACTGAATCAAACAAACAATAACTGTTCCGTATCTAGTATATCTAGCAATTTTCTTTCTTCCACCTTCCTGTTCAGAAATCTTTTTCAGTTTCGGGAAAACAAGAATAAGCAACTGCATAATGATAGACATGGAAATATATGGCATAATTCCAAGCATAAATACAGAAAAGTTCTTAAAACCTCCACCGGCAAAAAAATCGATATAATCAGCAAAACCGATTGCTCCGCTGGAGCTGCTCTGAGCTGTCAGGTAGTACAGCTTCAGTGCATTAACATTAATTCCAGGAATTGGAATTGTTGCACCGATTCTGAACACTACCAGAACAGCAAAGGTGAAAATCAGTCTCTGACGTAAATCTTTTATTCTGAAAACATCAATAAGCGGATTGCCAGCCATATTTAACTACCTATTTCTTCCTGAATGATAGTGCCGCCTGCTTTTTCAATTTTCTCTTTTGCAGAAGCAGACATATCCAACAATTCAATTGTGAGTTTCTTTGTCAGATCACCATCTCCAAGAATTTTTACCAGTACATCAGATGCCTTTATAATTCTTTTTTCAACAAGAGCTTCCCAAGATACAACATCGCCATCATTAAACTTTGCATCCAGTTCAGCAACATTCACTACTGCAAATGAATACTTGAAAGGGTAATTTGAAAAACCTCTTCTTGCAATTCTTCTGAACAATGGAAGCTGTCCACCCTCAAAACCAGGACGAACACCACCACCAGATCTAGCATTCTGTCCTTTGTGACCTTTTCCAGAAGTCTTTCCAAGACCGGAACCTGGACCACGTCCGACTTTCTTGATCGATCTGTTTGCCTTATAAGGTACTTTTAAAATCATATCAGACATAGCTATTAAATCTCCTCAACCTTCACGAGATGCCTAACTGTCCTAACCATACCCAGAATAGCAGGTGTTCCCTCGAGTTCAACGTAAGAATTAATCTTACCCAATCCAAGAGCTTTGACAGTCTTGACCTGATCAGGCTTTCTGCCAATTGTGCTCTTAATCAATTCTACTCTGATTTTTCCAGCCATAATCAACCCCACATATCCTTCAGAGTCTTACCTCTGCTTGTTGCAATTTTCTTTGCATCCATAAGGTTCTCAAATCCACTGAAAACAGCCTTAACAATATTGATACTGTTCTTTGCACCCAAAGACTTGCTCAGGATATCACTGATTCCAACAGCATCCATGATCGCTCTTACAGGACCGCCGGCAATTACACCAGTACCAGGAGCTGCAGGCTTAAGGACAACTGCCGCACTTTTGAATACACAATATTCTGAGTGAGGAATTGTACTGTTTTTAAGCGGAACTGTAATAAGGTTCTTCTTTGCCTTATCAACAGCTTTTCTTATAGCATCTGTAACATCATTAGCCTTTCCGAATCCGTAACCAACAGATCCTTTCTTATCGCCTACTACTACGAGAGCAGAAAATGAGAATCTTCTACCACCCTTAACGACTTTGGCAACTCTGTTAAGCTTTATAAGTTTTTCAACATATTCTTTTTCCTGTTCCACAACTTCCCCCTCAGAACTTGATGCCGGCCTTTCTAGCACCGTCTGCAATAGCCTTTACCTTTCCGTGATAAATATAACCACCTCTGTCAAAAACTACTGCTTCAATATTAATAGCCTTCAATCTTTCACCGGCAATCTGTCCAAGCTTTTCAGCGCCTTCAACTGTGGATTTAACATCCCGCAGATCTTTCTCAAGGTTAGATACAGCAACCAATGTCTTTCCAGCGATATCATCAATAGCCTGAATATAAATATGGCAATTGCTCTTAAAAACTGAAAGTCTTGGTCTTTCTGAAGTTCCGCTGATTTTGGCACGAATACTCTTTCTGCGCCTGTCGCGTCTTTTATTTCCTTCAATTAACTTCTTCATCTCAAACTACCTTATTTTGTTCCAGATTTACCAACTTTGCGTCTTACAAATTCATTTTCGAACTTAATTCCCTTTCCTTTGTAAGGCTCAACAGGTCTTAATGACTTGATCTCAACACAAGTCTGACCAACCAGCTGCTTATCAATTCCAGATACAATGATCTTATTAGGGCCATCGACCTTAATCTGAAGACCATCAGCGATCTGGTACTGAATCTGAGTTGAATAACCGAGGCTCAGAAGAAGTTCTTTTCCAGCAACTTCAGCTTTATAACCAACACCTGTGATTATAAGAGTTTTGGAGAAACCTTCGGAAACACCCTTAACCATATTTTTAATAAGACTGCGATAGAGTCCATGATAAGCTCTGGTCTCTCTAAGGTCGTCTTTTCTTTCAACAGTGATCACATTGTTGTTTTCAGTTACAGTAATCTGTGGAGCAAAACTCTGTGTCAGTTTTCCCTTAGGTCCCTCAACTGTGATAAGACCCTCGGCAACTGAAACCTTAACTCCTGCAGGTACCTGAATCGGCAATCTTCCAATACGTGACATATCCCCAACTCCTACCAAATTGAACAGATCAGTTCGCCACCGACCTTTTTCTCTGTAGCCTTCTTTCCAGTTGTAACACCAGCAGAAGTAGATACTACAATAGTTCCATAGCCATTCTTAATTCTTGGCATTTTCTTATAGCCAGAATAAATTCTTCTACCAGGCTTTGAAATTTTCTCAATATCATGGATGATTGGATTTTCCATATCATCATATTTAAGAAACAGTCTGATAAAATTTTTGCCATCTTGCTGCACTTTTTTGAAGTTTTTGACATATCCCTCATTCTTCAAAACCTTAACGATTTCGAGTTTGAGCTTTGAAGGAACAACGTCAACTTTTTCAAAACCTGCACGACTGGCATTCCTTATTTTTGTAAGCATATCTGCAACAGGATCCGATACTGCCATTTAATTTTCTCCTACCAACTTGATTTAGTTACGCCAGGGATTAAGCCTTGGCTTGCCAGTTTTCTGAAGCAAATTCTACACATCTGGAAATCTCTCATATATCCGCGTGGTCTTCCACACACACGGCATCTATAAACTTTCCGAGTACTAAACTTAGGCTTTCTAAGAGCCTTGATAATCATTGATTTCTTAGCCATTCATTACCCCTTACTTTCTAAAAGGCATACCAAGTTTTGCCAGCAGACTCTTAGCTTCCTGATCGCTGTTTGTTGTTGTTACGATGGCAACATTCAATCCACTGATTCTCTCGATCTTATCGAAATCGATCTCAGGGAAAATTATCTGCTCTTTAATTCCCAAAGAGTAATTGCCACGTCCATCAAAAGCATTAGGATTTACACCCCTGAAGTCCTTTACACGTGGAAGAGCCACATTGATAAGTCTGTCAAGGAATTCCCACATAATATCATTTCTCAGAGTAACCTTAGCACCGATTTCGTAGCCTTCTCTCAACTTAAAGTTTGCAATAGACTTTTTAGCTCTGGTTCTAAGAGGTTTCTGTCCTGTAATCAAACCAAGTTCCTGCACAGATGCGTCAAGCAGCTTTTTGTTATCAACTGCATCGCCACAACCAACGCTTACAACAACTTTTTCGATTCTAGGAATCTGCATAACCGTCTTAAAGCCGAATTCTTTATTAAGTTCTTCTGCAACTTTTTTATATTTAATCTTAAGATTCGGTTCTTTATTGCTCATTACAGTACTTCCCCACATTTTTTGCATTTGCGGACTTTCTGATCGCCGTCACCTTCAATTCCGACTCTTGTTGGTCCACACTTTTTACAAACGATCATAACATTGGAAATATCAATTGGAGCCTCGATATCTACGATACCACCTTTATCTCCCTGTTTTCTTGGTTTTTTGGCCTTTTTGACCATATTCAAACCAGCAACAACAACCTTTCCTTTCTCACGATCTATCTTAAGTATCTTACCGGATTTTCCTTTTTCCTTTCCAGCAATAACTGTTACCTGATCATCTTTTTTAAGTTTATATTTAACAGTCTCCATACAAATCCCTCAAAGTACCTCTGGAGCAAGAGAAATGATTTTCATCTGATCAACATCTCTCAACTCTCTAGCAACTGGCCCAAAAATTCTCTTACCCTTAGGGCTGAGACTTGCATCCAAAATTACGCAGGCATTATCATCGAATCTGATATAAGTACCATCGGTTCTCTTAATCCTATTCTTTGTTCTGACAATGACTGCCTTCTGCACATCACCCTTTTTAACAGGGGCGTTAGGAATAGCATCTTTTACAGCGACTACAATGATCTCTCCGATACCGGCAGAAGTCTTATGGCTACCACCGAGCACCTTGATACACTGCACAATTTTTGCACCGCTATTATCTGCTACATTCAGATATGTCTGCATCTGTATCATATCTTAACCACTCTCCTCTTACAAATCAGCCTTATCTAGCCCGTTCAACAATTTCAAGCAGCTTCCAGCATTTTTCCTTGCTGAGCGGTCTGCACTGGATAACTCTGACAGTATCTCCGATATGAGCTTCATTCAGCTCATCGTGAGCCTTCACTTTTTTAGTTCTAATGACATATTTTTTATACAATCTGTGAAGAGTTTTGTTTACGATGGAAACAACAATTGTTTTTTCCATCTTATCGCTCACTACAAGACCTGTATATATTTTTTTGCCGATGATTTTATTTGTTTCTGTGAGATTATTTTCCACATCAGTCTCCTAATTACCTTATTCCAAGATTCTTTTCATGGATAAGTGTCTTTACTCTGGCAATTTGTCTTCTGATAGTTCTCTTCTCAAGAGGATTATCAAGATGACCAAGAACTGTCTTGAATCTCAAATCCATATACTTTTTCTTAAGCTCTTCATATTTTGCAAGAAGTTCCTCATGTGTAAGTTCTTTAAAGCTATTTTTCATTTTTTACTCCATGTCCCTTCTTTCAACGAATTTTGTTTTAATCGGAAGCTTATCACCAGCAAGTGTCATTGCCTCGCGAGCCAGTTCTTCTGTAACTCCAGCCATTTCGAACATAACCAGTCCCGGCTTTACTACAGCTACCCAATACTCAGGAGCTCCCTTACCTTTACCCATTCTGGTTTCAGCAGGTTTCTTTGTATAAGGCATATCAGGGAAAAGTCTGATCCAAACCTTTCCACCTCTTTTAATCTTTCTGGTCATTGCAACACGGGCAGCTTCAATCTGTCTGTTGGTGATCCATTTTGGTTCCAACGCAACCAGTCCGTAATCGCCAAAGGAGATTGTATTTCCTCTGTGTGCATTTCCATTAAGGCTTCCGCTGCTTCTATTTCTTTTTCTATATTTAGTACGTTTAGGACTAAGCATGATTACTCTCCTTGAACCGCAGCTTTCTTTCTTTTCTTAACAAGAAGCTGTCCTGCATCTTCTTTCATATCTTTCTTGAGTATTTCACCGTTGAAAACCCAAACTTTTACTCCGATAAGACCGAAAGTTGTATTTGCCTCAGCAAATCCATAATCAATATCAGCTCTGAAAGTATGCAGTGGAATACGACCTTCCTTGTGCTGCTGGACTCTGGCCATTTCAGCACCTGCAAGTCTTCCTGCGATTCTAATCTTAATACCCTGGGCACCGCCTCTCATAGCACCGCTGACACACTGCTTCAGAACCTTTCTGAAAGAACTCTTTGATTTGAGCTGTCTGGCAACATTCAGTGCAATAAGCTGAGCATTAACTTCAGGCTTTTTAAGCTCTTTAATTTTAAGCTGAATTTTCTTACCTGCAACTTTCTGAAGCCTTTCACCGATTTTCTCAATTGTAGCTCCTTTTGCGCCAATAAGAACACCAGGTTTTGAAGTTTCAATGACAACTGTAATTCTCTGTGGCTGTCTAATAATTTCAACTTCTGATATTTCAGCTCCTTTAGTTTCAGGACATTTTTCAAGCTCTTTTCTCAAAATAAGATCTTCATGAAGTGTATCAGCATATTCACGAGGATCAACATACCATTTAGACTTCCAGGTTTTATTTACTCCAAGTCTTAAGCCTACTGGATTAACTTTCTGTCCCAACTTATTCCCCCACCTTAGCTAATTCGTCAACTATAACAGATATATGACTCATTCTTCTCAAAAGTATATCTCTCTTGCCTTTTGCTCTTGCCCATACTCTCTTGAGTCGTGGTCCTTCATTTACCTGTATCTCTTTAACATAGAGCATTTCCTCATCAAGCTTCTTATTCTGATTCAGCGCATTTGCAGCTGCAGACATAATGACTTTCTTGAGCAGTTCGGCTCCTCTGTTAGGAATAACATCAAGCTGTGCCACAGCATCAGTATAAGGTTTTCTTCTAACAAGGTTAGCTATAGGGCGAAGTTTCTTTGGTGAATACATCAAATACTTGCCAATAGCTTTGTATCCTTTATTTTCTTCCATAACCATCTATCTCCACAGCCGCTTATTTCTTTGCTTTGCTATCAGAGGAATGTCCTCTGAAGATTCTTGTAGGAGAAAATTCTCCCAGCTTATGACCAACAAGGTTTTCTGTAACATAAACAGGAACCCATGTTTTTCCATTGTAAACTGAAACTGTAAAACCAACCATCTCAGGAATAATTGTTGAACATCTAGAGTATGTCTTGAGCATCTTCTTATCAGGTGTTTTAGCAGATTCACGTATCCTTTTTAAAAGTTTAGCCTCAATAAATGGCCCTTTCTTAATTGATCTAGACACAATTTACTCCTACTTACGTCTGTTAACTATGAATTTGCCGGAAAGCTTTCTCTTCTTCCGTGTCTTATATCCCTTAGGAGGAAGACCCCAAGGTGTAACAGGGTTACGTCCAGCAGCTGTTTTACCTTCACCACCTCCATGTGGATGGTCTACAGGGTTCATTACAACACCTCTGACCTTTGGTCTTCTTCCAAGCCATCTGCTTCTTCCTGCCTTTCCAAGAGAGATATTCATGAAATCTTCATTTCCGACTTCGCCGATTGTAGCGAAACATTTTTTGAATACCATTCTCATTTCAGAAGAAGGAAGTCTCAGTGTTACATAGTCACCTTCTTTTGCAACAACCATTGCGCTCATTCCAGCAGATCTTACAAGCTGTCCGCCTTTTCCAAGAACAAGCTCAACATTGTGAATTGCAACGCCCAGAGGAATATTCTCAAGAGGAAGTGCATTTCCAGCTTTGATAGGAGCTGTGCTTCCACTCAGTACTGTATCTCCGCAAGCAAGACCCTTAGGAGCCAGAATATATCTCTTCTCACCATCAGCATAGTTAATCAGAGCGATATTAGCGCTTCTGTTAGGATCATATTCAATTGTAGCAACCTTGCCAGGAACATCAAATTTATCACGTCTGAAATCAATAACTCTGTATTTTCTTTTGTGTCCGCCGCCTCTGCGTCTTACGCTGATTCTGCCTGATGCGCCTCTTCCAGCTTTCAGTGTAATACCTGATGTCAGTGATTTCTCAGGTCTGTCTGTTGTAAGCTCGGAAAAATCAAGTGTTGCCTTTAAACGCAAACCTGGTGTATTAGGTTTATATCTCTTAATTCCCACCTATAGCCCCCTTGTCACACACCATCAAAAATATCTATTTTGTCACCAGGAGCCAAAGTTATGATTGCTTTTTTCCATGATGATTTTTCGCCCATTCTGTAACCGGATCTAGTTCTTGTTGCCTTCTGTTTACCTCTGACCCACATAACATTGCAAGCCGCAGGCTTAACACCAAAAACCTTTTCCACAGCCTCCATAATCTGAAATTTATTTGCTTCAGGGAGAACTTTAAAAGCATATTTAACTGCTTTCTCTTCTTTCAGAATATTGGTTTTTTCAGTTACAACCGGTTCAATAAGAACATTCTCTAAAACCATAATTATTCTCCGTAAAATTCATTCAGTTTAAGAGCTGCTGTTTCCAAAGCAAGAACATTCTTTCCATAGAAAAGATCATGTGCTCTCAATCTGTTATATGAAAGAAAAGAAACCCAAGGAAGATTCTTTCCAGCTCTCTTAATCATAGCATCATCATCTTTGAGGATAATGACTGTTCTTTCTTCTGGAACAAGATTCTTAAGAATTGAAACGATATCCTTTGTCTTTCCGCTTTCTACAGTAAAATCTTCAACAACTTTAAATCTATTATTGAGCACCTTGAGGCTCAGGATAGATTTCATAGCAAGTCTCTTCATCTTTTTTGGCATCTTGTAGCTGTAATCCCTTGGTTTTGGTCCAAATACTACACCACCGCCAACCCACAACGGACTTCTTTTACGACCTGCTCTTGCACGACCAGTACCTTTCTGAGCCCAAGGCTTTGCAGTGCTTCCGCTCACCTCGTCTCTGTCTTTTGTACAAGCTGTGCCGACTCTCAAATTGGCAAGTTCATTATTGATTGCGTAATAAATAGTTCCGTCACTTATTTCGCACTTAAAAACACTGTCATTGAGTTCAATTGTCCGTAATTCTTCACCTTTAACTGAGAAGACCTTAGCTTCCATTTATTTCCTCTTCGTTATTTTATTGCTTTTCTGACAAGTACCAAACTTTTTGCAGTACCCGGAACAGCACCTGCAATAAGAATCACTTTCTTTTCAGCATCATATTTAACAACTTTCAGATTCTGAACAGTAACTCTGTCACTGCCCAGTCTTCCTGCCATCTTCAAACCCTTCATAAGCTTTCCAGGGGTAGATGACATACCGACTCCACCATTCTGTCTGTGGAACTTTGAACCATGAGTTGCTCTACCACCACCAAAGTTGTGGCGTTTCATTACACCGGCGTATCCTTTACCTTTAGAAGTACCGATTACGTCCACTGAATCGATACCTTCAAGCACCTCAATACCGAGCTTATCTCCGGCTTTGCACTCAACTTCAAAATCCCTGAACTCAACAAGCTTTCTTGTTGGTTCAATACCCTCAGCAAACTGTCCGGCATAAGGCTTTGTGACATTTTTCTTCTTGATTGTTCCGTAACCAATCACGACTGCATTATAGCCATTCTTTTCTGCTGTTTTTTCGCCGACAACCACATTATCGCCGACTTTAAGAACTGTTACAGGTGTGAGTACTCCGTTCGCATCAAATACCTGAGTCATTCCAACTTTTTCTGCTATCAACCCGATCATCTCTCATCACCCCATCACTGTTTGATCTCAACATCAACGCCTGCTGGGAGTTCCAGCTTCATAAGAGCATCCATAACAGGAGCTGCAGGGTTGAAAATATCGATCAATCTTTTATGTGTTCTCATTTCAAACTGTTCTCTTGATTTTTTGTTAACAAACGGAGACTTAAGAACAGTATACTTGTTGATTTTTGTAGGCAGAGGAATTGGACCCGCAACCTTTGCACCGGCGTTCACTACTGTCTGAACAATAGATTTTGCGCTCTGATCAATCAGCTCAACGTCAAATCCTCTAAGTCTTACTCTAATCCTTTCTTCAGCCATTATATTACTCCAAAAAAATGTCCCTCCGACATTGCGGAGGGGCAATTTAATTACTCAATAATTTCAGTTACCTGGCCGCTGGCTACAGTCTTACCGCCCTCACGGATAGCGAATCTGAGTCCCTTCTCCATAGCGATTGGGTAGATAAGTTCAACTGTAAGTTCAGTATTATCTCCAGGCATGATCATCTGTTTGTCTGCTGGAAGTGTTACTGTACCAGTAATATCAGTTGTTCTGAAATAGAACTGTGGTCTATAACCTGTGAAGAATGGGTTATGACGTCCACCCTCTTCTTTTGTCAAGCAATAGATAGTTCCCTTAAACTTCTTATGTGGTGTGATTGAACCTGGTTTTGCGATAACCTGACCTCTCTCAACATCTTTCTTCTCAACACCTCTGAGAAGGATACCAACGTTGTCTCCAGCCTCGCCCTGATCCAATGTCTTATTGAACATTTCAACACCAGTAACAACAGACTTCTTTGTATCCTTAATTCCGACGATTTCAACTTCATCGCCTACTTTTACGATACCTCTTTCAATTCTTCCTGTAGCAACTGTACCTCTACCGGAAATTGAGAAGATATCCTCAACAGGCATAAGGAAAGGCTTATCGATATCTCTCTCAGGAAGAGGGAAGTATGCATCCATTGCATCGAGGAGCTCTTTGATACAAGCTGTCTTTGCTTCATCGTCAGGATTGTTGAGAGCTTCAAATGCAGAACCCTTGATGATAGGACAGTTAGGATCAAATCCATATTTTTCGAGAAGTTCCTGAACTTCTACTTCTACCAGTTCAACCAGCTCTGGGTCTGCAAGGTCCATCTTATTAAGGAATACGATCAGCTTTGGAACGCCAACCTGTCTTGCAAGAAGGATGTGCTCTCTTGTCTGTGGCTCTGGACCAGAATCTGCAGCTACCAGAATGATAGCTCCATCCATCTGTGCAGCACCTGTGATCATGTTCTTTACATAGTCAGCATGGCCCGGGCAGTCTACGTGTGCGTAGTGTCTGTTTTCTGTCTGATACTCAATATGTCTTGTGTTGATGGTGATACCTCTAGCCTTTTCCTCTGGCGCATTATCGATATCATCATATTTCATTAATTTTCCACCCTGTTTTTTTGTGCAATAAGCTGAGATTGCTGCTGTAAGAGTGGTCTTACCATGGTCTACGTGTCCGATTGTACCAACATTGATATGTGGTTTTGACCGTTCAAACTTCTCTTTAGCCATTAGATTCCTCCTTAAAAGAATTTTAAAAACTATAAATCCAATTTTACCGGAATAAAATTGGTATAATTAGAGGTGTATTGATGATGTAACAGCTAATTCACAAGGAAGGATTAGACGTTTCACCACCTTACCACTCTTAAACTATATTCACATAGTTTCGAGCAATTGGTTTGGCTCAACCAAATGCATATTATATGCCTATACGGCATTTATATATTTTTACCATACTTGGCAAGTTTTGACAATACCAACATGGCAAAATAAGCAAACAATAATCAGGTAATTAATAGACAAAAGCCCCTTTGCATACGAAAGGGGCTTTCACAGGGTAAAAATTACCATCTGTAATGGGAGAAAGCCTTGTTGGCTTCAGCCATTTTATGTGTATCTTCCTTTTTCTTAAATGCAGTTCCTGTTGAATTAAAAGCGTCAAGGAGTTCAGCACCGAGTTTTTCACCCATTGTCTTTCCATTTCTTGACCTGGAAGCCTGGATAATCCATCTCATAGCCAGAGCTTCTCTTCTTGACTCTCTGATTTCCATTGGAACCTGATAAGTAGAACCACCGACTCTTCTTGATTTTACCTCAACCACAGGTTTAACATTCTCCAGAGCGGCATTCAATGCTTCCATAGGAGCCTTGTCAGTCTTCTTACTCAGAAAATCAATTGCATCATACATAATCTTTGTGCTGATAGATTTCTTTCCATCAAACATCATGCGTGTGATGAATTTCTCAACAACAGTACTTCCGTATCTTGGATCCGGGTTAAATTCACGCTTTGCAGCACCATTTCTTCTAGACATTTATAAATTCCTTTATCAAGCCTTTGGCTTCTTTGTTCCATATTTAGAACGTGATCTCTTTCTGTCCTCAACACCAAGAGTATCTTTTGCACCTCTGATAATATGGTATCTTACACCAGGGAGGTCCTTGACTCTTCCACCTCTGAGCAGGATAACTGAGTGCTCCTGCAGGTTATGTCCGATACCCGGGATGTAAGCTGTAACCTCAATACCGTTTGAAAGTCTTACTCTGGCAACCTTTCTCAAAGCTGAGTTAGGTTTCTTTGGAGTTACAGTCATAACTCTTGTACATACACCTCTCTTCTGAGGGCAGCTTTCGAGAGCAGGAGACTTGGTCTTTTTTGTGACCATCTTTCTACCTTTTCTTATTAACTGATTGATTGTAGGCATTTAACAACAATTCTCCTAATATATTTTTTAACAGCCATTAACTGTCAACTTTTTCAGAACTTTAGATTAACAATCTGCCTTGAAAAAGTCAAGTGGGGGAATATCCGCCCTAAAAATTATAAATTCTCCGGCAGATTTCTCTGCCGGATTAAACTTACTCCAGTTCATCAACACTGTGCATCTTCGGCTCAGATTCTGCAGCAGCCTGCTCCTCTTTCTTCCGGGCATCAATGATATTCTGCACAGTAATATCAAGATCCTCATTGTGATCATCATAAAGCTTGATGTTACGGTAAGCCTTATTACCTGTTCCGGCAGGAATCAGATGTCCGATAAGAAGATTCTCCTTAAGACCTCTCAGATAGTCAGTCTTACCTGCAATTGCAGCATTTGTCAGAACCCTTGTGGTCTCCTGGAATGAAGCAGCAGACAGGAATGAATCAATCGTCAGAGAAGCCCTGGTTATACCAAGCAGCAATGGTTTTGCTATTGCAGGCTCACCACCCTCAGCAACAACCCTGTTATTCTCCTCATTGAACTTGAATTTATCGACCTGATGTCCTTGGATGAACTTGGTATCACCGACATGAGTGATCTCAACTTTACGCATCATCTGGCGAATGATCACACCAATATGCTTATCATTGATTCCTACACCCTGGAGTCTGTACACATGCTGAACCTCATTCATAAGGAATGACTGGAGAGCATTCTCACCAAGAATATTCAGAATCTCATGCGGATCCTTCTCGCCGTCACAAAGCTCCTCGCCTGCAACAACATCATCTCCATCTCTTACCAGCAGGTGTTTTCCGATTGGAACCTGATGTTTGAACTCTCTGTTATTGTCATCTGTGATGCTGATATTTCTCTTGCCCTTGACAATGGCTCCGAATTTAACCTTTCCTGAAATCTGTGCCAGAACTGCCGCATTCTTAGGACATCTTGCCTCGAAGAGCTCACTGACTCTAGGAAGACCTCCTGTGATATCCTCCTGCTTTGCACTCTCCTTACTCAGCTTTGCAATTATCTTACCGGCCTTTACCTTCTCACCATCGGTAACATTCAGATAAGAGTTTCCAGGCAGGTAATAAACACCAAGCTCAACACCTTTTCTGTCGACTATGGCAACTCTAGGCTGGAGTGTCTCCAGTGTTGTCTCCATGATCTTTCTGTCCTTGTTGCCTGTATCTTCATGGAACTCTTCCTTGTATGTAGTTCCAGGAATAATATCATGGAATTTTATGATACCGCTGTATTCAGCGATAATAGGCTCAGAGAATGGGTCAAATTTAGCAACTGTCTTTCCTGCCTCAACCATTGTCTCAGGTGTGACAAGCAGTTCAGAACCATTTCTGATCTCGACTTTCTGTTCATGAGCAAGTGACAGCAGTTTGTCGCCATAAACATGGATATATGCCTTGTTTGTGGCACAGACGGTCTCCGCGCCCCTCTGAATGAGAGGTTTGCCAGGAATTACCATCTCTCCGTCTTCCACCAGCAGTTTGTCGCCTTCCTGTATATCTCTGGCAATAAGCACTTTATTGACAATAAGATATCCCTTTCTTGTGAACAGAATTATACCGTTATCAAGCTTCACAGTATTTCCATACATACTGCGGATATAAATAGGATATTTAAAAGATACACTGTTGTTATCACTGGTCTTCTGGGCTGTACCACCTGTATGGAATGTTCTCATTGTCAGCTGTGTACCAGGCTGTCCGATTGACTGGGCAGCAATGATTCCAACAGCCTCACCGATCTCAACAGTCCTGTTGTTCGCAAGGTTTCTTCCATAACATTTACGGCATACACCATATTTTGAGCCACAGGTGAGTACACTTCTGATTCTGACTTCCTCGATTCCGGCATTCTCGATCTCTTTTGCCTTCTCCTCGGTTATCTCCTCATTAACATCAATGATCAGCTCTCCTGTGATAGGGTGTTTTACACGTTCCAGAGTAAATCTGCCCACTATTCTGTCAGACAGTGACTCAACAACATCATCACCGTTCTTCAGGGCACAGATATTCATACCGTTGATGGTTCCACAGTCATCCTCATTGATGACAACATCCTGAGCAATATCGACCAGACGTCTTGTCAGGTAACCTGCATCGGCTGTCTTCAGGGCTGTATCAGAAAGTCCTTTTCTTGCACCGTTGGTAGAAATAAAGAACTCGATGATAGAAAGACCTTCCTTAAAGTTAGATCTGATAGGAAGCTCAATGATATCGCCTGATGGCTTAGCCATAAGACCTCTCATTCCGGCCAGCTGTCTGAGCTGTGTCTTACTACCTCTGGCACCTGATTCTGTCATCATATAAACAGGGTTAAATCCCTGTCTGTCTTCCTTCAGGTTGGTCATAAGCAATTTGGTCAGATCTTCGCTGGCCTTATCCCATACCTCAAGAACTCTGTTATGGCGCTCATCTGCGGTAATATGACCTGCAGCAGACTGCTCAACTATATCCTCGATCTTCTTATTGGAAGTCTCAATGAGATTCTTTTTCTCATCCGGAACAAGAATATCAGCCATACTGATCGTTGATCCGAATTTTGTGGCATATTTAAATCCAAGAGATTTTACTGCATCAAGAAGCTCTACTGTAACTGCAGGACCATGATCCCTGTAACAGTCAGAGATAAGATTCTTGATATCCTCAGATTTGAACACTTTGTTCTGGTAACCTACAACAGAAGGAAGAGGCTCATTGAAGAGAAGTCTTCCAGGTGTGGTCTCAATATATTTACCATCGACCTTGATATGAATCAGAGCCTGATACTCAACTGATCTGGCATCAAGAGCCATGATGACTTCATCCATGGAAGAGAAATACTTGCCTGTTCCCTTGGCACCAGGTTTCACTACTGTAAGCTGATAGATACCGAGAACCATATCAAGTGAAGGATATACAATAGGTTTTCCATCAGCTGGGTTCAGCAGGTTATTGATGGACATCATAAGAGTCCAGCACTCGATCTGCGCAGCCTGTGTCAGCGGCAGATGCACTGCCATCTGGTCACCATCGAAGTCGGCATTGAATGCACGACATGCAAGAGGATGCAGTTTTATGGCCTTGCTCTGCACCAGGACAGGCTCAAAGGCCTGAATACCCAGTCTGTGCAGTGTAGGGGCACGGTTCAGCATTACAGGATGCTCTTTAACGACCTCATCCAGTACACCCCAAACTTCATCTGCCTCTTCTTCCACCAGTGTCTTGGCTTTCTTTATATTATAAACTATCTCTTTTTCAACAAGCTTCTTGATGATAAAAGGCTTATAAAGCTCAAGTGCCATCTTTGTAGGAAGACCGCACTGGTGCAGCTTCAGCTCAGGACCGACAACGATTACTGAACGTCCTGAATAGTCAACTCTTTTACCCAGCAGATTCTGACGGAAACGTCCCTGCTTTCCCTTAAGCATATCAGAAAGTGATTTCAAAGGTCTGTTAGCAGAACCCTTCACCACTTTTTTCTTCTTCGAATTATCAAAAAGGGCGTCAACAGCTTCCTGAAGCATTCTCTTCTCATTTCTGATGATAATGTCAGGAGCATTCAGTCCCATAAGTCTCTTAAGTCTGTTATTTCTGTTGATGACTCTTCTGTAAAGATCATTCAGGTCAGATGTCGCAAATCTTCCGCCCTCAAGCTGGACCATAGGACGCAACTCTGGAGGAATGACAGGAATAACATCGAGGATCATCCATTCAGGTCTGTTTCCGGATCCTCTGAAATTCTCAACTATCTCAACTCTCTTGAGAAATCTCTTATCTGACTTGGCACCCTTATCAAGCATCTTTGAGCGGAGTTCAGCAGAAAGCTCATCAAGATCCATCTGCTCCAGCAATGTCCTGATTGCCTCAGCACCCATCTGTGCTGTAAATGCAGGTCCATATTTATCCAATGCCTGTGTATATTCATCCTCGCTGAGAAGCTGTTTTTTCTTCAGATCAGTATCACCGGCATCAATAACAATATATTTCTCATAATAAAGGATGGAACGCAATTCCTGCTGTGTAAGATCAAGAAGCAGACCGATTCTTGAAGGAACTGTCTTATAGTACCAGATATGTGAGACAGGAGAGGCAAGCTCAATATGTCCCATTCTCTCTCTTCTGACCTTGAAGTGAGTCACCTCGACACCGCATCTGTCACAGATCACACCCTTATAACGGATAGACTTGAACTTTCCGCAGTAACATTCCCACTCCTTTGTGGTTCCGAAAATCTTCTCACAGAAAAGACCATCTCTTTCCGGACGGAGTGTTCTGTAGTTAATTGTCTCAGGTTTCTTAACCTCACCATAAGACCACTCTCTGATCTTGTCCGGTGAAGCAAGTTTAATCAATATATTATCAAAATCCTGCATATCTCTCATCATAAACACACCCTTCCGTTAAAAATTGGTTCCCTGACGTTTGAGTGATTCCTCATCCTTCTCTGTAAGAGGAATCTGTCTGCCTCTTGCATCCCAGATTGTCATATCCAGGCCCAAGCCTCTCAATTCCTGAACAAGTACATTGAATGATTCAGGAACACCTGCCTGTGTGGTAGGCTCACCTTTGACAATATTCTCGTAAGTCTTTGTCCTTCCGTTCATATCATCAGATTTGATTGTAAGGAACTCCTGAAGTGTGTTTGCAGCACCATAAGCTTCCAGTGCCCAAACCTCCATCTCTCCAAGACGCTGACCACCGAACTGAGCTTTACCTCCAAGAGGCTGCTGTGTAACCAGCGAATAAGGACCTGTAGATCTTGCATGCATCTTGTCATCAACCAAATGGTGAAGTTTCAGCATATAAACACAACCGATCATAAGAGGATTCTCAAATGGCTCGCCTGTGAGTCCATCATACAGAATCGCCTTGGAATTCTCAGGCAATCCTGCCTCTTTCAGCTTTTCAGAAATCATCTCATTTGTAGCTGACTGGAATACAGGGACTGCATATTTTTCGCCAAGAGCATATCCGGCAAGTCCGAGACTGACCTCCATGAGCTGTCCCAGGTTCATACGTGAAGGGACACCAAGCGGATTCAGACATATATCCATCGGAGTACCGTCTGCAAGATATGGCATATCCTCTTCTGGGAGAACTCTGGCAACAACACCTTTGTTTCCATGACGTCCTGCCATCTTGTCGCCCTCTCTCAGTTTTCTCTTGGTTGCAATAAGAATCTTTACAACCTCATCAACTCCTGGGCTCAGGTCATCACCCTCAGTTCTCTTGAGTCTCTGCACATCAATGACAACACCACTGGTTCCATGCGGAACTTTCAATGATGTATCGCGGACTTCTTTAGCCTTCTCACCGAAAATTGAGTTCAGCAGTCTGAATTCAGGTGTGGTCTCGGTCTCTGACTTAGGTGTGACTTTCCCGACCAGAATATCATTGGAATTCACTTTGGCACCGATTCTTACAATACCTTCCTCATCCAGCTGTTCCAAGGCTTTCTCACTTGTATTAGGAATATCCCTTGTAAGCTTTTCAGAACCGAGCTTGGTCTCTCTGACCTCAACTGTCAGCTCCTTGATATGAATTGATGTGAATGTATCTTCCTTGACAACTTTCTCGGAAATAAGGATAGCATCCTCATAGTTATATCCGTTCCAAGGTATGAAACATACCAGAATATTTCTTCCCAGAGCCAGCTCACCATGATCAGTTGCCGGACCATCAGCAATAACATCACCCTTGGTGACTTTCTGATTCAGCGATACAACAGGACGCTGTGTAAAACATGTATCCTGGTTAGTTCTCTGATATTTAAGAAGTCTGTAGGAATCAATCTTATCAGGCTCCTCATCAGGAGTGATCTCAATCCTTGTTGAAGATACAAATGTTACTTTACCATCTCTTTTTGCCTTGATGACTACACCTGAGTCATATGCGGTACGCCCCTCCATACCTGTACCAAGAATAGGTGATTCAGGGAACAGCAGAGGAACGGCCTGACGCATCATGTTACAGCCCATGAGTGCTCTGTTGGCATCATCATGCTCAATGAAAGGGACAAGAGATGCAGATACAGAAATTACCTGTTTTGGAGAGACATCCATATACTGGATCTTCTCAGGAGCAACAGCAGTATAATCACCCTGTTTTCTTACAGAAACCTGGTCATCAAGGAACTTTCCATTTTTGTCCAGTGATGCATTGGCCTGAGCAATAACATATTTATCCTCATCCATAGCATCCATATACCGAACTTTCTTTGTTGCCTTTCCGTTCACGACCTCGCGGTAAGGAGTCTCAAGGAAGCCGTATTCATTAACTCTTGTGTAATTGGAGAGAGATACAATAAGTCCGATGTTCGGACCTTCTGGGGTCTCGATAGGACACATTCTTCCATAATGTGTGTAATGGACATCTCTGACCTCAAATCCTGCCCGGTCTCTTGAAAGACCGCCAGGTCCCAGGGCATTGAGTCTTCTCTTGTGTGTCAGTTCAGAAAGAGGGTTTACCTGATCCATGAACTGTGAGAGCTGGCTGGAACCAAAAAATTCTTTGATGGCAGCTCCGATAGGTTTTATGGAAATAAGATCCTGAGGTTTGAGTGTGTCAGTCTCTTTGAGGCACATTCTCTCCTTGGCAATTCTCTCCATACGTGTGAATGCGATCTTCAGCTGATTGGCAAGAAGCTCACCTACAGATCTGACTCTTCTGTTTCCAAGGTGATCAATATCATCCTTAGGAGCCTCCTCAATGAAGACCTTAATAAGATAAGTCATGGTCTTGATGATATCACTTTTTCTCAGGACCTGAGCGTCCTCCGGCTTGTCAGAATCGAAAATCAGATCATCGCCGAACAGACGTTTATCTCTGGCTTTCTGAAGTTCCTCAAGTTCCTTGGCCTGAAGTTCCTCAGCAGACAGGATCCTCTCAGCGTCATCAGCATCACCGCTGACAATCGCACTCTCATCAGTTTTCTCAGCAATATAAAATTTCTTATTGAGCTTATAACGTCCGACCTTTCCGAGATCATATCTCCTGAAAGTGAAGAACATGGCCTTGAGATCTTTCTCAGCATTCTCCATAGTGATAGGCTCACCAGGAAGCAGAACGGAATAAACAGCGGCCAGAGCATCATACTTTGTCGGCTCATCACCTTCTGAATCATCCTTCACATATTTAACATCCTCAATGTCAAAACAGTTGAGGATCATTTTTGAATGAAGTGACAGCGGATTATCCTCGTCTATGATTTCAATCTCTGTAATGCCTGAATGTCTGAGCTCATCCAGGTCATGAATCTGGACTTTGTCTCCGGCCCTGAAAAGTTTCTTTTTCTTACCGTCAACTTCTTCGTCCGCATATATAGCCTTGGCAAGAACCTTGCCGACCAAATTTTCATTTTCTTCAGAACTTTCTGAAATCTGGACCTTCTTGGTCTCATAGAAAAGTTCAATGATACTCTCTCTTGAATCATATCCAAGAGCTCTCAGGAACATAGTTCCCAGGATTCTTTTTTTTCTATCTATCTTTGTATAGATAAGATCTTTCTTCTTATCAATTTCGAATTCCAGCCAGGAGCCTCTGTACGGTATGATACGTGATGAGAACACACCCTTATCATCAGAAAAAACAACTCCAGGGGATCTGTGGATCTGGCTGACAACAACTCTCTCGGCACCATTAATGATGAATGTTCCTCTGTCAGTCATCAGAGGAATGTCACCGATATAAATCATCTTCCGGCGAAGCTCACCGGTCTCATGAAAATTAAGACTGATCAAAGCTTTCAGAGGAACGGAATAGGAAACACCCTTCAGTTTGCATTCATATTCATCAAGTTTTATGCTGCTCTCATCAAGTGTATAATTAAGATATTCCAGAACCATATCACCGTTAGGGCTCTCAATAGGGAAAATACTCTGAAAAACTTCTTCAAGTCCCTGATTCTCCAGCGGTTCGCCTTTTCTAATTTTGTCAAGCTGCAAAAACTTTTCATATGAAGACAACTGAATATCTATGAGATTAGGAACTTCCATAACCTCATGATAATCGCGTCCAACATACTGACGCTTAATAGCTTTTTTTCTATCAAGCATTCCTTATACCTCCCTCTTACAGACAGAATCTCTCACTGATAACGTCCTTATGGATAAATAGGGGGTAAGCTGAAAGCCCAACCCCCGTCACAGAAAAAATTATAAAATATTAGCTAAAACTCGGAATGAGATTATTTGATCTCAACTTTTGCACCAGCTTCCTCAAGTTTTTTCTTGATAGCCTCTGCATCTTCTTTTGAAGCACCCTCTTTGATAGCCTTTGGAGCGCCTTCAACCATTTCCTTTGCTTCCTTAAGTCCGAGACCTGTAAGCTCTCTTACAACTTTGATACAAGGAATCTTCTTTGCAGCAGGAACTTCAGCCAGAATTACATCAAATTCTGTCTTTTCTTCTTCTGCTGGTGCTGCTGCAGCTGCTGCACCTGCTCCTGCAACTGCAACTGGTGCTGCTGCGGATACTCCGAATTTTTCTTCCATTGCCTTAACAAGCTCGTTGATTTCCATAACGGTCATGTTAGCGATTGATTCAAGAATTTCATCTTTTGTAGCCATATTATCTTATCTCCTTAAAATAAATTTCACGGCCATAGCATGACTTAAACATTAAGACTAAAGCCGTCTGGTTATAAAAAAACCGGAAACCGGTTATTTTCCCTCTTTCTGATCTGCAACAGCCTGAAGTGTACCAGCCAGTTTCTGAACAGGTGCCTTCATCATACCCATCAACATTGCGATGAGCTGTGCTCTTGATGGCAGCTTTGAGAATGCCTCGATCTGTTTTGCATCAAACAGTGTTCCATCAACAACTCCTCCCTTGATGACCAGTGGCATTCCGCCATTGGCAAAATCGAAGAGTGCCTTTGCAACAACATTTGACTCGCCAGGAATTGCAGCAACAACTGTAGGCCCCTTAAGGAAATCATCAGCATTGTTGATTCCCATGTCCTTCATAGCAATTTTTGCAAATCTGTTTTTTACTACCTTGAATTCAGTATCTGTCTCACGAAGCTTCTTTCTGATCTCAGTGATCTGAGCAACAGTAAGTCCTCTGTAATCAGCAAAAATGAAGCTGGAGATTCCGTTGAATTTTTCTTTGAGGCTTGCAACTGCCTCTTTTTTATTTTCCTGTACCTTTGCAATATATTCAGCCATAATCTACCTCACTCAAGCCTGACGAACTTTTACGCCTGGACCCATTGTTGAAGAAACACAGAGAGAAAGGATGAAATCACCTTTCGCATCAGCAGGTCTTTTTCTAGCAATTTCTGCTGCAACCACTTTCATGTTCTCAGCGATTTTTTCAGCATCCATTGAAACCTTTCCGACAGAGACACATACAATACCTGTCTTATCAGATCTGTACTCTGTACGACCTTTCTTAAGTTCAGCAATAGCTTCCTTAACATCGAAAGTCACAGTATGAGTCTTAGGGTTTGGCATAAGTCCTCTTCTTCCAAGAATAGGACCAAGCTTTCCTACATCTTTCATCATATCCGGTGTAGCTACTGCGATATCAAAATCAAGCCATCCGCCCTTGATCTTATCAACCAGATCGGAATCACCTACGTATGCAGCACCGGCAGCTTTAGCCTCCTCAGCCTTGGCACCCTTTGCGAATACGAGGATCTTCTTCTCACCCTTGAACTGATAAGGAAGAACCAGTGTATCTCTTACACTCTGACCTTTTTTAAGGTTGACTCTGATGGAAAAATCTACTGTCTCATCAAACTTTGCATATGCAAGTTCCTTGACAAGTTTTGCCGCATCGTCAAAAGACATAACTTCCTGTTTGTTGTATTTCTTTACAGCTTCCTGAAATTTCTTTCCTCTTTTCATGCTTATTTCTCCACCTCAACACCCATACTGCGTGCTGTACCAGCAATAATTTTCATTGCAGCATCGATATCATTTGCATTGATATCAGGCATCTTTGTTTCTGCAATCTTCTTGAGATCAGCTTTAGAAAGCTTTGCAACCTTATTTTTATGAGGTGCTGCTGATCCTGTCTCAATTCCGCAGGCTTTCTTAATAAGAACAGCTGCAGGAGGAGTCTTAATAACAAAACTGAATGTTTTGTCAGCATAAACAGTGATGACAACAGGCACAATAAGACCTGGTTCCATCTTTTTTGTCTCATCATTAAACTGTTTGACAAACTGCGGTGCGCTTACTCCATGAGGACCAAGGGCCGGACCGACCGGAGGTGCAGGAGTTGCTTTTCCAGCAGGAATCTGCAATTTAATATAAGCAACAATTTTTTTCTTTGCCATTTTTTTCTCCTTTGTGGTAAACGTCTCCCCAGGCAGGGAAACTCCCATCAAACGGTAAAACTTACCGATTTATATTCAGATCTTCTCAACCTGTCCGAAATCAAGTTCAACAGGTGTAAGACGACCGAAAATACTGACCATAACTTTCAGCTTGCCTTTTTCAAGGTTGACTTCTTCTATTTTTCCGCTGAATGTGTCAAAAGGACCGCCCACGATCTTGACAGTCTCTCCGATATCAAAAGACTGCTTCATCTTGACATGACGTCCGGCTTTAATATCTCCACATTTCTGGAGTATATCCTTTGCCTCATCAGCAGATATAGGTGTAGGCTTTGTATTGCCCACAGACCCTACAAATCCTGAAACTCCCTCCACACTGCGAATCTTGGAGCATGGCAGCTTCCAATCCCTGTCTTCCAAGTCCATTTCAAGAAGTATATATCCAGGAAGGAACTTACGGCTGACAGTCCTTTTCTTGCCATTTCTGATTTCTGTGACTTCCTCAGTAGGAATCTTGACATCCAGCACCATCTCTGCGAACACAGGGCTGTCTTCCATGAATTTGCGGATAAATTTCTCAATTTTATTTTCATACCCGGAGTAAGTATGAAGAATATACCATTCTCTAGCCATTCAACAAACTCCGTTTCAGAAAATCAAATCCATTCCAAGAATAAGCAAAAAGTCAACGAGACCTAATACAATCGCAAAAATTGTTATTGAGATTATTACAACCCATGTTGAGGATACAACTTCCTGACGGCTCGGCCACACAACTTTCTTAAGTTCCGCATAGCTTTCCTTAAAAAAAGTCAAAACTTTATTCATAATTTCTCCTTAAGGTACAACAATTCCGCTTTAAAATAATAAAATAAACAGGGCAAGTAGGATTCGAACCTACAACATCCGGTTTTGGAGACCGGCGCTCTAGCCGTTGGAGCTACTGCCCTATAAACATAAAATTATTTAATTTTTGTTTCTTTATGAATTGTATGTTTCTTATCAAACGGACAGTACTTGCTGAATTCCATCTTTCCCTGGATATTCTTTCTGTTCTTTGATGTTGTATAATTTCTTCTCTTGCATTCTGTGCACTGAAGAGCAATGAGTTCTATATTTCCCTTTTTCTTTGAAGCCATAGTAATCCTCCTATAAAATAACTACTCAGCAATAAAGCCTTCGGTCGGAATCGAACCGGCGACCTCTTCCTTACCATGGAAGCGCTCTACCGACTGAGCTACAAAGGCATATCTAACACATCTTAAACAATGTGTAAAATTAACAGATATAAAACGTTTTGTCAAGTATTCTTTTTACTTCTGATCCAATTTGATCTCATAAGGAAGTCTGATATAAAAACGGGAACCGCCGCCGACACTGCTTTCGCACCGTATGTCACCGCCAAGAGTCCTGGTCACAAGATTATAGACAATATTCATTCCAAGACCGCTGCCCCCCAATCCGCGCTTTGTGGTGAAGAATGGGTCAAATATTTTTTCCACAATTTCACGGCTCATTCCGACTCCATTATCCGCATAAATTATCTCCACACAATCACTGCGCTTTGAAATATCTATGCTCATGATCCCGGCTTCAACGCCCTCAAAGCCATGCTTAAGTGAGTTCATGACCAGATTGGTGAATATCTGGGAAAAGGCTCCCGGGGCACTGATTATATTCACATCATCATCGCCATTCAGAACTACGGTATGCTTTGTCTTCTTATATGCAGGCTTTATGCTGACAAGGATCTCAGCCACATATTCCTTCAGATTAAACTTACGGATATCCTGGCTGGTCTGATCCACGGCCACCTGCTTGAAGCTGGATATTCGCTCAGAAGCCCTGCGGAGATTTTCCAGTATGACATTGGCAGAATCTTTTGCAGTGGCAAGATAATTCTCAAGATCAGACCGCTTCATCTGATTGGCCTTATATTTCTTTTCAAAAATATTTGTCTGTTCCTGCAGAAGTGAAGCGGCTGTAACACCAATGCCCACAGGAGTATTAACCTCATGAGCAACTCCAGCCACCAGCACACCAAGAGAAGCCATCTTCCCAGCCTCCACCAGGCTCTGCTGTGTCTCTTTCAGCTTGACAAGAGATTCCTTCAGTGCTCCGTTGGCAGATTCCAGTTCTTCAGTACGCTGTGACACACGGCGCTCCAGCTGGGCATTCAGCTCCCGGAGCTCCTTCTCAGCTTTCTTTCTGAGCGTGATGTTACGGAGAGTCGCAATTATGGAATCGTCCTCCAGATCTGCCAGTGCAACTTCCGCATACATCAGGGAACCATCTTTTCTCAGCAGGATAGTCTCGAACATGACAGACTTTCCCTTCATGGCTTCTCTGGCAAGTTCCCTGTATTTCTGGGTATAATCCTCCCCTTCCTCATACGCATCAAATATAAACGCAAAAGGATCCTTGTCATAAAGCTCATCAGAAGAATACCCCAGAAGTTCCGTAGTACTACCATTAAAATAGCTGATCCTCTTGTTTTTGATGACGACCAGACCATCATTGACACCATGGAATACTGCCTGATACTTTTTTTCGCTCAGCATCAGCTTTTTTGTCCTTTCATTTATTGTGTCATTCATGACCCTGAGGCTTCTGGTGATGACAGTCTGTCTGGAGAAGATCATGGCCAGAGAAAGCAGTCCTATTATGAGTGTCACCAATATTCCCAGCACCACAGCCTGAGTATGGAACTCCAGAATGGCCTTGTTTATGACAGTTTCTGAAGCACCAGTGACAGCAATTATCCGCTGCTCGCCTATTTTGAAAGAATCCCATGCCACCAGCACCTGATGAGGATTTCTGTTGGAATCGAACAGTTTGTATTTTTTATTTCCAGATGATTTTGAAAGGATATCAGCAGCCGGGAAACTGTCCGAATTGATATTCTCAAGCCTTATCTCAGATATGCTGCGGCCGATATTTTTCTTATCAATATCAGCTATGACAGTTCCATTTCCATCAAGGAATATCTCAGCTCCTGAAAAGCCCAACTTGGACACGAAGCTGTATTTATTGATTATGCTTCCGATATCAATGCCGACACCCATGGTACCGACTTTATGGCCATCCTGCCAGACAGGAAGTATCTTAACTAACATCTGGAGATCTTTTGAGATGTACAGAGGAGGAATATAATTCAGACCGCCGGCAGTCTTATCACGGTATTTTTCCATCCACAGCTTTACCAGCATCTGTGCCTGCCTTCCCTCACTGTTGGCAGAAAAATTATGATAAAGCTCACTTCCATCTATATCCACCAGAATAAATGCCAGAACTTCCTGCTTGCTGGTCTGTGTCAGTTGAAAATAACTATTGGGAATATTTGAAAATAAGAAGAAAAGATCACGGCAATAAAGCTGAAGGATATCCACATTATAGAATATGGAGT
>JAKSTW010000007.1 GCA_024402405.1 Spirochaetia bacterium | reverse complement strand
AAATATAGATGCTGCTGTAAGCCTATAAACAGTTCATCAAGATATTAAATGTGATATATCATCATATTTCATAGAAAGCATGCAAGATCTTCAGCGGCAACAGCAGACAAAAAAAATCCCACCCGGACAATACCGGATGGGACATGAATTCAGTATAAGCTGTGATTATTTTGTCACTACAGTCCAGTCAGACGGAATATGATGTACATCTCTTGTGCTGGTATCAAACCCGCTCGGACATGTGAATGTGCCTGTGGAGCTCACACCAGCAAGCCAACAAAATGTTGAATTGCCACTTACGTTCCAGTAAGTGAATGCAACTTCTACACTGGTCAGACTGCTGCAGTCTTCGAACATATATATATAGCAGTCATCAGCCAGTGTCGTTGCAGGCAGTACAGGTGCACTGGTCAGACTGCTGCAGCCTGCGAACATACTTTCATAGCAATAATCAGCCAGTGTCATTGCCGGCAGTGCAGGTGCACTGGTCAGACTGCTGCAGTCTTCGAACATATACATATAGCAGCCATCAGCCAGTGTCGTTGCAGGCAGTACAGGTGCACTGGTCAGACTGCTGCAGTTTCCGAACAAACAAACAAAGCAGCAATCACATGGTATTTCCTTTGACTGGCAAGTGCTGTCCAGCAGGCTCATTATGCTGCCGCTGGCTGCTATGCTTCCTTCCATGGCAAAGTATATAAAATTTAAAACATTCTTTGAGAATGTATCATTCGTGCCCTTTGCCCTCAGATACACCTTCTCATCTTTGTTCAGTGATACTTTCGTATCCCCAACGACAAAATCTGCCCAGTTCTCACCATCTGTGGAATACTCCAGCGCTGGAAGAGGCTCTACCGCTCCCTCAACCTTGGTTGTGATCGAACTGCTGTCAGCATTGGCTGTGAAGCACAGATACGAAAGCTGGCTGCCTTCGTCATCATCGTCTCCGCCGCCACCGCCCGATGAGCAGGAGAGCATCATACCGCAGAACAGCACCAGACTCAGTGCCAGCAGAAGATATAAAATTCTTTTCATAAACTTCCCTCATTTAACATGAATTTTTATTATTTTACCCCACCCGGGCAATGCCGGATGGGGAATGAATAACATTATGATATCAACTGATATTCTCAGGGATTCACAGTCCAGTCAGATGGAATATGTGAGTCATCATATAGTTTGGAGAGCCCGCCCGGACAGATGAATGTACCTTCGGAAGGCACACCCTCAAGCCAATCAGTAGTGACTGGATATATATATACACCATCAGTCCAGCTAGTGAACTTAACCTCTACACGGTTCAGACTGCTGCAGCCAGAGAACATCCCAGCATAACAGCTTTCAATCACTGTTGTTGCCGGCAATACAGGTGCACTGGTCAGTTTACTGCAGTTTTTGAACATCTCATAATAGCAACTTCTAGCCAGTGTTGTTGCAGGCAATGCAGGTGCACTGGTCAGGCCGCTGCAGCCAGAGAACATAGAATAATAGCACTCTTCAGCCAGTGTTGTTACCGGAAGTTCAGGTGTACTGGTCAGTTTACTGCAGTTTTTGAACATACAATAATAGCAATCTTCAGCCAGTGTCGTTGCTGGAAGTTCAGGTGCGCTGGTCAGACTGCTGCAGCCAGAGAACATACTGCCATAGCAATATTCAGCCAGTGTTTTTGCCGGCAGTTCAGGTGCACTGGTCAGACTGCTGCAGCCAAAGAACATAAAAGCATAGCACTCATTAGTCAATGTTGTTGCAGGCAGTTCAGGTGCACTGGTCAGATTGCTGCAGCCAGAGAACAAGCCCAAAAAGCAGGCATCACATGGTATGACCTTGGACTGGCAGCTTTTGTCCAGCAGACTCATTATGCTGCCGCTGGCTGCTATGTCTCCTGATGTGCTTCCTGTCATTATGAAATATATATAATTATACATATCCGTTGAAAATGTATTATTCTTGTCCTTTGCCCTCAGATATACCTTGCCACCGTTATCTAGAAGAGTTACTACAGTACCGTCAGTAGTGTCAGTAGACAGGATAAACTCGTTCCAGTTCTCACCATCTGTGGAATATTCCAGTCTAGGAGTGGTATCTAAGGCTCCAATCATCTTAGCCGAAATCGTAGTCGTTATTGTACTCATTGAAGTATTGTTCGTGAAGCACAGATAGTTTGGCTGCTCATCGTCGCCACCGCCGCCACCGCCCGATGAGCAGGAGAGCATCATCCCGCTGAAAAGCACCAGGCTCAGTGCCAGAAGAAGGTATAAAATTCTTTTCATACTATTACTCCTTTTCGTATTTGAGATATTGTAAATTTCTGATTCGTTTCTTGATTCTGTTTTTTAATGAAAGATGGGCTTAGATATGTTTGTTTGTTTGTTTGTTTGTTTGTTTGTTTGCAAATTCAGTGCCAAATGCACGTCTTTCTGTGAAATTTCTCATTTTTTTGTTTTTTATTGTTTTTCTGTCATCATATTCCTAATATCCATGCCAGTCAAGCAAAATAACTGCAAAGCAAGGTGCAGACAAAAAATCCCCAGCTTTCGGTGAAAAGCCAGGGATAGAATCATACTTTCCAGTTGTATCTTAAAGCGCCTGCACCTGTTCCAGAGTAAACCCCGTAGCCTTAGCAATTGTTTCAATGTCAACACCTAGGGATTTGAAATTTCTGGCATTCTCCAGCCGAGTTTTCTCAATGCCTTCCTGTATACCTTCCTTCTTTGCATCTTTCTTCATCATGTTGATCTCCATCTCCAGCGTCATAACTCCACTCCTCAGATCGTCATCTGTCTTGGCCCTGTCTACGTTGTCCTGCACTTCTTTTGAGAATGCTGACCCAGCATTCCCCGTGGCCATGTACTCAAAGAATGCCCTCTGCTCCTCATCCTCCGACTTCAGGTACTCATGGATATTATACAGCACTATGTGCCTTCTGTCATCTATTATGTATTCCCTGTGCTCCTTCAGCACATGCACTGTCTCATACTTGCACTCTTTCAATCCCACCGGATCGAAGCAGCACAGAAATATCACATAGGTCTCCTTCAGATCCCTGTAGTCCTGTCCCTGGTTTATCAGGCTGCCGTCCATCCTGCTCTGGTAGTACCTCGTCCGCAGTTCCCAGTTCCTCTGGTTCACCGTCTGTATCTCTATGTCAAATGCCCTGTCATTATCCTCGGCGTACACATCGAACCTAACACCCCGGGAGATGAGCGAGGTCTTGATGCTCTTCTGCGTCTGCGGCACCTCCAGATTTTTTACTTTGATCCCAAGAAGGAGCTCTATGAGCTTTCTGCACCTTTCCTTGTCTGAGAACACCCAGCCGAAGATGAAGTCGTTGGTTATAGTCAGGGCTCTCCACCTCTCGTCAAAAGTCATACAGTCTTTGTTTTCAAGCATTCTTGCCTCCTGTATGTACTAACTCAAAGAAATGAGGATTTGATTCAAACTCTGCTGCTTCATATAATAGCTGCACATCCAGAACCAGCAATTTATAAGTTGTGTCTGCTGGTCTCGCTGAATGGAATTGCATACACTCTGAGAGATACAATGATGTGGCACTTGCAACACATCAAAGAACTTCCGTAGGGCTCAAACAGCATCCGCACCTTATATTGCTGGTTTCTGTGATATATGCACTTTCCCTAGGGCACAGGGCGGCATCAGCCCTGAGACGTGCTCTTGATTGCCTTTTTCCAGACATAGCAGTACAATACCGGCATGGACACTATCATACTGGCCTCTGCATCAAAAGGACGCAGAGAAATATTCGAGTCACTGGAACTTCCATACATCAGCATTCCGGCAGACATAGACGAGACAATTCCATGGGCATCCCCCAGAGAGGAAATAACAGAACTGGCCGTCAGGAAAGCTCAGGCGGCACATCTGCAGAACAAAGAAAGACCTGAAAAATGGATCGCAGCGGCAGACACACTTGTAATTTTCCAGGGATATCCCATGGGCAAACCAGCCAGTCCGGAGCAGGCACGGCAGTTTCTCACTTCACTTTCGGGACAGGAACATCAGGTAATAACAGGACTGGCATTCATGGACCGCACCACAGGAGCAATATTCAGCACCTCCGACATAACAACAGTCACCATGGGACAGCTCACAGAGGCAGAGATAGAATGGTATCTCTCCACAGGTGAATGGCAGGGAGCCGCAGGGGCATACAGGATCCAGCACCGCGGTGCCGCGCTGGTTGAAAAAATAAATGGCTCATTCAGCAACGTTATAGGGTTGCCAATAAGAAAACTTTTCTATATAATGAAGAAAGCAGGTTATCCTGCAAAATAATATTCCGATCCTTTCAGGGATTCGAGAAAAAGAGACGGAGCGGTTTATAAAACCGTATATCAGGAGGAAAAAAAATGGCAGTAGTAACAAGGAAAAAGCTGGTGGAATCAGGTGTTCATTTCGGACACCAGACAAAACGTTGGGATCCAAGGATGAAAAAGTTCATCTTTGCAGAGCGCAACGGCATTCATATCATCGATCTTCAGAAGACCATAACAGCAATCAAAGATGCTTATGAGTTTATCAGAACAACAGTAAAAGACGGCAAGTCCGTACTTTTCATAGGAACCAAGAAACAGGCACAGATGGCAGTGAAAGAAGCTGCTGAGAAATGTGGCCAGTATTATGTAAATAACAGATGGCTCGGCGGTATGCTCACAAACTTCGCAACCATCAAGAAATCGATCATGCGCCTCAAGAAAATTGAGAAAATGGAAATTGACGGCACATTCGAAAGCCTTACAAAGAAAGAAGTTGCTCTTCTTATGAAAGAGAAGGCAAAACTGGTGAAGAACCTTGAGGGTATCAAGGACATGAAGGAGCTTCCTGGCGTTATCTTCATCATCGACACAAAGAAAGAGGCTATCGCAGTAGCAGAAGCTATCAAATGCCACATTCCTATCGTTGCCATCGTGGATACAAACTGCAACCCAGAAGGCATCAACTTCCCTATTCCGGGCAATGATGACGCTATCAGAGCCATCACACTTTTCACACAGATCATCGCCAACGCTGTAATCGAGGCTGACAATGAGATCGGACTCCAGGTGATCGAGAACATCCAGGAAGACGAGACAACCATTGACGAGGGCGAGCCAGACAAGGACGAGGCAGAGCCAACAATGGCAGAGGCTCTTGGAGAGGTAAAGGGCGGGAAGTTCACAGCTGAGGACTATTCAAACTATATGCCTGAAGAGAATGCAGAGAAAGAGCCTGAGATCGAGGAAGATGACGGAATCGACACAGACAAATTTTACGAGGACAAATAATCAGGAGAATTTTTATGGATATCAAACCAATTGACGTAAAAGCACTCAGAGACCAGACTGGCGCCGGAATGGGCGACTGCAAGAAGGCTCTCATCGAGGCTGAGGGAAATATTGAAAAAGCAGTGAAGATCCTTAAGGAAAAAGGACTTGCAGCTGCAGCAAAGAGAAGTGCAAGAGAGACAAAGGAAGGAAAGATCTTCACAGCTATCAAGGACAATAAGGCTGTTATCCTTGAACTCTCCTGCGAGACAGACTTCGTTGCAAAGACAGACCAGTTCAATGCTCTTGGACAGGCTCTTGCAGCAGAGATCATCGCATCCGGTGCCAAGGAGCCTACAGAAAAGCTCACACTCATGGTAAAGGAAGCTATCGCAACTATCAAAGAGAACATGACACTTGCCAGATTCAGAGTTCTTGATCTCGCTGAAAATGAATATGCAGTTCAGTACGTTCACGGCGTGGGCAACATCGGTGTTCTGATCAAATTCAAGGCAGACAATGCCGCACTTTTCAGCAATGAGGCTGTAAAGACATTCGCATTCGACTGTGCTCTCCATATCGCAGCATTCAACCCGGCAGCTCTCTGTGCAGCAAAGATCGATCCAGCTTACATCAAAGAGCAGGAGGAGATCTTCGCAAAGCAGGTTGAGGGACTGGACAAACCGGAGAAAGTTCTTGCAGGAATCATCAAGGGCAAGCTCAACAAGCACCTGGCAGAAATCTGCTTCCTTGACCAGCCATTCGTAAAGGATGACAAGAAGAAAGTATCACAGGTTCTGGCTGAGACAGCAAAGGCTGCCGGCGGAAAGCTTGAAGTTGTGGATTACGTATATTACAGACTTGGCGACAATGCCTGACCAAAGAATACTATGGAAACAGTAAAAGCTAAAACAGAAGATAAGATGAAGAAAAGCGTGGCTTCCTTCATCGAAGAGCTTGGAACCATCAGAACAGGAAGAGCTTCCGCAGCACTTTTTGACAGAGTGAGTGTCATGTACTTCGGCAAGCCTACCCCACTGAACCAGGTGGCTACTATCTCCATTCCTGAGGCAAGACTCGTGACTATCCAGCCATGGGACAAGAGCATCATCAAGGACATCGAGAAGGCCATTCTTCAGTCAGATCTTTCCCTGAACCCTAACAATGATGGCAAAGTCATCAGACTCAACATTCCTCCTCTGACAGAACAGAGAAGAAAGGAACTGGCAAAACAGGCCAAGGGAATGGCAGAAAACCGTAAGGTTGCCATCAGAAATATCCGCAGAGAGGCCAATGACGAGCTTAAGAAAAAGCAGAAAGCCAGCGAGATCACTGAGGATCAGGAAAAGACAGGCGCAGATGCGATCCAGAAGATGACTGACAAGTATATTGCAGAAATCGCAAAGATTGCCGAGGCAAAAGAAAAAGAAATCATGGAAATATGATCACACTGAAGGTACCTGAGCACATAGGAATCATAATGGACGGTAACGGCCGTTGGGCGCAGAACCAGGGGAAACCCAGGACTTTCGGCCACACGGCAGGTCTTGAGGCTGCCAAGCGCATAGCAAAGGCAGCCAGTGATATGGGAGTAAAATACCTGTCACTGTACACCTTCTCCACTGAAAACTGGAAAAGGTCCGAGACTGAAGTCACTTTCCTTATGGGACTGCTGAAATACCATCTCCGGAATGAATACAGATTCTATCAGGAGAACGGTATCAGAGTAGTCCACTCAGGCAGCCTCCAGCAGCTTCCTTCCGCAGTCCAGAAAGAGCTGACAGACGTGCAGGCTATAACAGCAGGTTTCACAGGTCTGACAGTCAATCTGGCCATAAATTATGGCGGCAGGGACGAGATAATCAGGGCAATCAGAAAGATCCGGGGGTCGGGACCGGGAGAGATCACAGAAGAGCTGCTTTCAGCCAACATGGATCATCCTGAGATACCTGACCCTGATCTTATCATAAGAACCGCGGGAGAGATGAGACTCAGCAATTTTCTGCTGTGGGAAAGTGCGTACAGCGAATTCTACTTCAGCAGCAAATACTGGCCGGAATGGGACAAAGATGATCTGGTGGCAGCTATAGAGAGCTACCAGGGCAGAACGCGGAAATACGGGGCAATAACGGAGTGATATATGTCAAATTTTAAACTTAGATTACTGCTGATCTTTACCGTAATACCAACACTCTTCGCCACCATCTTCCTTCTTCCTTTCTGGCATCATATCTGCATACATATAGTATCAACACTGTTTCTTACAGCAGGTTCAGTCGAGATACTGCGAATTCTGACAGGCAAATCTGATAAAAAGAGCTTGCTTCCGGCAGCACTCATAGGACTGGTCATATCGGCAGTCAACTATCTTGAATGTGCTGAGATCCTTCCGGCAGGAGCCCTTCTGGCAACAGCAGGAATCCTGATTTTTATCATATTTTCCTACCAGATATTCCTCAGAGATGAGAACAGATTCAGAGACATCAACAGTCATATCACATCACTGCTTGTACTGGTCTTCTATCCTGGAATATTCCTTACCTATCCGGTGAAGCTTACCACACTTCCCCATCCGTCATGGACTATGGTCGGTTTCCTGGTGCTGGTGTTCATGAATGATATCTTCGCATACATATTCGGAATGATCTGGGGAAAGAGCAACCGCAACATATTCCCTATCAGCCCGAAGAAAAGCCTGGCCGGTTTCATCGGAGGCTTCTTCGCATCTATCGCCGGAGCGATGATAGTATATTTCATGGGAGCGCCGATGTTCGGCACAAATATCATGAATGCCGTATCAACAGGAGCCATCATAGGTGTGCTGGCTCCAGTGGGAGACCTGATAGAATCAGCCATGAAACGTTCTGCCGGAGTGAAAGACTCAGGCAATTACATCCCTGGACGCGGCGGTGTCATGGATAATGTTGATTCAATAGTTTTCACAGCCCCAGTTTATTATTATATTATAAAATATATTGCATCTTTAATCGGTTGAAATAATGATTCTTAACATAATTATAGGTTTGATCGGACTCGGCATGGTAGTCTGCTTCCATGAGGCAGGACATTTCATTGCGGCAAAACTGTGCGGCGTAAAAGTTGAGGCATTTTCCATAGGCTGGGGTCCAAAAATATTATCATTCACCAAAGGTGAAACAGAATACAGACTGTCACTGCTGCCTATGGGCGGATACTGCAAGATGAAGGGTGAGGAATTCCATGACAGCCCGGAGAATGATACCCAGGAAGTGCCGCAGGACACAGAGGGGTCTCTCAATGCTGCCCATCCGCTGAAAAAAGCCATAATATATTTTGCAGGTCCTTTCATGAACCTGATATTCTCAATAATCGCCCTTTCTGTCATCTGGATGTCAGGATTCTCAGTAATGAGTCCGGAGAACAGGATCATACTGGCATCAGAATACCATCCGGGGGAACAGGAGTTTGCGGCAGACCGTGCAGGGCTGAAAACCGGAGATTATGTCACAGCAGTAAACGGCAGGGAAATAACAAACTTTCAGGACATGAGAGAAGCCATAGCTGTGAAAGCCAAGGACACTCTGGAAATGACGATCCTCCGGGACGGTCAGGAACTGCATGTGTCCATCGTACCTGAGCTGAACAAATCCACAGGAGCCGGAACCATAGGTGTATATCCGTGGATAGATCCTGTCATAGACCAGGTGACACAGAACTCATCAGCATACATCGCCGGGCTGCAGCATGGTGATATAATTGTCATGGCAGAGGATCAGGAAGTCAGAAATTATATGGATATAGTGTCCGTGCTGTGGGAAAAACCATCCAAAGTACACCTGACATATCTCAGGGACGGACAGAAAATGGAGACTGAGCTTATACTGAACTACAATGATCAGGGAGTGGCAGATCCCGGATTCTCATTCCAGGTGCAGTCCTATGACTCACCGGACATGAATATTTTCCAGGCATTGAGAAAAGGAACCACAGAGTCATTCAAGACACTTGCCATCTCCGTGAAAAGCCTGAAACTGCTGTTCGGCGGTGTCGATCTGAGCCAGGCTGTATCAGGTCCTATCAGAATAACATACATGATGGGAGAAATCACATCCCAGGGTTTCGGCGTCAGCATCAGCGAAGGACTCATCTCATTTTTCCAGTTCCTTTCCCTGATAAACATAGCGCTCTTCTTCATGAATCTGCTTCCGATACCGGCACTGGACGGCGGTGGAATACTGCTGTGCCTCATTGAGCTTGTCACAAGAAAGAAAATCCCGCCAAAAGCGGCATTCAGATATCAGATGATAGGATTTGCACTGCTTATCACATTGATGATCTTCACAGTCTTTAACGATGTGATCTTCTTATTACGAAAATAAAAGGAGATATTTATGAAAAAATTAGTTCCATGTTCCTGTTTTGCACCTGTACCTTTTGAATACGATGAAGAGATAGATCTAAAAAAGACACCTGAGGTGGCCAACCGGATTTTTGAGGGAACCTTCATGTCAGTCAAATGCCCTAAATGCGGAAAGGAGCTGCATCCTGAATTCAACTTCACCATAAAGCATGAAGATAAAAAAATAGATATCCTTTTTGTGCCTGAAAGAGAAAGAGATGATTATCTCCGTGGCAAATCCAGATATCAGTTCAAGAAAGTCAGCCGGATCGTCATAGGATTCCCGGAGCTTCAGGAGAAACTGAAAATCGTAAATGAGGGGCTGGATGACCTGGTGGTGGAGACAGTCAAATATTATATGCTGTCCAAAATCGAGGCAGACAACAAGCCGGAGAATGAGGTCAGATGTTATTTTGACCATCTGGATGAGAAAAGCAACCTTATTTTCCAGATTCATGGACTGAAACAGGATGAGGTTGGTTTTCTGGCAATACCCAAGAGCTTCTATGATGTGGCCAGAGTCAAAATGCTGGCATACAAGCGCATGGAGCCATTCTCCCTTTTTCTGACACCTCCTTATGTGTCAGTTCTCAGGATTTCCAGAGTATATGAGGACATCCAGGAAGAAGGAACTGACGGGCAGGCAGATAAACCAGCCGACAGTACAGATGAAAAATAAAGCAGTGCTGTGCAACCAGGCGGCTGATCTGGATTCCACAGTATGCACCATCCTGTATGCACAGGCTTTCAATGCCATACCTGTAATAAATATCCCAAGGAATGAGCTCAGACTGCGTAAAGAAGTATCTTTCGTGCTGAACCAGGCAGGCATATCCGCAGACTGTCTCCACTTCGTTGATGAGATACCACTGGAACAGATGCACCGGGATGGCTCTCTGGAGCTAGTCCTGGTGGATCACAACCATCTGTCGGACAGCCAGTGTCACCTGTCAGATGCAGTCACTCTGATACTTGACCACCACAGGGATGATGGAACCAATGCCGCAGAAAAGCATATTGAGGCGGTGGGTTCCTGCGCCACTGTGGTGGTCAGCCATATACTGGAATCCGGAATGGAGCTGGACAGAACCTGGGCATATCTGGCAGCCAGTGCCATACTCACAGACACAGCCTGTATGTCTCCGGAGGCAGGACTGGCAAAGGAAAAGGACAGAATCATCCTTGCACACTGTCTGAAGATACTGGATATGGATCTTGCTCAGGCTGAGGAACTTTACAGGAAGATACTGTCTGCCAGGACAGATCTGAAAGGATATACCACAGGAGAACTGCTTCAGAAAGATTACAAGGAGATAAGCACATCTGCCGGGAAAATCGGATTCAGTGCCATATACGAAAGCCTGGAAAAAACAGCAGAGACTCATCCTGATTTCTCAGAGGAAGCCGCAACCTTCATGGCAGATAAAAAACTGGCATATCTGCTGATAATGACATTCTTCAATCATGGCACATTCCAGAAAGAGCTGGCCATTCTGCCAGTCTCTGAAACGGCTGTAAAAATAATCAGCTTTCTGAACTGTCACAGTCTTGATATGTCTGCAAAAGGCAGGATAAAGGGAATGGAAATCTACCGCCAGGGAAATGTGGTTCCCTCAAGGAAACAGATCCTTCCCCTGGTGGCAGAATTTTTCAGTACAGTGAATTAATCCTTATCCCCTGTACCCATAAGCTCCATGGAATTACCCACAAGAGCACATATCGCATTTTCAGGAGAGATCTCCTTATTTATTATGCTGTAAACCATTGATGAGATAGGCAGTTTGAGCTTGTGGTCATCAATGATCTGCTTGACATATTTGGCAGCTACAGCACCTTCAGCCAGATATCCGATCTTGCTGATGTTCTTTATCAGGTCATCAATATCTGTGAAATTCTCCAGAATATTCTTATTTATGATATCCTGTCCGAAACGTCTGTTTCTTCCGTGAATACTGCGGCAGGTAACATCCAGGTCTCCGACGCCTGAAATGGAGGTGAAGGTCTCAGGATGTGTGGCACCCAGAGCCTGACCCAGAGTCTGGATCTCATTGAGACCGGCAGCCAGAAGGAGAGATTCTGTATTGTCTCCGAAAAGAGGTGACTGTTCCTTGAAAGCATCCAGAATACCGAATGCAATGGCTATTATATTTTTCACTGCGGCACATGTCTGCACACCCACAACATCGAAGGAAGAGAACACGATAAGGGACTTGCTGTTGAGAAGCTCCCTGAATTTGATCGAGTTCTTGCCATTCTTGCATGAGCTGATGAGTCCGGTGAATTTGTTCCGGGCAACCTCCTCGGCATGGCTAGGACCTGCGATATATACGATATTATCACGGTAGAATCCAGGGAAATAATCTTCCAGGACATTGAGAATCAGTTTCGGGCCTGAGGCTGTAGGAATGAATCCCTTTGAAATAACTCCAACAAGAGTCTTGCCCTCACGGATGCCATCCACATCCAGAAGCTTCTTGACTGTATTCACCAGATAGAGTGATGGAGTGGCTATAATGATGAAATCCTTCCCCTCACCCACTTCCACTATATCTGTAGATGCTGTAAGTGTCGGAGGAAGTTTGACTCCCGGCAGATATTTAGTGTTTGCATGATTGATATTTATGTCCTCCACAACGGATTCCATAAAATCCCACATCTGAACTTCTATACCTTTCTGTGCTATCTGCTTGGCTACTGCTGTTCCCCAGGCACCAGCATTTATTACTCCTACTTTAGGTGTCATAAAAAACTCCTTATGAATAGTTTTTTGATTATACCACACAAGTTAAGAAAATTTAAGATATTAATATAAAAATATAGCAAAAACGTTTTTTAACTGATATTGTATGTTTAATGGAAAACAACAACGAAAAACTTTTTACTGATTATCCCCTTTCAGAAAGCGTTCTTGAGGCTCTGGAAGCCAAGGGATTCAGGACACTTACACCGGTGCAGGAAAAGATAATCCCACTCCTGCTGGCCGAAGACAAGAATGTGGCTGTAAAAGCAAGAACAGGAACAGGAAAGACCGCAGCATTCGGCATTCCTTTAGTACATAAGATCGCAGAACGGACTGACATACCACAGGCACTGATCCTGGCACCTACCAGAGAGCTGGCACTGCAGATATCACAGGAAATATCATCTTTCACAAATAGCCGTTATCCGAGGATCACAGCAGTCTACGGAGGTGCATCCATGGGACTTCAGCTCAGAGCTCTGGAGCGTGGTTCTGAAATAGTGGTGGGCACACCTGGAAGAGTACAGGATCATATAGACAGAGGCAGTCTGGATCTCTCACAGATAAAATACCTTATTCTGGATGAAGCCGATGAAATGCTGGATATGGGTTTCATAGATGATGTGAGGGCCATCATAGACCATGCCAACAGCGAAAAGAAGGTGGCACTTTTCTCAGCCACCATGCCTGCACCTATAGTCAGGATAATCAATGAGCAGCTGGGAGAGACTGAGGTGATCGAGGAAGATGCACCTGAGAAAGAGGAGATACTCACAGAGCAGGAAGCCATGATCCTTCAGGCTGATGACAGATACGAGGCATTGAAAAGGATAATTGACTCCACAGAGGACTTCCACGGACTGGTATTCTGCCCTACCAAAATAGAGGCAGATGAGATATCCAGAAAACTCACAGAGGATGGCTATCCGGCAGAAGCACTCCACGGCAACCTGTCCCAGGAAGCCAGAGAAAGGACACTCCGCCGTTTCAGGAACAAGATAACCACAATTCTCATTGCCACTGATGTGGCTGCCAGAGGAATAGATGTGGAACGGCTGACCCATGTGATCAACTGGGATCTGCCAAGAGACTTCGACAGTTATGTCCACAGAATAGGAAGAACAGGACGTGCCGGAGAGAAAGGAATTGCAGTCAGCTTCATCCGTCCGTCCATCAGATACAAGCTCAGGGACTTCACCAGAAAATCCCAGACAGCACTGGGCAGCACAATACGGACAGTGAAAGTACCAGCCATCGATTCCATACTTGAGATACGCTGCGACAGACTGGAGAAGGCACTGGCCAATGCCACCCAGGAGCAGACACCACAGGATGAGGCAGTTGAGGCATTTGCAGATAAGCTCATAGCACAGCTGGGAGCAAAGGATGCGGTCAAGGCCATGCTCCACACAGCATACGGCACGATCTTCGACACCGACAGATACAAGTCCATAAAGCAGTTCGAGGAGAAACAGGAGAAGGCGCAGCGCCGCAGCAAAAACCGCGAGGGACAGACAGTCAGAATCCACCTGAACTGTGGCCGCGAGGATGGCATAGGTCCCAAGGACATAGTAAAACTGCTGGAAAAGCTGGTGAAGATCAGCGGAAATGTCATCGACGATATCTCAGTCAAGGGAACATTCTCATTTGCCACAGTGCCTGTAAAAGCAGGAATGGATGCTGTGGAAAAATCCAAGAAAGACAAGAAGCTGCCAACCATCACACTGGCTAAAAACGACAGAAGCGACACATGGAAGGATACAGCCAGCCATGAAAATACCGGCGAAGATGAGCATAATGACTTGGAAGATCGGAAGGAACGGAAAACCAGAGGAAGATCCGACCGCGGCAGAGAGCGTGACCGGGACAGAGACAGAGAAAGACATCAGCCTAATCGGGCAGAACGGAGAAGCATGAAGTTCGGCAGCCGGAAAGAAAAGGAAAAGGATAAAGAGAAACCGGAAGAAAGACACTGGTATGACGATTATTCCGGAAAAAAATCCAAGAAGAAAAAATAAGAGAAAGCAGGTGCAGAAATGTACCTGCTTTTTTTATGCAGTCACGATTTTCACTTTTCACCAAACAGAACAGCCAGAACTTCAGCTGCACTCATGCCGGTAATGCCATCAGGATCGGCAAGTCCTATAAACACAGTTCCAGATCCATCAAGTGCATCATCTGTCAAATTCCATCTGAATACACCGGAGGAAGGCTTATCATCCGGGAAACTGAAATATGAGTCAGGACAGCTTAAAAAAACAGGATATCTTGAATACCATTCAGGATAATATTTTTCCATATAGTATGAAGCCAGCCTGTATGCATCGCAGTCATGATCATCTGCACCTTTCATAGAGAAAGCTGAAAGCTGCACCCCTCCGCCACGTTTGCCAGTACGGCTTGGAGAAGGCGTACTTTCCAGAAATACCATGCTTCCGTCTTCACATACACCCACACATATGTACACATGCGAACTGAGACTTACTATATCTCCAGGGCGCAGTTCTGTCACATGATGGTTCCAGATTCCAAGCTTATATTTTTCAGCCAGTCTCTCAGCCATCTTTCCGGAACTGGTGACAAAGCCAGGATAAGCCAAACTTTTATCGAACATCGTATTGTATAAAGTCCAGCCAACATATCCGCTGCAGTCAAGTCCAAGGTAATAATACTGGTTCCACTCACCGTACGGATATGTGGAATTCAACGGGTCATCATCATCTTCATATAAATAATTCTCATCCTGGCTGTCAAAAAATTTTTTCCATGTCTCCGAAAATCCTATAGTACGGGCAATGTCTGAAGCACCGATATCCTGCCAGTCCCATCCTCCGCCATATACATAAAGCACATTTCCCACAGGCATAAGTGCTGTCTGTAAGAAATTCTTCACAGTGCGTTTTCCTGGAATGCCAGAAACAACTGATGATACAGGGTGCTCCACACACACAGGCTCACATGAAACGATCTTCCTGCCTTTCAGTGTGATCCTGTATGATTCACCCTCATGCAGGATATTCTGTATCGGATATGCACCATCTTCTGCAGGCATCACGCAGAAATAATCTTTGTCATCAGCCTTCTCTACATCGCTTATCCGGTCTGGATAAATCACACCGCAGTCAATGGAAAATTTCTTTTTCTTTCCGTCAACATTGAAATAATATATTGCTTTCTTCGGATCAAGTGCCACAGAACGTCCGATCTTTCCATAATTTTTGATACCGATATATGTGCCTTCATAAGAAAAAGCGGGAACAGGCATCAGTATAAAAACAAAGGCTGCCATAACAAGTGCAGGCAAAACATTGAACAGATATACTTTTTTCATCATATCATCCTTTCAGTCACCGCGGCGCATAATGACTTTTCCGGTGCGGACATTCTCCCGTATGCCGTAAGGGGCAAAGGTAGTCCGGAGTGCATCCATACGCTCACTTGGACCGGCAGCCTCAAATGTTATGGTGTTGGGCGCTATATCAACGATCTTTCCCTTGAAAACCTCCACCATAGGAAAGATTTCCGCCCTCTTCTCCGGCGGACAGTCTACCTTCAGCACAGAAAGCTCTCTCTCTATGGTATCCACATCTGTATAGTCAATGGCAGAGATCACATCCACCAGCTTGTTCAGCTGCTTGATTATCTGGATCAGGATATCCTTGTCCCCGGAGGCTGTGATGGTCATGCGGGAGAATCTTGGATCACTTTCTTCGGACACCACCAGACTGTCTATATTGTAACCACGCCTTGCAAAAACCAGCGCAACACGGATAAGCACACCAGGTTTGTTGCTGACCTTCAGACTGATAACATGCTTATCATTGTCTCTTACCATTTTTTTCCTCCAGAATCATTCCGTCCAGTGAGCTTCCGGCTGGAATCATAGGATAGACATTGGCTTCCCTGTCCACCTCTACGTTCACCAGACACGGCCCTTTGTAAGCAAATGCACTTTTCAGGATACGCCGCACATCCGCAGGTCTCCTGATATTATATCCCTTTATCTTGTAGCTTTTTGCCAGCTGCACAAAATCAGGATTGCCTGACAGCTGGACGCAGGAAAGGCGGTTTCCGTAGAAAATATTCTGCCACTGCCGTACCATTCCAAGATAATGGTTGTTCATTATTATTATCTTCACAGGAATCTGAGCCACTGCGATAACAGAAAGCTCCTCCATGGTCATCTGGAATCCGCCATCACCAACTATGGCCACCACAGTCCGGTCAGGATTGCCTATCTGAGCGCCGACGGCAGCAGGAAATCCGAATCCCATGGTTCCGGCACCGCCGGATGAGATCCACTGAAAAGGATAATCGGTCTTATAATACTGGGCTGCCCACATCTGATGCTGTCCCACGTCTGTGGATATTATGGCCTTGCCTCCGGTTATCCTGTAAATTTCCTCAACGATATGCGGAACTTTGGACTTCCCGCCTTTACGGTATTTCAGAGGGAAATCTTTCTTCAGCCTGTTGATCCTGCGGATCCATTCCTTATTCTGCTTTGGCTGGCAGACACGGTCCAATGTCTCAAGGATCTCTCTGGCATCCCCGGCAATTCCCACATCGACCTTTATGATCTTGTCGATCTCCGACGGATCTATATCAATATGGATCTTTTTTGCCTCCCGGCAGAATGTGGCAGGATTCCCAACAATACGGTCATCCCACCTGGAACCGATGGAAATCACCAGATCACACTCCAGGAGAGCCTTGTTGGCATAAGCTGTTCCGTGCATTCCGGCCATTCCCAGACTGAGGGGATCGGTCTCCGGAAAAGCTCCCTTGCCCAGCAGAGTATTCACCACAGGAATGCTCATTTTCCTGGCAAATCCGGAAAGTACAGTCTCAGCCCTGGATATCAGAGCTCCATGCCCTGCCATTATCACAGGTCTCTGGGCATCCATTATCAGATCCGCAGCCGCAATTATCTCCCCCAGGTTCACATCATGCTGATATGTATATCCCGGAAGATCACATGCATCAGGAGTATTCACAGGAATAGCCTGCTCCGAGATATTCTTCGGAAAGTCTATGAGCACAGGTCCCGGACGTCCGGTACTGGCAATGAGAAATGCCTCTCTGACGATCCTTGGAATGTCTGTAGCCTTTTTTATAAGATAAGAATGTTTCACAATAGGAAATGTGAGACCGGTAACATCCACCTCCTGGAAAGAATCAACACCAAGATTCGGCACTGACTGCTGACCGCAGATGACGACCAGAGGAACAGAATCCATTTTGGCAGTGAATATTCCGGATACGGTATTGGTAGCTCCAGGTCCGGAAGTGACCAGAACGACCCCAGGCTTGCCTGTAGCACGTGCATAACCGTCAGCCATGTGCACAGCACCCTGCTCATGACGTGCCAGCAGAAATTTTATAGGAGATTCCAGCAGCGCGTCAAAAATATCAATGGCACTGGCACCAGGATATCCGAAAATATACTCAACACCAGCCTCATGCAGCTTATCAATAAAAATCTCAGAACTTTTTTTATAGAATCCTTCCATAAAAATACCTCTTATCAGTCTAAGACTAGTATTTTAAATCTGAGATGTCAATATTTTAGGTAAAATTCTATCAGTTAATAATTACAAAATGCCGTTCTTCCTGTAAAAATGGTACAGAAACAGGCTTTATTTCTATGTTTATATCTTTATAAATCTTTTTTATGGTAAAAATCTCTTTATCTATTTCTGATCTTTTACCTTTAAAAGCAAAAAGTCTGCCATTTTCGCTGCAGAGCTTATAAAGAACAGGAAAATATTCATTGAATTTGCCCAGCGCACGGAAAAGCACCAGATCGAACCGTTTTTCTATCAGATCCGCATCCATATTCTGCACCTCAACATTGGAGCAGCGCATCATTATGGCTGTATTGGAGAGAAAATTACATTTCCGTCCGGAACGCTCAATAAGCGTGAATTTCCGGTCAGGGAACATCACCGCCAGCACCAGTCCGGGGAATCCGCCGCCGCTGCCCACATCGCAGGCTGTGTCAAAACTCATTTTCCTCAGCATGGGAACCGCTGCCAGAGAATCCAGAAAATGCCGGATCACAATGTCATCACCCTCCGCATTCACCAGTCCGTACTTACCGTTCCACATAGCCAGCTCAGAGCAGTAGATCTGCAGCGGCCTTGCCTGTGCGGCATCCGGTGTTATTCCCAGCCGGGAAAGTCCCTCACTCAGCAGCGCTTCCATTTTTCTTCCCCAGATGTATCATCAGAACTGCAATATCAGAAGTGCGGACTCCTGATATTCTGGAAGCCTGTCCCAGAGTGGCAGGAAGCACCTGCTTGAACTTCATGCAGGATTCAGCAGAAAGGCTCTCCACACTGTCATAGTCAAATCCCTCAGGAATGACCATCCGCTCCATTTTCTCTATGCGGCTGTTCTGCCTTTCCTGACGTGCAATATATCCATCATACTTTATATCCAGCTCTATCTGCTGCAGCCAGTCCTTACGCACACCCTCACCTATGGATGGATCGATATTCAGAAGCTGCTCCAGAGAGACCTCAGGATCTCTTATTATCTGGTCAAATGTCTTGCCGGTATGACGGCGCAAGGACTCGTTGAATGCCTCCTTCTCGCAGGCAGCCAGCTCCTTGGCCCCAAGATGCCGCTGAGACAGCAGCTCTTTGATCTCATCTATTTTATCTTTTTTCTCCAGAAACTGACTGTGGACTTCCTCTGTCACCAGTCCGGCCTCATAGCCTTTTTCCAGCAGTCTGAGATCAGCAGTGTCATGCCGCAGGGAAAGCCTGTGTTCTGCCCTGGAGGTGAACATACGGTAAGGCTCCTTGGTTCCCATGGTCACAAGATCATCAATAAGCACACCGATATATGCCTCAGTTCTGGAAAGAACCAGCGGTTTCTTGCCCTGTAGATACATAGCAGCATTGATGCCGGCCATAAGACCCTGGCATCCAGCCTCCTCATAACCAGATGTACCATTGGTCTGACCTGCTATGAAAAGTCCCTTCAGGCGTTTGGTCATCAACGAAGGATAAAGCTGTATAGGATTCAGGTAATCATATTCGACTGCATACCCCGGACGCACCACCTCCACATGTTCCAACCCAGGAAGTGTGTGCAGAAACTGGTTCTGGACCTCTTCCGGCAATGAAGAGGAAATTCCGTTCAGGTACATCTCCTCAGAATCCAGACCCTCAGGTTCCACAAAGATCTGATGACGCTCACGGTCAGGAAAACGCTTCACCTTATCCTCAATGGAAGGACAGTACCTTGGTCCCAGTCCTACGATCATTCCTGAAAAAAGGGGTGACTGATGAAAATTTGCCCTGATTATCTCATGGGTCTTCTCATTGGTATATGTTATCCAGCACGGCACCTTAGGACGCTGCACTTTCTCGCCGAAGAAAGAGAACTGCAGCATCTCGTCATCACCAGGCTGCATCTCCATCTTTGAATAATCCAGTGAGCTGCGTTTTACTCTGGCAGGAGTTCCTGTCTTCAGACGCCCCACATCAAAGCCCATACGGCGGAGACTGACTCCCAGTCCCTCAGCCGCAGGCTCCCCCAGACGGCCGGATACTTTCCAGTATTTGCCGATGAATATCTTGCCCTCCATGAATGTTCCGGTAGTCAGCACCACAGCCCTGGCGGTAAACCGCATGTTGCGCTCAGTGATGACACCCTGGATGGAATATCCGTCAGAGGAAAGTATGAAATCAGTCACAGTATCCTGGAAAAGATGCAGATCTTTCTGATGCTCCAGAGTATATTTGGCCAATGCGCTGTATGCAAACTTGTCAGCCTGGGCCCTCGGTGCCTGGACTGCAGGTCCGCGGCTTCTGTTCAGAATGCGGAACTGTATCATGGTATGGTCTATCAGATGGGCCATCTCGCCGCCAAGTGCATCGATCTCCCGCACCATATTCCCTTTGGAAAGTCCGCCCACTGCAGGATTGCAGGAGAGCTTGCCGATAGTGTCTATATTCTGTGTGATAAAAAGCGTGTTGAAGCCAAGCCGGGACAATGCCAGACCGGCCTCGATACCGGCATGTCCGCCGCCAATGACGATTGCATCAAAATCCATATTATTTCCTATTATTTTCCCACACAAAAGTGTGAGAACATATTCTCAAGTATATCTGCAGAAGTGACCTCACCGGTCAGTTCTCCCAGCGCATTCATCCCGTCCTCCAGATCCACAGCCACCACATCCAGCGGAACATTCTGAGCCACCGCCATAATAACTTTTCCAACAGCATCTGCCGCACGGTCTATAAGCTCTTTCTGCCGCTGTGAATCTATGACAGCCTCACCTGCCTCAAAGCTATGTCCGCCAGCTGCTTTGCCGACAATGGCAGCCTGCAGCTCATCAAATCCGGCTCCGGTGACAGCACTGACAGAAATGAAACCTGCCGGCGCAGCAGAAGCACCCATATCAATTTTATTCCACAACGGTATGGAATCAGGATATTTCTCAAGGAAGTGTCTGTCCTCATCTGAAAGTCCACTCTGGCTGTCCACCAGATAAAGTACAATATCAGAATTCTCTATTATATTCTGGCTGCGGCGTATGCCCTCGGTCTCCACAGGATCATCAGAAACACGGAGTCCGGCAGTATCAATGAGAACAGCAGGAATACCGCCGATATCTACGGAAGACTCGATATAATCACGGGTCGTACCACGGCAGTCGGACACAATAGAACGCTCCTCCTTCAGGAACATATTGAAAAGCGCTGACTTTCCGGCATTGGTCTTTCCGGCAAGAGCCACGCGGATTCCCTCTTTATAGAGCTTTCCCACATGATAAGTGGCAGACAGTTTCTTCAGAATGTCCAATGTCTGATCCAGCTTATCCATATCCACATGGGCATCGGGATCAGCCTCATCCTCGGCATAATCCAGCTGGATCTCCACGGCTGCCAGTACATCCGCCAGCATCTGTTTGGCTGCATCGATCTGTCTGGACACAGAACCTGAAAGGCGGCTGAGAGCCAATGACTGGGACTGTCTGGAACCCGCAGAAACTATCTCCTGGACAGCTTCTGCCCTGGTCAGATCCACCTTGCCGTTAAGAAAGCTCCGGAGTGTAAATTCCCCGGGCTGTGCATCCCGGAATCCACACTTATGGAGCAGTTCCAGAATCGACTTTATTCCTGGAAGACTGCCATGGCAGAAGATCTCCACCATGTCCTCCCCCGTATAGCTTTTCGGGCTGCGGTAAACTGCCAGCATCACCTCATCCACAGGTGAATCCCCGTCCGCCAGTGTGCCATAGGCCAGAGAATACCCCGGAAGCTCAGTCAGTTTTTTGCGTCCTCTGAAAATACCGGCGATCTTATCTATGGAATCTCTGCCTGAAGTTCTGATGACTGCCAGTGCGCTTTTTCCCCATGGAGTAGCCAGCGCGGCAATCAGATCTTCAGTGTCATAAGTGTGATTCATAACAGAAAAATCATAGCTGATTCAGTGTATTTTTTCAACCCGTAATGACCTAAGCTGTAATCACAGAATGTATCTGTTATTGTAATTGCTGATAAGGGGAAGAAAAAAATCCCCACCCGGACAGTACCAGATGGGGAAACATCATTCTGCAAGCTCTTCAGCGGCAACAGCAGATATGTTTTTTTGGGTCCAGGGCGGCGCAGCCCTGAGTCGTCCGAAGGAAGAAGAGAGATTTAAAGAGGGAGGAAACCACTGGTCGAAACGGGGGTGTCCTTCCTCTTTCTCCTGCGGTGTCCCCTCCCTTTTTTCAGTGCTTGCGGTATTGGATTTTCTGGAGTATATTCTAATCAGGAGAAATATATGTCCAAAGGCGTTTACAATTTCAAGATATCACAGCTGGGAGAAGCAAAGATCCCTTCCCCTATAAAGCTTTCCACAAAACATGGAAATTTCATATCAAATTACGTGCATGACAATGAGTTTGTCCGCTTCAATATAGATATTTACGACAATGTGCTGGAAGAGCAGGCAGAAGCCTACAATTCCAATTTCATCGAAAAAGCCGGTCCACGCGAGAAGATCTACTTCGATCCGACCAACGTTCATGCAGCCATCTGCAGCTGCGGAGGTGTCTGTCCGGGAATCAACGACGTGATACGCTCCATTGTTCTCTGCCTCTGGAACAGATACGGAGTCAGACATATCAGCGGCATCAGATTCGGTTATCAGGGACTTCTCCCGGAGAATGAGTTCGAGCCGATCCAGCTCACACCGGAAATCGTGGAAAACATCCACAAGACTGGCGGAACATTTCTTTCTTCCAGCCGCGGCGGCGGCACCAGAACATCAGATATAGTGGATTCCCTGGAAAAAATGAATATCAACATGTTCTTCGTCATCGGCGGTGACGGCACCCAGAAGGGTTCACTGGCCATCGCAAATGAGGTGGAGAAACGCGGCCTGAAGATCTCAGTCATAGCCATTCCGAAAACCATCGACAATGACTTCATCATGATACAGAAATCCTTCGGATTCGACACAGCCGTAGCCAAGGCCATAGATGCAGTTGTCACAGCAACCAATGAAGCCAGATCATTCCCTAATGGAATAGGACTGGTCAAACTTATGGGTAGAGAGTCAGGATTCATCGCAGTCCATACCACACTGGCCAGCCACGAGGCTGATTTCTGTCTGATACCTGAGATACCATTCGACATGGACGGAGAGAAGGGCTTTCTGAGACAGCTGGAAAAAAAGCTGGCTGAGCAGCATCATGCAGTGATCGTGACAGCTGAGGGAGCCGGACAGGAACATCTCATGGCCACAGGTCAGAAAGACGCATCCGGCAATGTCAAACTGGGAGATATCGGTATCTACCTGAAGGACAGGATAGAGCAATATTTCAAGGAAAAGAACAACCCGGTATCGCTGAAATATGTGGATCCGAGCTATGTCATACGAGCATCAGTGGCTAATGCTGCGGATGCCATCTACTGTGAGCGTCTGGGAACAAATGCAGTCCATGCGGCTATGGCAGGCAGGACAAAGATGCTCATCGGTCTGGTGCACAACAAATATGTCCACATTCCTATAGAGCTGGTGGTTGCAGCAAGAAACAAGATAAAACCAGAGGAATCCTTATGGCGCGATGTGCTGGAAAGCACAGGACAGCCTATTCTCATGGTGAATGATCCGGAAAAGATCATCAGCAAATACAAAGAAGAGCATAAGTGCTAGATCTCAGGGGTGCAGATGAATTTTCTGCATCCCATGACAGAGGCTATATCCATTGGAGCAACTTCTGATACCATTGTCTGAAAAACAGCGGCACAGGCTTTGGCATCCTCCAGTGCATTATGATGCGAGAACCGGAAATTGATCCTCCTGGCCAGTGCATCCAGCGACCTGCTGGGCAGTTCAGGATACAGTCTTCTGGACAGCTGCCATGTGCAATAGTATCTATATTCAGGAAATCTAAGATCATACCGCTGCATCAAAGCCCGGAGCACTCCCAGATCAAACCCGGCATTGTGGGCCATCACCACGGAATCTCCGATAAATTCAATGACAGACTCATAAAGATGGGCAAAGTCAGGAGCATCCTTCACATCCTCAGGATGTATTCCATGAATACTTATATTGAATGGCTCAAAATACATATCCGGCGGAGCGATCAGAGTGTAGAACTCATCTTCAAAGGAAGTCTCATTGAATCTGACCATTCCGAGAGCACAGGCACTGTCAGGAGAGCGGCTGGCTGTCTCAAAATCTATGGCAACGAAAGACATATTTCAAATATAATTAATTTTTCTGCAAGAAAAAAGAGAAACCATAGATTTTTTATTATTTTTATCTTAATATCTTACCATTATGTTAAGACGTCTTGTTATCATGCTGATCCTGTCAGCATTTTTATTTTCTTGTGCATCATACAAAAAAGTTGATTATTATAAAGAGCTTTCTGATGATTATTTTGATGAAGAGCCCATAACAGTAGCAGAACACAGCCAGGAAAAAAATATAAACGGTCTGCTTCCTGATAAGATCTATATCAAGACACCGACACAGACTTTCAACAAGTATTATCAGTTCGCGATCAATGACGGAAAAGTCTATTACAAGGGACTGACACCGGATGCAGAGCCATACTGCTGGGTTCCGCTGAAAGAGACAGGTATTCCGGAACACTCATTCCACCGGTTCCCCACACCTGAGAAAGTGACAGAGATCGCCGCAGATCTGGACAGTATCATAGCAATGGACGACAACGGACTTGCCTATGAATATTACTGCGTCAGATCCACAGTGCGGCAGCACAGGATATGGCTGGCGACCATGGGCTTCCCTAAGAAAAAGCAGCTGGCAGTGAATCCGCTCACCAGGAACAAAAGAAGCTGGGCCACAGCCACCAGACGGGAGGAGATCCTGTGGTATGAGGACGCTTTCGGCAACCAGCATCATTACGGTTCCATGGGAATAGAGACTTTCTATTTTCTCACCGAAGATGGCAGGAGCATCCGATTCACAGACTCAGGACTTCCGGCCGACATGAGCCGCAGCATCATGCTTCCGGAGCGCGGCAGATTCATAGCCAGCAGGCTGTGTGCCAGCGGTTCTACTGTAATGCTGATAAATGCAGCCGGTGAGATATACACCAGACTCATTGACTTCGACACCATGGGATGTGACCCTATGTTCTACCTCTACACCTATGAGAACGAGAAACAGCCATACCCAGGCTGGAAATATAAATCCAACTTCACAGAATGGGGACTCCCAGCCGAAGAATGGACAAAGCAGCCTGAGATCCAGCTTGATGGACAGGCACGCATAACAGACCACATAACAATAATTCAGGACGGACAGGGCAATTTTGCCAGAGAACTCAGAGTGGCAGGACTTTCAGCAGCAGGCAGACCAGGATATTATTTCAAGAACATTCTGGATGAAACCTGGCAGTTTCAGGAAGCTCCGCTTCAGATACCGGAGGACAGATTTCTGGACACTGCACAGGACAGGGATGCACTCAGAGGTGAGCCAACAGAATTTCAGTACGCAGGAAAACTGGAATTACCGGACAGGGAGCCAGTCTATATGCATATTCCGAATTTCTCCATGAGCGAGGGTGAATGTACACTGGAGCTGAAATATGGCAGCGAACAGGCATCTGTCACAGTATATCCTGTGGAAGTATGGTGCTATCTGTTCAGATACGATCCTGGATTTGATGGAGTTCCCAAGGCATTTTTCGTAACATTCTCTACTGAAGAGCTGGAAAAGCAGGAACTGTCAGCAGACTTCAGGGAAATTCTGGAGAACATATTCATATGCAAGGATCTGGAAACTTTCTCGTCCCGCGCCGAGGCCACAGAAGATTATCTGCACATGGTGATCCCTGACACAGAGCTGGGTGATGTGGAATTCACACTGATAAAAGAAACTGCTGACGGAACAGAACCGGACAGAGATTACACACTGTGGTACAACCAGATGATGCTGGACAACACGGCACTGGGCGCACATAACATACAGGAGCTGGCAGTATCACCGGAAAATGAACTGGCAGCCGCAATACAGGCAAACAGAGATTACCTTGAACTTGTTAAGGCAGAATATAAAAAATACAAGTCATACAATTCCTATTCTAAAAATTCAAAGATGCTGTACAGTATTTTTGATGTGTTCTCAAAAGTCACATTCATAGAACATCTGAACTACCCGAAGATCAGAACACTGAAAGTCCACGGGAAAAAAATATTCAGAGCCAACTATTACCAGTATCACGGAATGCTTGAGAAGAAAAAAGCCAGTTACCGGCATCTTATGGACATACTGGAAGAAAGAATCAGCTGCTACGAGGACATGCTGGAGAAATGCCGTGAAGACAGTCATGCAGAGCTGCTGGACGATCCGGGAAACAACTTTGAGGAATACCTCAGGCTGCTGCAGATACCGGAGGAAATATCAGGTGAATCCGCAATCTATGGCGGAAATGCCAAGGCCGAGATATGCAGAGATATACCATTTTTCCCCGGCTATGTCATAACCGGCGGCGAGATCGAGAATCCTGTTCTGGTGGAGATAAAACGACCTATGAAGGATATCACTGAGGCGGCTGAATCAAAAGAACCGCTCCCTGTAAGACTTCCTGTGAGGATCCGCACCTACAGCATGAAAAAGGTGGACAGGGAAAGCGGTTATCTGATATGGGACGGCAATACGATGAGTATTCATGTAAGCCGTGAAAAAATCATTTTCAGAGGCAGTATTTCTCCAGATCAGCTCTGATAGCATCACATTTCGCAGCCACTTTCTTCATGGACTCTGCCAGATCCTCACCAGGTTCACCATGGCATGAGATATAGAATTTTATCTTAGGCTCTGTTCCTGAAGGACGGGCAGTAACCAGACTGTCATCAGCCAGACGGAACTGCAGCACATTGGATGGATCCAGATGCACACCGTTCAGTTCCATGCCATCCTTATAATCCAGAGAGGAAATGACCTTCACTCCGCCAATAGTGTCCGGCATGGCAGACCGTAGGTTCTCCATAAGTTTTTTGATCTTGTCACTTCCGCTCTGTCCCTTGAATGTCTTTGAGAAAGGCGCTTCCTTAAAATATCCGTACTTCATATATATCTCATTGAGATAATCCAGAAGGTTCATACCACGGGTAAAATTATAAAGAGCCATCTCGGAGGTCATCACAGCCGCAGACACACCGTCTTTATCTCTGACTTCGGTGCTCACCATAAAGCCGTAACTCTCCTCACCGCCATACACACACTTCTCACCGGTGGTCTCAAATGCCCGGATAAGAGATGCAATATTCTTGCATCCTGTCAGCACATCATATGTCTTCACCCCGAAGCTGTCAGCAATCTTTCGCTGGAGCTCTGTGGTCACGATCGTCTTGATGATGGCAGTCTCAGGTGTCAGCTTTCCTTGCTCCTTCAATGTGGAGAGGATATAATAAACTAGCATGGATCCCAGCTGGTTTCCGGTGATAAGCCTGAATTCGTCACCCTCTGGAACAGCTATTCCCAGACGGTCTGAGTCAGGGTCTGTTCCCATGACCAGTGCAGCCTTTTCTTTTTTTCCAAGTTTAAGTGAAAGATCCAGAGCCGAAGCTTCCTCTGGATTAGGGAACTTGACTGTAGGGAACTCACCGTCCGGCTCAGCCTGCTCAGGCACTGTGATCACAGAAATCCCAAGCTTGCTCAGTGATCTCTCCACCAGAACACGGCCTGCACCATGAAGCGGAGTATATACGATCCGCAGGTTCTTTCCCTCTTTCTGCAGAAGTTCCGGACGCAGTGAGCAGTGAGTGACCATATCTATATATTTATCATCTATCTCTTTGTCTATCAGCTGGAAAAGTCCCTGCTCGGCAGCCTTATCCAGTGGAACGGCATGGACTTCCTTAACCGAGTTCACATCACTGATGATCAGCCTGTCATGAGGAGCCACCACCTGACCGCCGTCATCCCAGTAGACTTTGTAACCGTTGTACTCAGCTGGGTTATGGCTGGCAGTGACGACCACACCGGAAATGCAGCCCAACTGGCGCACTGCATAGGAAAGCTCAGGTGTAGGACGTAATGATGTGAAAAGATATGTCTTTATGCCATTTCCGCAGAATACAGATGCAGCAGTCTCAGCAAAAAGTCTGGAACAGCGGCGTGAATCATGTGCAATGACAATTGATGGTTTCTTACCCGATGCAGCCTTGTTGATATAATTTGCCAGTCCCTGAGAAACTTTCTTTATATTGTACGGATTCATGCGGTTGTATCCTCCGCCGATGATTCCGCGGATCCCGCCAGTTCCGAAATCCAGAGTCTTATAGAAGCGCTCCTCAAGCTCCGCATAATCTTTCTTTTCCAGAAGTTCTTTCACCTGATCTGTGAAAGTCTGATCCTGTTCAAGTCTTATATATTCTTCTGCCGCAGCGATGATCTCTTTAGTTTCCATAAACAATGCTCCTTTTATAAAACATATTAATTAAAATATCGGAGGATTTCTGCAGGAACATCAACAAAATTGCTGGCCCCCTGCTCCGAAAGCTGCTCTCTGGAACGGAACCCCCACGTCACTGTGATATCTGCAATTCCGGCTCCCACAGCCACCTGATGATCCAGAATTGTGTCGCCTATATATAAAATATCCTCTTTCTCCAGCCCCATCCGGCGGATCACCTCCAGCGCACCGGCAGGGTCAGGCTTCCGGGGAAATCCAGCATCAGAGCCAAGCACAGTGCTGAACCTCTTCAGTCCCATCAGTCTGTCCACCACCTGAAGAGTCACAGGCTGGGATTTGTTGGAGAAGACAGACAGCAATATGCCCCTGGTCGCCAGCTCATCCAGCAGTTCATGAATTCCAGGATAAAGCACAGACTTCAGCACCGGCTCCCTGTTGTACTCACCAATAAGCTCAGCAGTCAATCTGCACAGATATGTCTCGTCTGCCGAATCCTCAGGCGGAATGACTTTCCGCAATGCCTCTTTCAGACCCCATCCAACAATAGTATTGACCTTATCCATTGGAAAGGCCGGATACGAATACCTGGCCAGAATATTATTGATATGAAACCCGATATCATAAAGGGTATTCACCAATGTTCCGTCCAGATCAAAAATTATTCCCTTGAAACTCATACTGTGATTATATCTGTTTTATTCCTCAATTTCCAGTGCAGTATCATCCAGCTTTTTCTCCATGCGCTTTGCACTGTCTGAAACCTTCTCCAGATTGCTGCTGGCATTCTGAAGATTCTTCTGCACAGCCTCTATGCTGGCACCAAACCTGATGAACTCAGTCTTTACCGCAGCCATAAGCTCCCGTATTCTTGAAGTCTGCCGTCCTATGGCCAGAGTACGGAATCCTATCTGCAGACTGTTCAGGAAAGCAGTGAGTGTGGAAGGTCCGGTCATGGTGATATTGTACTCACGCTGGATCCGCTCAAAAAGTCCAGGACACCGGAGCGCCTCAGCATACAGCCCCTCAAACGGAAGGAACATAACAGCAAAGTCTGTAGTAAATGGCGGTTCCACATATTTGTCCCGGATCTTTCTGGCATTCAGAAGCAGAGCCCGTTCCAGATTCCTGCGCTGTCGTTCCACCGCTGCCCTGTCTCCCTGCTCATAGGCATCATTCAGCCGCTGGTAATCCTCTGTGGGAAACTTGGCATCAATAGGAAGCAGCACAGGCTCATCACCCGCACCAGGAAGTCTGACTGCAAACTCCACAGGGTCATCAGACATTCTCTTAGTCCGAACATTCACCTCATACTGCTCCGGAGAGAGCACCTCCTCCAGAATATTGGCCAGCTGATACTCACCCAGGATACCACGGGTCTTCACATTGGACAGAACTTTCTTCAGACTGCCCACATCAGAGGCCAGAGTCTGCATCTCCCCCAGCCCTTTCTGCACAGCCATAAGCTGCCGTGTCACAGTGTCAAAGCTGTGGCTCAGACTCCGCTCATTTCCGGCCTGCATATCCCGGATGGATGAAGAAAGCTCGCTTCTGGATGTTCTGAACTCGTCGGACATATACCGGATGACCTCGCCGCTTCTGTCCCTGTGTCCTGTAAAAACAGCAATGAGAATAACCAGACAGAACAGCAGGATAACACAATTTATAATAAGCAGATAAAACATTCCTGACATACACAAAGTATACAACTATGGAGTGATTCTAACAACTTATCAGTGGAAATATTCGTATTTTCAGGTTATTATGAATTCATGGAAGACAAGACAGTATATATCTGCGACAACTGCGGACATAAAGAATATAAATGGACAGGAAGATGTCCTTCCTGCGGAACATGGAACAGCTTCTCAGAGACCAAGGTCAGCAAGAAACAGCCAGTCAGACTGTCAGATCAGGGAACTGCTGCGGCTGCTCCAGTTCCTCTGGCATCCTGCGCAACCGGAGAACAGGTAAGGATCTTCTCAGGCATCCAGGAGATCGACCGGGTACTGGGAGGCGGAATAATGAAAGGTTCTGCCATCATGATCGGCGGTGAACCGGGAATCGGCAAGTCCACACTGATGCTGCAGCTGGCAGAGAGCGTATCCAGACAGATGAAAGTCCTGTATATCTCAGGTGAGGAATCAGCGCCGCAGATCAAACAGAGGGCTGACAGAATGGGACTTTCAGGCAAGGAGATGGACATACTGTGCGAGACAGACCTGGATGCCATCATGCGGGTGCTCAACAGCGGAAAATACAGCTTTGTCATACTGGATTCCATACAGACCGCCATATCCAGAGAAATGGGAAACACCGCAGGCACCGTGAACCAGCTGAAATACACCTGCACCACACTGACTGACTGGGCCAAGCTGAAAGATGCAGTGGTGATAATGATCGCCCATGTGACCAAGGATGGCAATATCTCAGGACCGAAAACCATAGAGCACATGGTGGACACAGTGCTGTACTTCGAGAATTCAGGAACAGACCTGCGCATAGTCAGAGCTTCCAAGAACAGATATGGTTCCATCGACGAGGTGGCAATATTCAGGATGATGGAAAAAGGATTGGAACAGATAAAGAACCCGGAGACCATATTCCTGACAAAGCGGGACGGAGAGATCCCGCCGGGAATATCAACTGCGGCAGTCTATGAGGGAACCAGAGTCTTTCTGGTGGAACTGCAGGCACTGACTGTTCCGGCTAAGGCAGGAGTATCACGTATCTTCTCAGATAAGATAGACAGCTCCGTCATATCCCGTATCTCAGCAATTCTGGAAAAACGATGCAGGATAAAATTCTCAGACCAGGATATATATGTGAATGTATCAGGTGGTATCAGAATCAAAGATGTGGGAATAGAACTGCCAATAGCCATGACACTCTATTCGGCCAGAACAGGGATCCCAGTCTCCGGATCTGTGCTTTCTGCCGGAGAGCTGAGTCTTACCGGAGAGGTCCTCAATGTCCGCAACATAGAAGGAAGAGCCAGAACTGCGGCTGATTTCGGCTTCAAGAGACTTGTGTCCCCTGCACCTGTGCCAAAAGACACATGCATAAAATTTGAAAGAATAAAAGTTATAAATGACGGAATAAAGGCAGTTTTCGGTAAGGCTACTTCAGCAGAGCCAGAAGATAAGGAAATACAATAATCGTTCCTATGACACTTCCAAGGCTGGCGAAGAAAAATACCAGCAGTATGTGGGTGATCCTGTTCCTGAAGAATCCCTTTACTGACATTATATCATCAGCAAGGTTCTCACAGTCTTTAACACGCGGTTTTCGCATGGCAGCCTCAACGATGCCTGAGAACATGCCTACGCCTATGGTAGGATTCAATGATGTTATAGGAGCAGCAACAAATGAGACCAGTATAGTCAGCGGATGAGCCATGGCGATGAGAGCACCGAGGGCAGCCAGAGAACCGTTCACCAGAATCCAGCTGACAAGCATTGATACACTTCTGTCCCACCCGGCACGGAAAAATCCTGTTATGACGATCGCTGCAAACAGTGCAGGAACCAGCCATGGAAGCACTTTTCCGGCAGTGCTCTTCGGAGGCACCACGCTGATGGAATCAAGACTTTCTGTCTTACCTGCCCTTTCAAATGCCTCAAAATAGCGGAGTATTCCGGGAACATGACCGGCACCAAGCACAGCCAGCACTTTTTCCTCTGTACATTCATAAATCTTTGTGGCCAGATACCGGTCACGCTCATCTATGATAGCAGTCTTGGCAGAAGGAAGATTCTCAGCCATTTCCTGCATCAGGTCTTCCATGGCCCCTTTCTTCTTCAGCTCCTCGATCTCTTCGGCAGAAACCTCTTCAGTAGAAAAAATACTTCCTACCAGAGTGTTCATCATCTTTATCTTCTCGCCGCCGCTGGAAAGCTTCCAGGCACGCTTTAAGGTCACCTGTATGTCACGGTCTACCAGCGAGACAGGAATACCGGCACTTTCAGCCTTTTCAATGGCACCAGCCATCTCCATGCCAGGCTTGGTATCCAGGCTGGCGCCGATCCTTTTCTGGAATGCAGACATTGCCAGGTTGGCCAGAAGAAAAAATCCCTGACCGGTCTTCAGAACTTTAAAGATATTCAGATTCTCCCACTTTGCACCTTCTTTCAGGGAACGGAACCTTCTCTCATCCAGTTCCACGCACACCCGCTTCGGCTGCTCACTCTCTATCCTGCTGCATACTTCTTCAACACTCTCTTTAGAGACATGGGCAGTTCCCACCAGAATTATCTGGCGGCCATCCACCAGTACGCGTGTCAATGTATCAGATCTCTCTAAAATTTCCAAATCCTAAACCTCAGTCCTGTCTGTAATCCTCAAGGAAATGTTTCAGTCTGGTGAGAGACTCTGTCAGATCCTCAACGCTAGGGAGGAATACGATTCTGGCATGGTCAGGATACTTCCAGTTGAAGCCTGAGCCAGGAACCAGAAGGACATTCTCCTTCTCCAGGAAATCCATGACAAATTTCTCATCATTCTTTATATCGAAGCGCTCCACATCAAATTTAGGGAAAACATACAGTGATCCTTTTGCCTTCTTACAGGAGACACCTGGAATCGAGTTCAGCAGCTTGTGGCAGATATCCCTCTGCTGTCTGAGCCTTCCACCCTCTGCTGTCAGCATGAAAATTGAGTCGTCATCCTCCAGGGCAGGCTTGATGGCCAGCTGTGCAGGCACATTGGAACAGAGTCTCATGCTGGTCAGTGTCTTCAGACCGATCTTGTAATCCTCCGCAATGCGGTGATTTCCGCTGAGCACCATCCAGCCGGCACGGAGTCCGCAGGATCTGTGAGCCTTGGACAGACCGTTGAATGTGACTACCAGAATATCCTTGGTCATTGTGGCAGGTGAATATACCTTGTCCCCGTCATAAATGATACGGTCATAGATCTCATCTGAGAAGATGACCAGCCCGTGAGTCAAGGCAATATCAACGATACCCTCGATGATCTCCTTCGGATAGACACTTCCTGTCGGGTTGTTAGGGTTGATCAATACAATTCCCTTGGTCTTGTATGTTATCTTGTTCTCTATGTCTTTCAGATCCGGAACCCAGCCCGAATCCTCATCACATTTGTAATGTACAGGTCTTCCTTCCTGCAGGTTGACAGCAGCAGTCCACAGAGGATAATCAGGAGACGGAATAAGAACCTCATCCCCCGGGTTTATGAGAGCCTGAGTGGTGACAGTGATAAGCTCGCTGACACCGTTTCCGATGAAAATATCATCAAGACTTATCTCAGGAAAACCATTTCCCTCGTGATACTTCTTGATGGCAAGCCGTGATTCCAGTATTCCGTTGGAATCGGAATAAGCTCCTGCCTTTTTCATGTTCTCTATGACCCTGTCCATGATCCTATGGTCTATGTCAAAGTTGAACGCACCGGTATTTCCGATGTTGAGCTTGAAAATCTTGCGCCCCTCTTTCTCAAGTTTCTGCGCCGCCTCCAGCAAAGGTCCCCTTATAGCATATTCTACATTGTTGAGCCGCAAAGCTTGCCTGACTTGTCTCATATTCTAACCTCCACTTTAAAAATATTTTTACTCTAATATAGTGGTTTTGTCAAAGCTTTTATAAAAATTCACCCTTGTTATATAAAATCCATAATGATAGAATGAGCAGTCAGGAGAGATCCAATGAAAGATTATAAAAAAGAGCTTGAAAACCGTGTGGCTTTCATCAGAAATCTGCTGAAAGAAAGCGGTGCCAAAGGAATAATTTACGGAAACAGCGGCGGAAAGGACAGCGCACTGGTAGGGATCCTGTGCAAGAAAGCCTGCGACAACACCACCGGAATCATCATGCCCTGCGAATCAAAGAGAAATTTCGGTGAGGACATGAAGGACGGTCTGGATGTGGCCAGACAGTTTGACATAGAGACCAGGACTGTGGATATAACCCCGGTAAAGGCCGAACTGCTGAAAGCACTGGACGGCAAGACAGAGCTGAACCGAAGTGCAGTGTCCAACATAGCTCCGAGACTGAGAATGACCACTCTGTATGCCATAGGAGCTGCTGAGGGAAAGCTGGTGGCTGGTACAGGCAACCGTGCCGAGACATATATGGGATATTTCACCAAATGGGGAGACGGAGGATGCGACTTCAACCCTATCATCGACCTGACTGTAGGTGAGGTATATGAGTGCCTGGCATATCTGGGAGCCCCTGAGAACATAATCAAAAAAGCACCGTCAGCAGGTCTTTTTGAGGGTCAGACAGATGAGGCAGATATGGGCGTCACCTACGCTGCCATTGATAAATATATCACTACAGGTCAGGGAACAGAGCATGATATCCAGATCATAGACAGATATCACAGAGTCAGCCAGCACAAGAGAAGAATGCCAGCATATTATAACGGATGGTTTTAATTATGAAAAAAGAGAAGAAAGAAGCAAAATTTGAGCATATTTCAGTGCTCCAGGCGCTGATGGGAATAAATGCCAAGCATGGAGGCCCATTCGGAGCAGTGATCGTAAAAGACGGCAAGATCGTAGGCAGAGGACACAACAAAGTGCTGAAGAAGCATGATCCTACAGCCCATGGAGAGATCGTGGCGATCCGCAATGCATGCAAGGAGCTGAAGACTCATGATCTGTCAGGATGTGTGCTCTACACTTCCAGCTATCCATGCCCTATGTGCCTCTCAGCCATTATCTGGGCCAACATCAAGGAAGTTCACTACGGCAACACAGCCAAGGACGCAGCAGAAATCGGCTTCAGAGATGATTTCATGTATGACTATCTGAAGGATATGGATAATGACAGCCTTATCAAATTTGTCCCATATTCCGAGGACGGTCAGAAAGAGGCCAAGCAGTCATTCCAGGATTATATGGACATGGAGCACCAGTTATACTGATTCTCTGAATAATCTCCATTATGGCTGAAATAGAAATTCACTCCTGTACTTTCGAGAACGATGTCATGAGCTTTCCCATGGGAGCTCTTTGCATACAGACCGCCATCAACACATCTTCTCTGCCCCATGCTGATCTGATCCGGCACAATATGGATTCAGATCCGGAAGCAGCGGCCAGAAAATGTGTGTCACGGCATCCGAAAGCTGTGGGACTATCACTTTACATCTGGAATGCAGAATGGTTCCGCACATTCGCAGAAAAACTGCACAGCACATGTCCGGACATAATGATCTTCGCAGGAGGACCGCAGATCTCAGCCTTTGGCGACACACTGCCGCCGTATCTGAGTTTTGCGGTACGCGGCGAGGGAGAGATCACCACAGTGGAGAAACTGCTGGAATTTTTCAGCACAGGCACCACAGAGAGAAAAATCCATGATGCGGCGTTACCTGATACAGAGAAGCTGGAATCAGTGTTTCTTTCAGGAAATGCCGATGTCTGTCTGAAAGATACCGACAGCGTGCTGCTGGAAATGACCCGCGGATGTCCGTACAAATGTGCTTTCTGTTTCGAAAGCCGCGGCAACCGCACAGTCAGAGACTTTCCGCTGGAACGGATATCCAGGGAAATCGACTGTCTCATAAAGCACAACATAGTGAATGTCTTCGTTCTGGATCCGACATTCAATCTGAACAGAAAAAGAGCCAAGACCATACTGAGGATGCTGCTGGAGAAAAGCCCGGAGGAAATGCACTACACTTTTGAGATACGGGCAGAGCTGCTGGACAGAGAAATGGCTGCTCTTTTTGCCGAACTGAACTGCAGTCTTCAGATAGGTTTGCAGTCCTCCAATAAAGATGTACTCAGAAATATAGGGAGAGAATGGAACAAAGAACTTTTCACTAAAAATGTGAAAATGCTGGCAAAGCTGGGAATACCTTTCGGTCTGGATATCATAGCCGGGCTGCCGGGAGACAGTCTCAGCTCATTCATGGAAACCATTGATTATGCCACATCACTGCAGCCCAGCAATATAGACTGTTTCGTGCTGTCCATACTGCCGGGGACAGAGCTGGAACTTACAGCACCTGGTCTGGGCATCGTGTGCGGCGGTGAGAACAATACTGTGGAAAGCACTCCCACATTCAGCACTCAGGAGCTGGCAGAAGCCAGAAGAATAAAGAAAGCCATGGATCTGTTCTACACAAGGGGACAGAGCTGCATATGGCTCCACTCCATACTGGATGCACTGGGCATGACAACCCATGAACTTTTCAGCAGTTTTGCAGACTGGATGGAGAGAAAAGGGCTTACAGAAAACGATGACATCTGGAAAATGCAGCTGGAGTTTGTGACCGGACTTCTCAGAAAAGCCGGGAAATCTGCACTGATAAATGCAGCCACCAGTTTCATGAAGCTGCATCAGGGATTCAGCTATGTTATGGAGACCGGCGAGACCGTGAGCATCCAGCTCTCATATTCACCATCAAAACTGGCACTGCTGGATACCATGAGTCTGGAAGATTTTGCCGCCAGGTACAGAGAGAAGAAATGCACCCCATGTCTGACACTGGAAGACGGCGAAGTGATGATATACTGAGAGCGTGCTGAAATCGATTATTTTCTTTTTTCTTCCAAAATTTTTATAAGTTTAAACACAGTGCTGCAATTTTTTGAATCAGTAGATCTTGATTCCATATTGCATCGCGGCATAAAAAAAGCCACCGGAATGGTGGCTTGATAGCAGGGGTAGGACTCGGACCTACGGCCTCCGGGTTATGAGCCCGACGAGCTGCCAACTGCTCTACCCTGCGTCGAATGTTCATTTATTATAGGAGCATGATTTTTTTTTGTCAACAACGAATTGAAAATTTTTAGAGAATTTATTCATTGCCATATTTTTACTTGACCCATATCCCATTTTTACTTTAACTTTAACTATAGATGAGCGAATGTGACGATCAGACAGACAGAATCCTCAGCACAGCCATGGAAGCCGGCATGATAATCCTCAAAAATGGCGGCGAGACCTACCGCTGTGAAGAGATCATGTGCTCGGTGGCCAACATGCTTGGTGCCAGAAATGTATCAGCTTTTGTCACCCCTACTGTAGTCATGCTGACCTGTGAGGATGATCACGGACACACCTGCACCCACTTCCAGCGCATACTTAACAGAACCATAAACCTGAGCAAAATCTCCAGACTGGAGAACGAGGTGATGCGCATGGTATCCTCATGCAAGCCACACCCGCTGAAAATGGTGGAGTCTGTGTTCAGACGCATTGACAGCAGCATCATATATCCGGACTGGGCCATTGTACTGACCATAGCCTTGGGCAGCTTCTGCTTCTCTCTCCTTTTCGGAGGCTCCATAGTGGAGGCGATCACAGCATTTGTCATAGGCACGATAATGCGTATAGTGCTGTTCACCACCACACCGCTGGAACTGCCGGGATTTCTCACTTCCATAATAGGCGGATTCATAATCTCCATGCTTTCAGGACTGGCAGCACGGTTCGGCATCATACCATCCATAAGCAATGTCATCATCTCCGTCCTCATGACACTGGTACCTGGAGTCATCCTGGTCAATGCCATCCGTGACATCATAGCCGGTGATCTGGTGGCAGGCACAGCCAAGCTGTTGGAAGCCTTTGTCATAGCAGCTGCCCTCTCCATAGGTGCGGCTTTCGGACTTATCCCATTTGCCAGTGAGACCTCAAAGATAGCGCCGGTCAAAGTATGGGACAGCCTGGTTCCGGCATTTCTGGCAGCATTCTTCACCACTGCGGCTTTTGCCTACTTTTTCTACATACCTAAATACGATATATTTCTGGCATCACTGCTGGGTGCTGCCGGCTGGATAATATTTCTGATACTGAATGTCAGGATGGGATATTTCATGGGCGGATATTTCGTAGGAGCATTCTGCATAGGAGTGCTGTCCGAGATCTTCGGTTCAGTGCTGAAAAAGCCGGCCACGATATTCATCATTCCTGCCATAATTCCATTCGTTCCAGGAGGAGGAATATATGAGACCATGCTTTACTCCCTCTGGGGAAACATGCAACAGGCCGGAATCACAGGATTCAGGACACTCACAGCATCAGGTGCCATTGCGGCTGGAATCGCTCTGGCCTCGGCATTCGCCCACACAGCAAAACAGATCAAAAAACTGAAGGATAAAAAAACATGCTTGCACTGATTCTATTTCTGCTTCTTTTCATACCCGGAATTGTTCTTCTGGTGATTCTTTATTTTACCGGACTTCTCTTCATGATCCCTAAAAAAGTACTGCACGATGCTGCCATGAGGGAACAGAAAAGGAATGAGACTCTGGAATATGAGATCATCGAAGATGACACTGATGACAGCAATGGGGACAAAAAAACCCTGGAATGACCAGGGCCCAGATTTGTAAAGCTAAAAATATAATTATTTTGGCTCTTTTGGTGTGGCAAAGTCAACTTTAAGTGTGCGTCCGCCAAATTCTGTTCCGTTCAAAGCTTCCTTTGCCTTGATAGCATCCTCTTCAGTAGCCATTTCAACAAAACCGAAACCTTTTCCCTCAATAATCTTTACAAAACCGACCTGACCGTATTTTGCAAAAAGATCTTTTACTTCTCTAAAGCCTGTGGAATATACGAGATTTCCAACATAGAGCTTTGTTTTCTCCATAGAATGAACCTCCAAGTGTTATGCCAATCTATCATAAACATTTAACAAAAACAAGACGGGAACGGAGAAATTCCGGCTTGCATTTATTTCTTCCGGTCAGTATGCTTTATTCATGTTCAGATATTTACTTTTTGATGCGGACAGAACGCTGTTCGATTTCGTTACATCCGAGCGGAAAGCACTGCAGAAAACTGTTGAAAGTTTTGGCTTTGAATATAAGCTGGAGTTCCATACTATCTATACAAAGATGAACCAGCAGGTATGGGAAGAGTTTGAGCAGAATCTGGTCACTCTGGAGCAGCTGCAGGTGAAAAGATTCACCCTTTTCACAGAATATGTCCATCTTCCGGTAGATCCGCCGGATATGAATGTCCGCTATGTGAATTTTCTGTCCAATGCCGCTGACTTCATACCCGGAGCTCCGGAGCTTCTGCAGCAGCTTCAGGGCAAATACACTCTGGCACTGGTGACAAACGGAATATCAAAAGTACAGCGCGGAAGACTCCGCAATACCGATATGGAAAAATATTTCAATGCGATAGTGGTGTCTGAAGAAGTGGGTGTGCAGAAGCCTGATGCCAGATATTTCCAGTACTGTTTACAGAAGCTGGGCAATCCGCCCCTGGATCAGATCCTCATGATAGGAGACAGCTTGAGTTCAGATATTCAGGGAGCAAAGAACAGCGGAATAAAAAGCTGTCTGCTGGATATAGACCGCAAGTACAGCGGACAGAACCCGGTACCGGATTTCGTCATCCATTCCCTGGATGAACTGTGGAGGATAATATGAAATATGTAGGAGCCCATGTAAGCACAGCAGGAGGACTTTTCAACGCTCCTGTCAACGGAAGTGCCATAGGAGCAAAGGCCTTTGCACTCTTCACCAAAAATCAGAAGCAGTGGAAGGCAAAAGATCTGACAGATGAGGAGATCACACTTTTCAAAAATTCCGTGACAAAAAACAATTTCTCACCTGATCTCATACTTCCCCATGACAGCTACCTGATAAATCTGGGCAACAGCGATCCTGAAAAAAGGGCAAGATCACTGGATTCATTCACATCAGAACTGGCCAGAGTCAACCGGCTGGGACTCAGATATCTGAACTTCCACCCCGGCAGCCATCTGAATGAGATCTCGGAAGAGGAATGTCTGGATCTTATCAGTGAATGCATAAACAAAGCGCTGGCTGACAGCTCCACCGGCAGCACTATGGCAGTAGCAGAGGCCACCGCAGGTCAGGGAACCAATGTGGGATATAAATTCGAGCATCTTGCCAGAATCATCAGCAATATCCAGGACAAGTCCAGAATAGGAATATGCATCGATACATGCCATGTTTTTGCGGCAGGATACCAGATAGGGACAGAGGATGGCTTCCAGCGTGTCATGGATGAGTTTGACAGGATAATAGGAATAAAATATCTGCACGGGATGCATCTCAACGGAACAAAAAAAGACTGCGGTTCCAGAGTGGACAGACATGAGTCACTGGGAGCCGGATTTCTGGGAATGGAATGTTTCAGCTATATAATGAACTCGCCATACTTTGAGAATATGCCCCTGATTCTGGAGACACCAGATCCTGATGTATGGGCTGACGAGATCAGGCTTCTTTATTCCCTGATGCGCTGACAACAGAACGTGCAGCCAATGAGAATTCACAGCCACAGTAGTCCTGCCGGTACAGTCCGTATTTTTCAGAAAGGATCAGACTCTTTTTGAATCCGTCCTGCTTCTTGAAATTGTATGGCACAAAGCCAGGCAGATCAGCCGCCGCATGAAAAATCATTTCTGAGATCTTATGGGGACTGACAGTCAGTGTCGTGGTGAACTCAGGTATTCCAAGTTCCTCAGCCTTTTCAGCAGCCAGCGCCATATTGAAGGCAAAACATGCGGCACAGCGTCTCCCCTTCTCCGGCTCATTCTCCAGACCTTTCACAGCAGAGAGCCATTTCTGGTGGTCATAAATGCCGCATATCAGCTTCAGATCATAGACATCGGCCACCTTCTGCAGGTTAGTCAATCTCTTCTCATACTCATCCTGGGGATAAATATTGGAATTGCAATAATATATTGTGATATCATATCCATCAGCCAGAAGCCTTTCGATGGAAGAAGTGCTGCATGGTCCGCAGCAGGCATGGAGCAGTATGGACTTCATCTGATACTCCTGAAATTCACAGACTCAAGGAAATTCAGCCGATCTTTCTCTATGTTCACACCAGAACGCACATCTGAATTTATAAGCGATCCGTTCTGATAATAATCCACAGTCACATCATAGACACCAGGCTTAACTTCCAGCTCGGCAGTATAAACATAGGCCGGCAGCATGGCACAGCTGCGCACATCCACATTTTCAGACACAGCAGACAGCACATCGAACAGGAGTCCGCTGATGGCAGCCAGTGAATTGTCACCGCTGGCCTCCCTTATGGCATACTGCCCTGCCTCGCTGCCAATTTTTTTGCCGATGACTCTCAAGGCTGTCTTTACCACAGTAAGAGGGAGTTTAAGTTTATATGTATCTTTTGCAATACTGTTCACATTCTCCAGCAGGTCCATGGTCACTCTGGTTCCGTCTTCTCCGGTCAGACTGACAACTATGGAATCAGGGGTTCTGTCCCTCTGTGCCAATATCGGAATCTGGAAATTCATGACAGAAGTATGCCATACTCCCGGACACGGCAGTATGAAAAATCCCAGCAGGGAACTGACAAAATCAGAATCATATCCGGTGGCACTGAAAGTCAGCAGTCCTCCGCCAACAGTCACCAGAAATCCCAGAGGCTCTTTAACCGGTCCCATTCCTGAGAAAGCCATAACATCCAGCAGAGCACTGTCCCCGGACGGAAATTTCTGACGCGGTATTTCAGGCACAGGAAAATCATATATGGAGGACTGCTCGGCAAAAGCTTTTTCCAGCCACTGAGCCTCTATCCTGGCATCATCATAGGAATGATCCTGTCTGAAAAGCACTGTCCCCAGATAACGGGACAAAGCACTGTTGTGGAAATGGTTCTTCACCTGAGGAACCTCCACCAGGGCATCCTCTGACTGATTGTAATCAGCGACCTGCTTTCTGTACTTATTCTCCAGCAGCTCCAGTTTCAGATTGGCTTTGCGTATCTCCACCAGAGCATCATCCCTCATCCCAAGTCCGATATAATTGAGACACCTGAATATATTCACATACAGGCTCTCATAATCCTCTCCGGAATATTCTCTTATATTATCATTCAGAAGATACGATCCTATCTCCCGGCTGACACTTACAGCATTCAGTTGCTCAATAAGCGTCTCAGCCTCTTCCAGATACAGATTGCTGGTCTCAAAATCACCGCAGTAATGGCACATAAGTCCATAATCCAGACAGAAAAGCAGTCTGTTCTTATTTTTGTATGGCGATCTATCCTCATTCTTCTTTATGACATCCAGGGCGCTGTCAAAATCACCGGCTCTGGCCGCATTCTCCATCTCATGCTTGAAACTGGCAGACACACAGCCGGTAAAGATAAGACATGAGGCAATGATAACATAAAGAGATATCCTGATTTTTCTCATGGGCTGAAAACAGAGTCCTGCGGATCAGGCCTTCAGATTTGCCTTCTCAACAAATTTCTTTATCTCTGTATTTCCGATCCAGACTTTCTTATTATTCTCAATATTTATGAGTTCCAGGTTCACCTGATAGTAAATCGTATATTTTTTCTTGACCTGGTCAGTGATAGTTGTTATCACTCCCTGAAGCATGAAATCAGCACCATACTCCTGTGCCAGTTTCTTTGCTGTCTCTTCACTGGAATATTCCTGCTGATCCAGCCTTTCAGCACGCAATGACTCACGCTCATCTGCACTGGCAACGATATCGGCAGTACCGGTATTGATGACCTCGCGCTCAATGTTCTTTATGAAAGGAATGACCTCGATATGTTCCGAACTCTTATTTCTGACAGTACCCACGATGATGGCAGGATTTTTTCCGTTTGCCATCTTGAAGTCAGATGCCCATGGTCTGGAACACATATCTTTCATCAGCTCCTCTGCAACAATCCTGGAATCTGTGTCATTCCATTTTCCGCTTAGATCTGTAACCTCATCTGTATCCATTCTGGTAACTTTGATTGAATTGCATCCTGTAAGAGCAATGCCTGCCACAAGGACTAAAAATAGATATTTCTTCATTGATCTGCTCCTTGGATAAAATATAAAAATATAAATCAAAATTTGCAACCCCACATGATATCGACCTTGCTAGCTTCATTATTTTCCTGTATTATTTTTCTGGAGGAACAGATGAAGGCAGAAAAGGATCTGATCATCATAGGAGCCGGTCCAGGAGGACTGACTGCCGCCCAGTATGGAGCCAGGGCAAATCTGAGTACAGCGATCTTTGAGGAAAGTTCCATCGGAGGACAGGCTGTGAATATAGGTGAGCTGGAGAATTATCCCGGTTTTCCGGAAGCCCTCAGCGGCGGTGAGCTCTGCCAGAAAATGAAAGTCCAGGCCGAGAGATTCGGCGCTGAGTTTCATTCATCATCTGTTCTGTCAGTAAAAAAGCATGACGATATATTCAGTGTGGAGACTGAATCAGGCACAGTCACTGCCTATGCAGTGATCCTGGCTACCGGTTCCAGACACAGGATGCTGGATGTTCCGGGAGAAAAGGAATTCATCGGCCGCGGTGTATCATACTGTGCCTCCTGCGACGGATTCTTTTTCAGGAACAAGAAAATAATAGTCGTTGGCGGAGGAGACACCGCATGTTCCGAGGCACTGGCACTGGCCAAGCTGTCAGACAAGATAATCATGATACACAGAAAAGACAGGTTCCGGGCACAGAAGGCTCTGGCAGAAAGAGTTCTTTCCAACAGGAACATAGAAGTCAGGTTCAACACCATCTGCACTGAGATAGGTGGTAAAAATAAAGTAGAGTATGCCATCCTTGAGGAGAACAGGATAAAATATGAGCAGGACACAGATGCTGTATTCATCTTTACAGGGATCATTCCACAGAATGTACTGGCTGCAGATGCTGCAAAAGATGCCGGCGGATATGTCATCACAGACGCTTATATGAACACTTCCGTGAAGGGTCTCTTCGCCATAGGAGATCTGCGTAACTCTCCTTTCCGTCAGGTAATAACAGCCTGCGGAGACGGGGCAGTGGCAGCCCATTCAGCGGCAGACTATATCGATGCATTGAAAGGAGAGGCATACATCTGAAAAAAATTATTCTGCTGACAGTTTTTTTCATGATCTCATGCACATTGCTTTCTGCCCAGGTAAAAAGAACTGATTTCTGGGAGAACGGTGACAACGATGCGATCATTGACCGCATGATATCCACCATGAGCAGCTGGGAACTGGCAGGACAGCTTTTCATGATTTCTTATCCTGGAAAAGAGCTGGACAGCACTGTGATGGACTGGATAAAAAACAATGATCTCGGCGGTGTCAAAATATTCGGACGCAATGCAGGAGAGCTGGGACAGCTGGCAGAAGTCATAGCTGCCATGCAGAAGCAGGCACTGGATTCTCCGCTGCACATACCTCTTCTGGTAGCCACAGACCAGGAAGGTGGACGGGTCAGACATGTAAAAGACAAGACACTGATAACCCCTGGGAATATGGCACTGGGAGCAGACACTGCACCTATTGATGCATGGCAGGCATCCTATTATATAAACCAGGAACTGAAAGTCATGGGCATAAACATGAATTTCGCCCCCACTGTGGATCTGTTCCTGAATGACGAGAATGATGTCATAGCAGACAGAGCCTTCTCCTCCGATTCTGTGCTGACTGCGGAACTGGCCTGCGCCTGGTGCGGAGGATCACGGGAAGCCGGAGTCATTCCTACTGCCAAACACTTTCCCGGACATGGCAGGACGGACAAGGATTCTCACGGCACATTACCAATAATCAACACATCACTGAAAGATCTTATGGACACTGATCTGGTTCCTTACAAATATCTGATAAAAGACAAAGTTCCGGCAATAATGGTAGGACACATAGCATATCCTGCAATCACAGGAAATAAGGATCCTGCCACACTGTCATCCACATTTATGAAAAATATACTCCGTGACCGACTTGGATTTGACGGTATAATAATAACTGATGACATGATAATGGGAGGAGCATCCAACAGAATCAGTGTATCCAAAGCATGTTTCAGATCTGTTCAGTCCGGTGCAGACATAATCCTGGTCTCCAGGGACAGCGATACATTTGATGCGGCCAGAAATCTTATCGTGGCAGAAATGAACCACGATCCTGCATTCAAGAAACAGGTGGAGAAAAGCGTCAGACGGATCCTGAAGGTAAAAATGGAATATATCAAACCTGCGGGAAAAGCTGCCGCGATCCCTGATCCGGGTACAGTCAGAAAATTCTTTCCTAACAGAGATGCTGAGGAATTTTTCTTCCAGCAGGCCTGCAGAAGCGTGACGCTGCTGCCAGGCACTTCACCTGACAGCCTGATCCGAAAAGGAACAGACAGTTCGGTGCTGCTGGTGGGCACATGGAGAAATTTCTTCCAGGAAGGAAGAAGCAGTTTCCCCGGAGCATCCTCCTTTGTGCTGGATAATTCCTCATTTTATAAACCTGAAAATGCGATGATCCAGGAACTGGCAGTAAAATGCCGGCAATATAAAAAAATAATATTTGCCCTCACCTCACCTGCCGATGCAATCATTCTGAAACATCTGCAGCCTTACTCAGACAGGATCTATGTGATCTCCAGCAACACTCCGGCATACGTGGAGAAAGCAGGCTGGAAACCCAAGGGAGTGGCTGTATACGGCAAGGACATATATTCTTACAGAGCAGCATTCGCTGTACTGAAAGGAGCATTCAAGCCGAAAGGAAAATACCCTATTACAGCAGGAGATTGAAAATGAAGTGGTATTTCATAAAAGATTTTTATTTCACACCTTTGCAGAGCAGCATCAGAAAATTTCTTATCCGGAATGAATGGAATGCCATGGACATAACATCTGTACTGCAGCAGAACAATTACAGGGCTGAGAAGAACAGGCTGGCAGTTCATGTGGACGGCGCTGATATTGATGCAGTCATATTCATGACATATTATGGCAAGATAATTCCTGTATTTACAGAAAATTTCAGATTCAACGCCAAAGAGGTGGCTGAGATCTTCGGAAACAGGATCTACATTCCATCCTCCATTTCCGGCACTCCAGAGGCAGCCAATTCAATCAATCAGGCCTTCGCCTGCGGCAGAAAAAACCTCACTATAAATTATCTTATAATGGAACTGCAAGAAAAGGACTTCCAGAAACCGGAACCGGCAGAAGGGCTGACAATATCCAGGTCAACAGCAATGGACCTCATAAAGCTTTATCCACTGCAGAAAACATATGAACAGGAGGAGGTGCTGCTGAATCCGGCATTCTTCAACCAATGGGAGACTCTGTATCATCTCAGGGACATACTGCACAGACAGATATGCTTCTATGGCAAGATCGGAGGCAAGGCGGTATCAAAGGCCAATTCCAGCGCAATCGGTTTTGAGCACATCCAGCTGGGGGGAGTATTCACCTCACGTCCATACAGGGACAGAGGAATCGCAAAATCCACAGTGGCAGCTATCTGCAATGAGATCCTCACTGTCAATCATAAGAATGTATCGCTTTTCGTAAAGGAGCAGAATACATCAGCCATCAGGGTATACAGCGATCTTGGATTCAAAATAAAAAATAAATATAAGACAATTTATATGATATGATGAACGATCACCAGTGGTTGAATGAAACAACTTCCTGCATGGATTTTCTGGAAGATCTAGGTGATCTCTCATCAATTTCGCCTATGGCCAGAAGCATGACAGTACGCATGGAATAAGGAAGGGTCAACAGTGTCCTGATGGAAGATTCATTGTAAGTAGTCACAACACAGGTACCATATCCCTCTTTCTCAGCCTGCAGCATCATGAATGAGACAGCAAAAGTTATGTCGATCGGATAGGACGCCTGTCCATTAGGCATTGAATATGCGATATTCGTGGAACATGCAACAATAATTGCTCCGGCCTGACGCACATGCTCCTGCCCATAAGCTGCAGCCGCAACTTTTTCTTTCAGAACAGGATCATCCACAACGATGAAACGCCACGGCTGGCGGTTCTTGGCAGAAGGGGCAAGACGCCCGGCTTCCAGGATTCTGTCCAATTTGAGAGGATCAATTGACGCCGGCTTAAATCTCCGCGTACTGGTTCTGTCTTCTATCTCTGATATCAAACCCATATTTAATTCAATATAATATAATTATTTTCAGCCGTCAACCTTAAATCATCCTATTAAACTGTCTTGGCATAAATAAATCAGATACGGTGTCAATGGCATATGTATCGGTCATTCCGGCTATATAATCAGATATCACATAGTCATCACTTTTCTCAATATTGCGATAAAAATTCTCCATTTTTCTCAGATATCCTGAAAATTCTCTGGCACAGATAGTCTGCTCATTCATATATTTATCCAGATCAAACTTATATTTGTCAAAAATTTCAGACAGATATGCCCAGAGTGTACGGAGAATACGGTCTATATACCTGTGATATCTTATGAGGGCATCACTGTGATAGATATTTCTGTAGTTGAATTCCTTCATAGCAACCATGGCCTCATAGACCCGGTCTGAGAATCCTATCTTTCCAATTCTGTCTGCATTGCTGACAGCATCATAGACCATGGTGTTGATCATGTCACTGTTGCTGCTGCCCAGAACCATCTTGACACTGCCTGGTATCTGCTCAAACTTTATGATTCCCAGTTTCAGCGCATCCTCCAGGTCTCTGCCCAGATATGCTATCTTGTCAGACATTCTTACAGCTATTCCTTCCCAGGTGCATGGCAGAAAAGTACGGGTCTTTATGGATGCAGGATCATTGGGAACAGGAGATGGTTCCATATACTGTTCGAATTTCTCACCGCAATGATTTATTATTCCGTCCCTGACCGCATAGGTCAGATTCAGCCCTGCCCCATCCTTCACCAGATGATCCACCACACGCAGAGAGTTTATCTCATGACAGAAACCGCCTTTATCTTTCAGAAATTCTGAAATTATCTGCTCTCCTGTATGTCCGAATGGTGTGTGTCCCAGATCATGCCCCACACTTATGGCCCATGCCAGATCAGTCTCCAGTCCAAGAGCCTTGCAGAGTGTGACAGATATGGTGGCAACATGCATGACATGCTCTATTCTGGTACAGATATGGTCATTCTGCGGGGCAAAGAAAACCTGGGTCTTGTGCTTCAGTCTCCTGTATGGAGAAGAATGGATTATAGCCGTCATATCCCTGAAGTATGAGCCCCTTATGTCCTCAGCCCTGGGATGCATACGCTGGCATAGCTGTGAAGCGGGAATCTTATTCACAAGTAACATGAGCCAATGATACCACAAAGTTTTTCATAATGCTATAGTTGTAATTTCCATATTTCTGATATATCTTCATTAATATGAATATGGATTTCAACGACATCATCTCTGAAACAGCAGCACAGCTGGAAGAAAGCATAAAGAATAAATATCATGTGGAAGTACGGGAAGAACTGGGATTCTCAGGACGGCAGGGAGTCTATGACATTCTGGACAATATTCTGTCAATACTTTTTCCCGGCTGCTTCTGTGACGACAAGATCAAAGAAAATGAGCTGAATCCATTTCTCAATGAGCGGCTCAGATACATAAGCTATAAATTTCTGCGGTATCTGAATGACTGTCTCAGATACAACTGCCATGAAGGAGCCTGCGGAAAATGCAGCTGCGATGAAAGAGCCCATGACATACTGAACAAGCTGTTCAGATCATTGCCTGAAGTACGGGATATTCTTATAACCGACATCAATGCCGCAAAAAACGGAGATCCTGCCGCAGAATCACTGGATGAGATAGTGTTCAGCTATCCGTTTCTGGAAGCTATTGCCACCCATAGGATCGCACATATACTGTATCTTGAGAAAGTCCCTATCATTCCAAGGATGATGAGCGAGCGGGCCCATTCCAAGACAGGAATAGACATACATCCGGGAGCATCCATAGGAGAGAGCTTCTTCATCGACCATGGAACAGGTGTAGTAATCGGAGAGACCACAACCATAGGAAACAGGGTGAAAATATACCAGGGTGTCACACTGGGAGCTCTGTCCCCGTTTGACCGTCAGGGTGTGCCGCTTACAGGCAAGAAAAGGCATCCTGATATACAGGACGATGTGATCATATATGCCAATGCCACAATACTGGGAGGCGACACTGTCATCGGACAGGGATCGATCATAGGCGGAAACACGTGGCTGACCCACTCTGTGCCGCCACACAGCATGATCTATAACAAGGCTAACTGATAAAACTTCTTATCTCATCTTCTGTAAGGCTCCGGTATCCTCCGGGAGCAAGCTCTGTCCCCAGCGGCAATCTGCCTATGGAAATACGTTTCAATGCCATCACCCGGCGACCAAGTACCTGGAACATCCGCCGCACCTGATGGAATTTTCCCTCTGATATCGTGACCAGACATTCTGATGCACAGCTGGCACATCCCAGCTCAGGCACTCCAACATCCAGCCATTCCAGACTTGCAGGCTGTGTCATGAATCCGGAAGCTTTCTCACATGGAGGCAGATACAGTCCGGCATGGAACCGGCACTCATACTCATCCTGTTCGGCCGGGGACAGAGGAGCATCAAGAATAGCGTGATATGTTTTGGATATATGAGCCTCCGGAGATGCCAGATAATGAGAAAATGCACCATCATCAGTTAGTATCAGCAGCCCGGAAGTATCCTTGTCCAGACGCCCGGCAGTGTGCAGTCCGGCAGCTCTGTCCCCGGTGCAAAGATTTTCATCCAGCAGATCAAAGACCACCGGGCTTCTGTCTGATACCCTGGAACAGACATACCCCACAGGCTTATTCATCATTATATATGTGAATTCAGGATGCGGAAGTATCCTGCCGTTCAGTGTGCAGCCAGAAGAAATGAGATGATCCCAGTCTGTTATGCGCACACCATCAGCCATCAGCTGGTTTCTATCAAGAAAATCATAGGCACGCCTGGGGTTGCACACTCCCAGATACGACAGATAATTTCGTACAGAACGGGGAAATATCAAAGCAGATCGATCAGGCTCCTGTCATAGTCAGCCGGAGGAACAAACCCCATAAGCTCCATGATCGTTGCAGGCCAGCTGGAGATTCCCAGACCAGTATTCAATGCGTCTCTGTTATATTCACCCTTGTATTCAGGATCGTAGATTATGGCAGGCACAGGATTCAGGCTGTGTGAGGTCTTGGCTTTCGGAGCACCGGACTTGTCAGTCTTCACGCTGCCGTCCTTGGCATGCTCATACATATCATCTGAATTGCCGTGGTCAGCAGTGATGCACAGGATTCCGCCAGCCTCGTCAATGGCAGCTTTTATCCTTCCAAGCTGCAGATCCATAGCTTCCATAGAACATACTACAGCATTGAATACACCTGTATGTCCAACCATGTCTCCGTTAGGGAAATTAAGCCTTATATGGTCATATTTTCCGCTTTTTATTGCCTCAATAACCTTGTCAGTGATCTCAGCACATTTCATCCACGGCCGCTGCTCGAAAGGAACAACATCGCTCTTTATCTCTATATAATCCTCAAGATCCTCATTAAACTTCCCAAGCTTGTTGCCGTTGAAGAAATATGTCACATGGCCATATTTCTGGGTCTCGCTGACAGCCATCAGCTTAACTCCGCTGGCAGTCAGGTATTCACCCATAGTGCGGTCAATGGAAGGCGGACTCACAAGGAACTGGGCAGGAATATGAAGATCTCCGTCATATTCCATCATACCGGCATATTCCACTTTCGGAACACGCACACGGTCAAATCTGTCAAACCTTGCATCACCCTCAAATGCGGCAGTCATCTCCAAGGCTCTGTCACCGCGGAAATTGAAGTAAATGACACTGTCGCCGTCGTTTATGGTACCCACAGCTCTGTCCCCGTCTGCAATGACAAACTCATGCATATCCTGATCCAGCACCCCGGGCACTTCCTGGCGGTATGTCCTGATGGCTTCGGTGGCAGAGACGAACTTCCGTCCTTCCCCCAGCACATGGGCTTTCCAGCCGCGTTCCACCATGCTCCAGTCAGCACCGTAACGGTCCATGGTCATATACATACGTCCGCCGCCGGAAGCTATACGGTAATCCACATCTGCAAAAGATGCCAGATAATCCTCCATAGGGGTCACATAATCCAGGGCACTGGTAGGATCCACATCACGGCCGTCCAGCAGGGCATGGACCCTGAGAGTCTTCACCCCTTCTTTATACGCCTGGGCGATCATAGCCTTCAGATGATCCTGATGAGAATGAACATTGCCATCAGAAAGCAGACCGATAAAATGCAGCACAGTCCCTTTCTCTTTCACATTGGACACCAGCTTCTGCCAGCACTGTCCTCTGAACATATCACCTGTGGCAATGGCATTGGACACCAGTTTGGCACCCTGGGCAAACACACGTCCGCATCCCATGGCATTGTGTCCAACCTCGCTGTTTCCCATGTCAGCGTCACTTGGCAGCCCAACAGCAGTTCCATGGGCTTTCAGCTGTGTATGGGGACTGGAAGCTGTAAGTGCATCCAGATTGGCCATACGGCTGGCTCTGACTGCATCACCCTCCTGATATTTTCCATAACCGACACCGTCCATGATGACCAGCACCACAGGTCCACGGCGTCCCTTCCAAGAATCATTTTTATCAAGCGGTCTTACAGCTTCTGACATTTCAATACCTCACAGAAAGATTTATCTGAGAAATTATATATAAAAGACATCATTAAAAACAAGTGGCATCAGGTGGAGGCACCCAGACAGAAAACCCACCGTCCGTCATGATCCAGGCTATGCGATCCAGGAACATCTATGCTCTCCCATTCATGCTCATAAAAAATACCTCCGAGGAAACTGAGGAACATTCCCTTCGGCTTCTTCAATATGGCCACACCATAACGCCAGATAGTATTATCCACCAGATACTTGGTGTTATGTCCTATGGAATAATGCTCATACTCCACAGATGTGGAAAAATTGAAATACTTGAAACAGGTGAAATACACAATCTGATAAACATAAGGGAATACCACACCGTATTTTGTATCTTTATCAGTATATTCATCAACAGAAGAGACAGTATAATTTTTTATATGTGAATGATTTATAAATTTTACACCGGCAACAGGAAAAAATTCTGTTATGCCTCCGAACTTCACATATTTTCCCATTTCCAGCTCAAATTTATAATAAAGCATAGGCCCCAGATAGAAAAGATCGGTGTCACTGTCTATATGGCTTCCCTTGCCAACTGTATTATAGACTCCTTCAGTATCATAATTATAATATCCGAAAAACACTCCGGTCCCGAAATCACATTTGCTGAAATGCCATATTATCGGGAGAAAATCTATCTCAAAAGTGGTGGATTTGTTCAGCTCAAGATATTTGTTCTCTGGTTTATAAAAAATCTCATCCACATCAAGATCATGCTCTTTGGAAGTATTCCCCTCAAAAGTAAATTTTATCGATGATGAATATTTCTCAGAATAATCATACATAAGGAAGACATACACTGCATTCTTGTCTATGCCTGGCTCTGTTCCCACACCGAAAGTGAAAGGTCTGATAAAGTTATTGAATTTTTCAGAGAATGGAACTTTCACCGCACTCTGATTCTCCGAACTTTCACTGTTTTCCGCAGATGATGCATCCGATCCATCAGCGGTGACAGAAGAAATCAGAACTGTCATAAAAAAACATAATATAAGTGAGAAAGCTGGTATTTTTTTCATAATCATCTGCCTTTCAGAAGTATAACTCAAAAAATCTGAAATGGATATAAAATCATTTGTAAAATTTAAAATTAAAGAATATAATTTCTGATATTATTTACATTCATATTCAATGAGGTTTTTCAATGAATAATAGCAGAAGTTCATTTTCCGGAAAATTTGGATTCATACTGGCAGCATCAGCTTCAGCAGTGGGGCTTGGCAACATATGGAGATTTCCTTATGTTGCAGCAAAATATGGCGGCGGCATCTTCCTGCTGATCTATATGATCCTTGTACTGACCGTAGGATGTTCTCTGATGCTCGCAGAAATTGCAATAGGCAGAAAAGCAGACTGCTGTATTCTTGATGCATTCAAGACACTGGATAAAAGATTTGCATTCATAGGTGTCATCAGCACAATAATACCAGCTGTCATCCTTTCATATTATTGTGTGATAGGAGGATGGATCTTAAAATATCTTGCAGAATTCTCATTGTGTCACATCCAGTCGGTAACAGACAACAGCTTTTTCGCCAACTTCATATCCCAGACATGGTCACCTCTTCTATGGTTCATCATCTTCATCGGCTCTGTCTCCATCATAGTGTACTTGGGAATCGAGAAAGGTGTGGAGAGATCAAGCAAGCTCCTTATGCCTTTTCTGGTAGTTCTCACGTTTTTTGTAGCTGGATATGCATGTTTCCTTCCAGGCGCAAAAGAAGGTATCATATATTATCTCAAACCAGACTTCACAAAATTCTCCCTGGAAAGCATGCTTGCAGCCATGAGCCAGACGTTCTACAGTCTGTCTATTGCCATGGGCATTCTGGTAAACTACGGCGCTTATGTAAAAAAGAATACAGACATAGTATCTTCTGTAAAGTACATAGCTATCTTTGATACAGTAATTGCACTGGTGATAGGTCTTATGGTAATTCCTGCCGTATTTGTATTTCTCGGTGAAGATTCCATCAGTGCAGGTCCGGGACTTATTTTCATAACTCTTCCGAAAGTGTTCAACAGTATGAAAGGCGGTGCATTCATCGGAACCGTATTCTTCCTGCTTGTATTCTTTGCAGCCCTTACCTCTGCAATATCACTTATGGAAACCGTAGTGGACAGCATTCAGTATAAATTCAGAACAAAAAGGAAACCGGCTATGTTCATGACAATAGCGATCGCACTTGTTCTGGGAAGCCTTTCCTCCCTGGGCAACGGAATCCTCAGCAGCATAAAAATCATGGGTATGGACTTCCTTTCATTCTTCGATTATATCAGCAATAACATAATGATGCCTGTCACTGCCATCTGTACCTGTATTTTTATAGGGTACTTCCTTAAGCCCAAAACACTTATTGATGAGATCGAACTTTCAGGACCATTTAAAGCAAAAGCTGTTTTTGTCCTCAGCATCAAATATTTTGCACCGATCTGTATCGGCATTATCCTGATTTCTCAGTTTTTTTAACCTTGATATATACTCTATTATAGGTTAATATAAAAAAAATTTACCGGTTATGTGAATTACATACGGTAGCGAAGGAGACATATATGACAGTCAATGATATCAAACATGCCAAGATAAAAGCATGGATCGAAGAAGTCCAGAAAATGTGTACACCGGATGCAGTTCACGTCTGTGACGGTACAAAAGAAGAATATGACACACTCATGCAGAAAATGGTGGATTCCGGTCTGGCTATTCCGCTGAAGAAAAAACAGAACAGCTTTCTGTTCCGCTCACTTCCTTCTGATGTTGCCAGAGTCGAGGCCCGCACTTTCATTTCTTCTGTAAAAGAAGAGGATGCAGGTCCTACAAACCACTGGATCGATCCGGTGGAGCTGAAAAAGACCATGAAAGGGCTCTATAGCGGATGTATGAAAGGCAGGACAATGTATGTGATCCCTTTCAGCATGGGACCTGTAGGCTCCCCTATCTCAAAGAATGGTATTGAGATCACAGATTCTGAGTATGTAGTCTGCAATATGATAATAATGACCAGAGTGGGAAACAAGGTTCTGGAAGCCATCGGTACAGACGGTGAGTTCGTTCCATGTCTCCATTCAGTCGGAAAACCACTGGCTGAGGGTGAGTCTGACAACGGAATCTGGCCATGTGCAGATATGGATAACAAATATATCAGCCAGTTCCCGGAGGAAAGAACGATCTGGTCCTACGGTTCAGGTTATGGCGGAAACGCACTGCTGGGCAAGAAATGCTTTGCGCTCAGAATTGCCACCGTACTGGCAAGAGATGAAGGCTGGCTGGCAGAGCATATGCTTATCCTGAAACTTACAAATCCTGAAGGCGAAGTGAAATATGTGACAGGTGCATTCCCTTCTGCCTGCGGAAAGACCAACCTGGCAATGCTTATTCCAAAGATTCCTGGCTGGAAAGTTGAGACTATCGGAGACGATATCGCATGGATGAAATTCGGTGAAGACGGCAGACTTTATGCCATCAACCCGGAGGCAGGTTTCTTCGGTGTGGCACCTGGAACATCAGAGAAATCAAACAAGAACGCACTGGCAGCAGCCAGCTCCAACACAATATTCACCAACTGTGCCCTCACAGAGGACGGAGATATCTGGTGGGAAGGAATCGGCTATCCTGCAAAAGGCAAGCTGGTGGACTGGAAAGGACAGACAAGGGATGCACTGGCAAAGGACAAATCACCTAAGGGAGAGGAGTTCGCACATCCTAACGCACGCTTCACAGCACCTGCAAGACAGTGCCCATGCATTGCACCGGAATGGGAAGATCCAAAGGGAGTTCCTATCTCAGCATTCCTTTTCGGAGGAAGAAGACCTTCAACAATTCCACTGGTACATCAGGCAAGGACATGGAACCATGGCGTATTCCTGGGTTCTATAGTAGGTTCAGAAGTCACAGCGGCTGTGATCTCAGATCAGGTCGGACAGGTCAGAAGAGACCCATTCGCAATGCTTCCGTTCTGCGGATACAATATGGGAGATTATTTCCAGCACTGGATCAATATCGGAAAGAAATCAACAGAGGACAAACTGCCTAAGATCTTCTATGTCAACTGGTTCCGCAAGGATGCTGACGGCAACTTCATGTGGCCTGGTTACGGCGACAACTCCAGAGTTCTGGCATGGATATTCGACCGCTGCAACGGAAAAGACAATGCAGTGGATACAGCCATAGGATATATGCCTAAGGCAGGTGCACTGAACACCGACGGACTTACAGAGGAGGAGAAGGCAAATGTTCCTGCGATCACTTCTGTAGACAAAGAAGGATGGCTGAAGGAGATCAAGGATATCAGAGAAAATCATTATCCTAAGTTCGGGAAGCATCTTCCGAAAGAACTTTCAGAGCAGCTGGATATTCTTGAAAAGAATCTGAAAGCACTTTAAGTAATATTCATAAGACAATTCATAAAAAATAAGAGAGTATTCCATAAGGAATGCTCTCTTTATTATTGCTGTATTAAAGTACCGGGACAATATGACAAAAACAAAATTACATAGCATTATAAAAAAAATATATCTCGGTATTTTATTTTTATCTTTATTTTTCATAATATACAATTTTGACAAGCTGCATACAAAGCCTTTTGAGCGTGTGTTCCATCTGGACAATCCCCAGCTGGTGGCTCCTTATAATGACCTGCTTTATATAGTGGACAAGCAATATACCAGGATGATATGTGTGGACAAAGACACTGTCACAGACATAATCAATCTGCCAAAACTGCACTATCCATTTGACCGTATCACAAAAGTGCTGCTCACAGATGACAGCATATACATATGCGGAGTCAACTATATCAATGGCAGTATCTGGATAGAATATGAGCATATAGAGCAGTACACTCTGAATGGCAAGCACAAGGCAACAATATACAAAGAGACAGTTCCTGATGACCAGTACAGGACTATGCCAAGTTTTTCAGACATCTATATAAAGAATGGTCATCTGCATCTGGTAAGAATCAATCCATCCAGAAAAAGTCTGGCAGCCATTGACCTGGATAACAGCAACTGGGTAACAATAAGCTCAGAATCTGAAATTCCGATAGCATCAGGTACCTATGATCTCCATGATGACTCGCTTCAATATACTGACCTGCAGTGCAACATGTTCATAAAATTCAAGCCCTTCATACCGGCGATCAAGCTCAATATCAGTGAGTATATAAACTCTGATCCGGTATTGCGTGCATTCAAGACATTCTTCGGAGTCGACGAGTGGAACCTTCTTGCAAAATGCACAATGAACAAGTTACATAATGAGAAGGGACATCCGATCAAAACTTATATGTCTTATTACTGGGACAACGGTATCTGCGTATATGACCACGCAACGAAAGACATCGCCCAGTACAGGACATACAAGATATCAGGACATGTCATACTTATGAGAGATCTGTACTGGATCTGCCTTTCTATACTGCTGGTTTCTCTGTTCGTATCCCTGCTCTATTCCATTCCGAGATATCTGAGGCATCTGAACAGACATACCAGACATATTCTGCTGGTGGCCGTGGTAATAGCGATAATATCCGGTTTCTACTCTTTGAACATATACAAGAATTATGAAAATGAGTTCAAGAAACAGATCTCCATGCTCAGCACCACTATAACTAAAATATTGCAGAACTACCATTCAGACACATTCACCAAAATAAGATCTGCCGGAGTGCAGGAGTTCTGTTTTGCCCCTGAAAACTGGGAAGAGATAAATGAGATAAACAACCTGCTGCGGTATATAACCCAGTCAGGAGGCAAGCAATATGGCTGTTATGCATATCTCACCATCTGCGATAAAAATATGGTATTCTATTCATTGGCAGATTCCATAGGTGCCAACATGACAGGTTATCCATATCGTGCCGATATAAGCGATCATTATCTGAGCATGACAGACAAGGGAATAATGACCTATGCAGATGCAGACACCGTCAGCATGACAGACAGAAGGACCATAAAGGATAAATACGATTCAGAGGAAATCGTAGCCGCACTGACGGTATCTTACCTGCTGAACAATATAAAGGAGACAGCATATTCATATTCAATACGGATCTTCATCAACCTGGCAGCACTGCTGACAGGAATATATATAATTCAGAAACTTGCCAGAAACTTCACTGCGGATATAAGGAACTATAAGGCCATAAGGCCTCACAGCAAGTCAGAGGCAGTGGCAAATCTCTCAGGAATATCATGTTTCATTCTCTATATACTGAAAACAATAGATATCATGTTCCTCGTCCTCATATTCAGGGATATCTGTTCCAATATGCCTGCGGCAACGGCAACTGCCATATCCGGTGCGGCACTGCTGGCATTCACCATATCACAGTTCGCCGGTAAATTATCTGCAAGCTTATTAAGAATGCACATCTCTGAAAAATGTCTGGGAACAATAGCATCTTTATTCTCATTAGTCGGAAGTATCTGCTGTATAATGGCACTCAGAGCCGGCATACTCATTCCGTTTGCAATAGGAAAATGCATCCTGGGATTTTTCTCAGAAGGAATACTTTCAGGCATCATCAGCGATATGCCATTCAAGATCAATATAAGGGCACAGCAGGAAAAACTCATAGATTCATTCTACAGATCAACCATTGCAGCCTATATCGTAGGTATCCTGATATCCGGTTATGCAGTAACCTACTTCGGATATGAAATCCTTTATATAATATGTGCAGCCGGAGGATTCTGTCTCCTTATAATATCGATAAAAGTACTGGCAGGTAAATCTGATGGCAAACATAACAATGCGATCTGCTCTATTCATGAAGCGATCCGGATCGCATGCAAACCAACGTCAGTCATATATTTCATGTGTGCATTGATCCCGCTGATCGTCATAGCAGGATACTGCAACTACAGCTTCCCTATCACAGCGAAAGCAGCAGATATGTCTCCTATAATTCTTGCAAACCTTACAGTACTCATGAGAATGTTCTGTTATGTCGTATCAGAAACATTCTGCAAGACAGCGCATAAAATAGGCAGCAGAAATATCATACTTACCGGTCTTATATCCTGCGGTATCGTATCTTCATTCTTTATCATGAACCATGGAATAACCTGGGCAATCATAATGCTGTTCATAGCAACGGTAACCGACTCATTCATTTCTGAGATGTTCACAACAGTCTACTATACTGAGCAGGCTGACAAGCTGGGAGCATCTCCGATAATCGTAAATCAGGTAAATACAAAATTCAGGGGTTTGGGAAAATTAGGACAGCCTATATTTGTATGGCTTCTGCCATTGGGAATGAATAATGTATGCACCATGATAGGTATCGTACTCCTGATATGCGCAGTAATATTCTGGTTTTTTACCCTCCGGAAAAAGAATATTCTGACCTCTACAGAAATATATGATTTTCTCCCTTCCTACGTCAAAAAACACATAAATTCCAATCAGTAAAATTATCATTTCCTTGCATTATAAGCACTTATCACAACTGGATATAATGCCGGTTCTGTCGACTTAATTCCGTATCAGTTTGACACACCTGTGGACGA
>JAKSTW010000006.1 GCA_024402405.1 Spirochaetia bacterium | reverse complement strand
TTATTATTTCCTGTAACAATTCCCAAAGCAAAGGCTGCCTTGTCTTTTAATGTGACTTTGTTTTTGACATTTTCGATTTTGTTAATAATGGAATATTCGTTATCGCTTATCATAAAGGAGAAACAATCTGAAGATACAATTCGTTCAGTATTAATTGTGAAGATTCGATTCCCATCATTTATTTTTAGCCCAACGGTAGATAACGGATGATTGGTATGTTCAACTTGCAAAATAATACATGGACATTGAACTTTATCAAAAGCATTTCCAATAAATTCAATGTACTGGATAGAATTGCTGTTTATTAACAGTTGACGTATAGGCATATGAGCTTTGACATTTAAAAACGCTTCTGGCAACACAAAAGAAAGAACGCCGTTCTGGTGAAGGTTTGATAACGCTTGCTCAACAAATACATCGAACGATTCAATACTGCTCCCTATAGCACTCTTAAAACGTTTGCGAAGAGACACTTTTTCATCTTCTGTGTAGTTGTATCCCCATGGAGGATTTCCAATAATATAATCATACTTTTTTTCAGTTGAGTATGAAAGGTAATCGCTTTCAGTAATATGAGAGAAAATAATGCTTTTATCAGCTATGTTATATTTTAGCGCATAGTTGATACGTGCAATTTTGATGCTTATTGAATCAATATCATTCCCATAAACATTTGAATAATCAAAAACATCCGGAAGCTGTAAAATGAAATTACCAGTTCCACAACAGGGATCTAAAACGGTTGATTTAGCGATATCCTCGCCCAAGAATAAACTACCATTTAATTTTTTAACTACAGCAGTAGGAGTATAATAGGAGCCGGTAGCTTTTCTGTTTCCGATATTTTTAAGTGATATATACAATAGACCAAGGATGTCCTCACCATGTTCATATTCATAAGTAATATCTGCAAATTCTGGATAGTTCTGTATAAAAGCAAATCCAGAGGGATTTAGAGAAATAAGATCATCGAGCAAGAAACTAAACCGACCGCAGTTGCTATCGCCGTTATATTTTGATCGTACAAGTTGAGCGGCACAATTGTAAACTAATGAAATTATGATACTTTCATCAATCGTTATTGCATTTTGTTCTATTATATCGAGAACTTTCTGAATTGTAGCAATATTTACCGAGTCATCTGAGACATACGAATTGTAAACGTTGCTACCAGATATGAACTTCTTATTTCTTCTACTTTTTAGCGCTTTGTTTTCCCCGTTAGCAATTTCTTCTTTTATTTTAGATATATAGTCTTTCGCAAAGTAAGGTGTGCGCTTGACGATGTCCGAAGGAATTAGTTTTCCAAGTTTTACCCAGTTGCGTCCAGTTGCAATGGATATAGATAATTCTGAGCAAGCATCAGAAAGAGATAACATATCTTGAAACTCAGCAGAAAAACGTTCATCGTTCGGCTTCTCTGCAGAAATTGGAATAAGCCACACATTGCTTATCATCTGTGCGCCTTCAATCCTTCCTGCTTCGCAAAGTTTTTGGACTCTTCTCTCTGATATGTTAAAGCGCTCTGCAGTCTCTTTTACGGATTGTAATTGCATAGCCAAGCCCTCCTTGCATAATATTTATTATATGCGAGTTTGCGAATAATGTCGATATTAATATCGATACTTTGCACTTCATTCATGAATAGCAAAGGATTATAATACTGTATAGGATTATGTATGGCGACGAGACTTTTTTATTCTTTTGCTTTTTGCCTATTGCAGTAGGCTTTAGTTTTCATATTGTTTCGTTTTGTTTGAATGACGAACAAAGTATATACTGCAAGCTATGCAAGTAGCACAGAGCCCATATGATCAAGGTCATCATCAATCGGAAGCGCTACATTATATTCATAGCGTACCTTCTGAAGAACATCATAGTATTCAAAGGTTGAGCCAAGTTTGCAAATATCATTTACAAGATCACTGACATAAAGATACCATAGCCGACAATCTCTCCGCTTAAGTAGTAGTTTTTGTAATCTTCTTCTGCCATCTGACAGAGAATTTCAATATTGTATGGATGCATGTTATTGTTGCACCAGTCCCATACCATATCTGTGATACTTACAGAATAGTCCGGGCCAGAAACCTTCAGCAGAAGGAATACATAGTCTGCTCCATCTACCGGAAATAAAAGACGGCTTCAGCTCTCATCAGATTCACAACGAGATCATTGAGCAGATTATTCTTGATCAGCTTTTCAGACCATGACTACCTGCGCAAGGAAGCAAGGGGCAGATTTCGTTGAATGGATAACGAAAAAATCTCAATCGGAACTGGAAAGACGCTTCCTGAATGACTTTTCAATATGATTTTAGTATTATAATTAACAACTTTTCAATGATGGCTTTATGATATTAGGATAAAAAAACACCGCCATAATAAATTTATAGCGGTGTCTGTAGATTCAGCAGTTTCAGACTGCTCTGTGTTTATTTGGCTTACATGTTTCCGGTAGCTTTCTGCCAGTCGAAGTAAGCGCACAGATAGTTATAGACTGAGGAGATCTGCTGTAATTCTGCTGATTCCAGATTCACACGCACATCCTTCAGTTCAAGCTGTGTCATAACGCCATTGTCAAATGCTGTCTCAGCAATGTCATAAGCCTGGTGTGCTGTTGTCATTGTTGTTTCAGCCAGGGCGATGTTCTCAAATTCCCTCTGAAGTGACAGATATATTTTTCTGAGTTCAGACATAATGTCCTCTCTCTTCTTTCTGATCTTCAGCTCTGTAGTCTCTGCATCCAATTTTACTGTTCTGTCCTGAGCTGATAAAGCTCCGCCTGTGTAAACTGGCAGTGACAGTGTCAGACCGACTTTGCACACCTGCTTGTCATTCTCGTTGAAAGTCTTTGAGAATTTGTCATCAGCGGCAGAATAACCATAGCTGGCATCCAATGACAGTGTAGGGAAGTGATTGGCCATATTAGCCTTGATATTCAGTTCTCTGAGAGATTTTTCCTTCATGAGAGCCAGATAGTCAGGTCTTGACTCCATGACCTGCTCCAGTTCCACATTTTCAGGCATATCAGGGAATACTGACATATCTCCTGTCAGATTCACTTCCTCTTCCTGTGCGATTCCAGCCAGATTCTTCAGATTGATGAGACACAGCTCCAGATTCATTCTGGCATTGGTTGTCTCAGGAACTGCCATTTTCCAGTCCACCTCGGAATTGAGGAATGCCAGTTTTGAGACCACTCCTGTCTCATATTTTTTCTTCATCAGCATATAGTGGTCATAAGCCCTGTCTTCAGTCTGCTTCTTTATGTCGTAGAATTTTTCCAGAAGGAAACACTGGAAGAATACCTTTTTGGCAGCAGTTATGATGGCATCATTCTGGGCATCATATACAGACTGTGACATATTCCTGTATTCCTTGCTGGCTCTGATGGCATTGAGCACATTGATGTTGAACAGCTGCTGTGACAGTCCCAGACCGAAGCTGAAATCATAATCTGTGTTCACCACCACATCCTTGTAGATGAGTGCTCCTCCGCCTGGCTTTGACTCAACAGGGGTAGTCTGTTCGACCTCCAGAAAGTTCTTGTTCAGACTGGCTGAGAATCCGATGGTAGGCAGTGCCTGTGAGCGTGCCAGTTTCTCTGTCTCAGTTGCCTGCTTGAGATTGGCTGCTGCGATCAGCAGATCCTTGTTGTTCTGCTGCACCAGCGCCAGATAATCTTCCAGCGAATAATCTGCTGCAAAGGCAGGTGATGTCATTATCAGACAAAATGCTGTAATCAGAAATAATACTGTAAGTTTTTTCATTTGTTTGCTCCTGCATTATCTGCTGCCATAAGCTCTTCAAAGTCCCTGCTGTGGTTCTTCATTTTTGAGTTCTTGCCAGCTACAAGAAGCTGTGTTGCCGGTATGACGTACAGTGTCAGAATTGTTGATGTGATCAGACCACCGATACTTACGATACCCATAGGCTGTCTCATCTCGGCACCTGAATCACCGATACCCAGTGCCATAGGGAGAAGTCCCAGGATCGTGGCGATGTTTGACATCAGTATGGCCTTCAGCTTTGTAGGGCATGCCTCTATCAGCGCGTCATGCATACTCAGTCCATCATTACGCAGCTGGTTTGTATAGTCCAGGATAAGGATGGCGTTGTTTACAACCATACCTACCAGCATGACTATGGCCATCATACCTACGAAGTTCATAGTTGTCCTGCAGATAAGGAAGATTGCTACGATACCTATCATAGCCAGAGGAACTGTCAGAAGGATCAGTACAGGCTGCCAGAAGTTCTCAAGTATAGCTGCCAGAAGCATATATGTGAGCACTATGGCGATGAAGAATATGAAAATCATTTCTTTTATTGTTGTTACCATATCCTCTGAGTTTCCTGCAAGCTGATATTTATATCCGAATGGGAAGTCCAGCTGATTTATGATCTCGGTGATCTGATCTGTCAGGTCACTGGTAGCATAACCGTATGCTACATCAGATGTGAATTCAATTACTTTCTCTCTGTCAGATCTCAGGATCTTTCCGAATCCCTGAGTATATACAATGTTGGCAAAATGAGACATCGGCAAGATTCCTGCAGGTGTGGCTATGGAGATATTGGCTATATCCTCATAGCTGCTTATGGTTTTGTCTACCAGGAATACCTTGATATCATACTGCTCACCGTTATCGTTGTATTCTGACATGCTGACACCTTCCAGTGCGGTTCTCATAGTCATGGCTATTTCCTGCACTGTGATTCCTGCATCTGATATTTTCTTCAGATCAGGATAAAGTGTGATCTCAGGAACTCCGCTGGCATTGGAAGATTTCAGGTTCATGACTCCAGGAATCTGCTGGATCTTCGGCATTATCTCATCAGAGTACATTACCAGTCTTTCCATATCAGGTCCCTTGATATAGAAGTCTACAGGGCTCTGTGTCAGGTCGACCTTTGATGCAGATGCTACTCTTATGGTTGCTCCCGGAATATCAGCCAGTTCCTTTGTTATCATACCTGCCAGCTGCACTGTGTTGTATTTTCGTTTTGCCTTAGGAATGACATTCAGGTAGATCTTTGCCATGTTGACACCAGTCTCCTGCTGGGAAAGACGTCCTATTGATGCTGAACCATGGACGATAAGATCTGAATGTGTGGAAAGCCTTTCTTCCAGCATATCGACGAACTTCTCAGTCTCTGACAGGTCAGTTCCCTTTGCCAGCTCAATTTCCAGGGAGATCTCATCCTCGTCCATAGCCGGCATGAACTCCATTGGAATGAATCTGAACAGATACATACTGAATAAGAATGCTGCAAATGATATGACCACGATCAGCAGACATCTTTTTTTGGTCCTGAGAATTTTTACCAGGACATTTTTGTAACTGTTCTCCCATTTGTGGAACATATTTTCCAGCCTGTCACCGATAGGATGTTTCTTGTCATCTTTTTCCGGCAGGATATATGCTGCCATCATAGGGGTCAGTGTGAATGCTATGAACAGAGAGAATACTGTGGTAAATACTACAGATATTGCAAATTCCATCAGGAATTTTCCGATGACACCTGACATGGTTCCCAGTGGAAGGAATACTGCGATGTTGGTCAGAGCAGATGCCATTACTGCAATGACTATTTCTTTTGTACCCAGGGATGCCGCGATCATTCCAGGTTTTCCCATTTCCTTGTAACGGAATATGTTTTCCAGAATTACTACGGCGTTCATTACTATCGCTCCTACAGCCGTTGATATACCCATAAGTGACATGATGTTGAGGGTATATCCGCTTGCCTTCATGGCTATGAAAGCAGGAAGGACTGAGAGAGGCATGGTGATGGCAATGATGATTGATGATCTCAATGAATGGAGGAAGAACAGAAGTACTGCAGATGTGAACACAATACCCAGGATGATGTTGGACAGTGTGTCGTTGACTGTATCTTCTGTTATGGATGCTGTCTCTGATGTCATGAACATGTCAACTCCATCAGGAAGTTCCTCGTGGAGACCTTCCATGATCTTTTCCACTTCTTTCTGGATATCAACGGCATTTCCTTCAGATGTCTTCACTATCTGTATAAGAACACCGCTGTCATATTTTATGTCGTTGTTATAATCAAAATATGTGTTGCCCTCTCTGGCTCTCTCATGGCTATCTGATACAAATGCTATATCGCGGAGTTTTTTATATCCTTTGCCAGTAGGTACTTCCAGGTCTCCCAGGCTGTCGATGGTCTTGAACTCACCGTCAAACTTTACAGAGAATTCCTGTCCGTCCTTCTGGGAATATCCGGCAGGGAGGTTCAGGTTGGATGCAGCTATGATTGAGTTGACAGCTACCAGTGATATCTGGTTCTGTGTCACGACTTTATTATCAAACTCTACATGTATCTCTCTTTCTGTACCACCATATATAGGGGTCTGTCCTACACCGTCGACCTGTGCGAAAAGGTTCTTGACTTTCTTATCTGCCAGGTCATACAGCTCTGCAGGAGAGATCACGGCACTGTCTCCTACCAGCAGTACCTGGACGATAGGCTGCTCGTTGATGTTTACCTTGTAGATTATAGGCTCCTCGGCATCATCAGGCAGGTCTTTCAGAATATTGTTGACCTTGGAGGTTACTTCCAGCAATGCAGTATCAGGATCCTTGTCGATGTTGAATTCCAATGAGACCAGCGACACATTTTCCAGGGAATACGAGAGTATTTCCTTTATACCGCTTATCTGTGCCACTGCGTCCTCCACTTTTTTTGAGACCTGAGTCTCTATAAGGGTAGGGGATGCACCTGGGTATGTTATCTGTACCATTACATAAGGAAGGTCTATGGCAGGTGTGATATTCAGAGGCATTGATGTATATGCCAGACATCCGAACAGTACCAGTGCCACCATGACCATTATGATGAGGACAGGACGTTTTATTGATATATCTGTAAGATTCATTTATATCACTCCTGGGCGATAACTCTTATGAGAGCACCGTCTGACACATTTTTATTTCCTTCAGTAATAAGATTTTCTCCGGCTTTGAGTCCATCTGTTATCTCTACATAGTTATTATAGGTATCACCTGTCTTTATATCGCGGAGGACAGCCTTATTATCTTCCACAACAAAAACGTAGGTTCTGTCATTTTTGAATGTTATATTTTTTCTCTCGACTACTATTGAATTTGGTTTGTCGATTGTTGTAAGGCTGATCTTTGCATTGACGCCGCTTGGGATCAGACTGTCAGGATTGCTGAACTCAGCTACTGCACCGAATGCCTGTCTGTCCTGGTTCAGTGACATATCCAGCTGTGTGATCTTTCCTGTGACTGTATTTCCGTTCCATGTTGCTTCTGCAGCATCTCCGATCTGGACTTTGCTGATATCTTTCTCCTGGATCCAGATCTTTCCCTTGAGTTTGTCCATGGTGGAAACTGTGAAAAGAATATCACCGGCCTTCACATTATCTGTCTCCCGGACATTGATCTGTGTGATGGTTCCGCTGATAGGAGCAGGAACATTCACCATCTCCCGGACGTTGTTCCAGTTGGCTTTTGCTGCCTCATACTGAGTCTTTGCATTGTCATAGTCCTGCTTTGAGATACCGCTGGCATCATAGAGTGCTGCCATTCTCTTGAATGTGATCTCTGCATTCTCAAATGCTGTCTTGCACTGATAATAATTTGCTGAGATATTATTCTTTGGAAACTGGATCACCACAGCATCTTTCTTCACGATGTCACCCACTGAATAAAGGATTTTTTCCACAGAGTCCGAAAGTTTTGCAGAAGCTGTGGATTCTTCGATTCCGTTGACTGTGACATCAAAGTTCAGGTATGATCTGAAATTTTCTGTTTTGATAGTCACTGTGTTTACAGGAACTCCATCTTCAGCATAAAGCTGAGCCATACTTTTGGTGTTGATCTCTGACTGCTTCTTTGTGCAACCGGCAAATACCAATGTTGCGGCTAATGCTGCCAGAATTAATTTTCTGATATTCATTTTGCCTCCAGAATTTTTTTATAGTGTATATATCCATCTTCCTGAGTTCATTTCACTGAATTATATTGTACCCCTTATATACAGGCAGTATATTTATAGATATCGCTAAAAAGATAATGAGAAAAAATTTCAGAGTCAATATATAGAGAAGACTGCTTAATTTTTTTATTTGCATAAAATGCCGGATGATCCGCCACTTTACTTATTGTTCAGAATCAGTTAGATTATCAGCACGAGGAAATATGGACGATCTTAATCTGGTTATGAAAAAATCAGGCAATGACAGGACATATATCAATGTAGGAGATGCCTGCTTCGGCAGAGACCTGGTACTTATGGCCGGACCATGCAGCATTGAGTCATATCAGCAGGCTGAGACTGTCGCTCTGGCTGTCAGAAGGGCAGGTGCGCATATTCTCCGTGGAGGTGCTTTCAAACCCAGAACTTCCCCTTACAGTTTTCAGGGACTTGGGCAGGAGGGACTGGAGATCCTGAAGGCCGCGGGAAAGACTGCTGGACTGCCTGTCATCACAGAGGTTGTGGACGTCCGTGATATGGAGCTGGTGTGCAGATATGCTGATATCATACAGATCGGAGCCAGAAATATGCAGAACTTTCCTCTTCTCAAAGAAGCTGGCAGGTGCGGCAGACCTGTTCTGCTGAAACGCAGCATGTATGCCACTCTGTGGGAATATCTGAACTGTGCTGAGTATATATTGCTTGAGGGAAATAAAGAGCTGATACTCTGTGAGCGCGGGATCCGCACTTTTGAGACTTACACCAGAAATACATTGGATCTGAGCATTGTTCCGGCTCTGAAAGAGCTGACACATCTGCCCGTGGTGGTGGATCCGTCCCATGGAACAGGACGGGCCTCTCTGGTGGAGCCTATGTCTCTGGCTGCTGTGGCCGCAGGTGCTGACGGTCTGCTGATAGAAGTCCATAATGATCCGTCCAGTGCACTCAGTGACAGATCCCAGCAGCTGACATCCGATGAATTTGCATCACTGTCTGCCAAGGTTCAGAAGGCCAGAATATTTTTTTCCTCAATTTAACACTTGCCGTATCTGCATAAAGTGATATAAAATATTTTTATGCTCACGAAAAAAATTTTTGCTGTAGCCGGAAATCCGGCTGGTGAAAGTTATTATCCTCATCTGTTCAGGCTTTTTTCTGGTCATGACGATCATATTTATACCAGAATATCAGCTTCTGATGTGGAGGAGGCTTTTGTTACTGCCAATCTGGCCGGTGTGAGCGGACTCAACATGGCTTATCCGTTCAGAATATCAGCCATGGATTTCACAGACAGGCGGGAAGCCAATGCCGAAAATATCTGTGCTGTCAACACCATCACATTCAGCGCGGACGGAAAGACCGGATATAATACTGAGTTTACAGCTATAAAAAAATTCATTCTGAGAAGGTTCGGCAGGGATACAGGCAGAGCTGTGATAATGGGTACCAGCGAGGACAGTGTGGCTGTGGCCTGTGGTCTTACATCCTTAGGCTGGGATGTTGTGATACTGAACAGGACTCTGGTGGAGGCTGTGGAGTGTGCTGTGAAATGCGGAGCGCAGGCAGGTGAGTACAACAGTCTGGAAAAATATACCAGCGGTGCAAAAATTCTGGTGTTTGCTGATACTTTCCGTAATTTCCAGGAAAAATTCATCAGCTGCATTGGTGATATACCTGTCCTTTTCCTGAATTCACAGTACAGTACGAATGAGATCATATGCAATGCTGATCTGAATATAATTCCTTCTGATGATTTCATATTGGAACAGGCTGCCGCATCTTATTCCATATTCACAGGCGAGACGGTGGATGATGATACTCTGTACCGGGCCCGTGATTTCATGCATTCTGCACACTGCAGAAAAAATATTTTCTCGTTCATCGGATTTTCTGGCAGCGGTAAGACGCTTTATGGCCGCAGTTTGGCTGAACGTACCGGACGCAGGTTTGTGGATCTGGATGAAGAGATAGAGAAGCAGTATGGCAAGTCTATTCCTGAGATCCTGGAAGGGGATGGATATGACGCTTTCAGCCGGCTGGAGGAAAGAATACTGGAGAACATATGTGCAATGCAGCAGGAGACTGTTGTTGCCTGTGGCTGTGATACAGTTCTTTCGTCTGTGAACCGTGAGCTGCTTAAAAAATTCACATATCCGATCTGGCTGGTGTCAAATTCAGAGATGCTGCTGAAAAAACGGTGCCTCTATGATTACAGACTGGAACCTGGAATAAGCATGATAGACACCATAAACAGACTGTTTGAGGGACGCAATGAGAATTATGCCCAGGTGGCAGAGCTGGTCATCAAAAGTGACAGCAGCAATATTGAGAAAATTTCAGACAGAATTTTCCATGAGGTGAATTCCAGATATTTCTTCTGATCTTCAGACTGCAAGGAATGCTGTCAGAATCACAAACAGATTATACAGACCGTGAGAAATGGCATTTATATGGATATTCCTGTGCTTCTGGAACACCATGCCCAGGATCATTCCCATTATGAATATAGAAATCATGTTCAGTACTCCCTGATACATATGCCCCAGGGCGAATACTGCAGAACTGAATATCAGAGCTGGGATCCTGCCATAAGCCTTTTCTGCATTGCCGAGCATGAATGCCCTGAAGAAAAGTTCTTCGTTGTATCCTGTCAGAAGCATTGCTATGGCCAACAGTGGAAGCAGCTCGGATTTTATGCTAAGTTCGGGCTCATCCGGAATGTCCAGACTGACTGAAATGTAATAGATAGCCAGATTCATTATGACTGACAGACAGATAAGCAGAGCTGATGTCCGGAGTATCGGCATGATATCTGATGCTGATGGTTTCTTCAGTCCCATGATTCCTGTGCGGGTTTCTCTGTCCGCAGATTTTATCAGCAGTATCAGTATGATGATTATCTGCAGTATGGAAAATGCTGCCGAGATTGCTAGATCCGACGGCGAATTGAACAGCATATCCAGTTCACTGCTGTCACCTGTGGGGCTGAAGAAAAGAAAAAAAAGTACCAGTGGAAGTATTATAGAAAGAAAAAATTTTTTCATATCAGGTGAATTTGTTTATAGGCTTTTCTGTTGCCTGACTTTCCTGAATGGCAATGACTGTTGTTACTGCTGCCATGATGATGGTGTCTGTCAGAGCTCCCAGTCCCAGCAGTATGAACAGTGCCGGTTCCATTATCATATAACCATCCTGCAGCCCATGACCGTACCATCCGCAGAGCATGACCAGTTCTGCCATGACGCCATAGCCTGGAACAGTACCAAGCGCCATGGAAAAAATAAATGAATGGAGCATGACACTCATGAATACCGGTACTGTTATCTCTATTCCGCTGAATGACCGGATGATGGTCATGAATGTTACTGCGGCTGCCATTGCAGTTCCGGCTCTTCCGAATACAGACATCAGACCTATTATGGGTGAGCTGATTTTCCTTTTTATTCCGCAGTTTTCAAAGGCACACTTTATCAGATTAGCAGCTCCGAAATATATATCTCCTGAGAAAAATGCCGCTATGGATGCAGATGTTATGGCATACAGATATTTGAACGGATTGGCATTGCTTCTGGTACAGAAATAAATGGCTGCCGGAAATATCACCAGTGCTGCCAGCAGACAGTCTGCTGCAATGATGGTGAGCATATTGCTGTACAGTGTGATTCTCCTGTCTGTTATGGCTGTGGCTGTAAAGAATGCGGACAGCAGCAGTATTCCAATGGGAAGAAATTCAATTATCAGATTATTTATTTCAAAAAAGATTCTGTCCAGTGAATCAAACAGCTGTATGACAGGTCTTGATGATGCCATCTGGTTGTGGTGGATATTGATCCCTATGAGAAAAGCCAGAAGCAGTACCGGCAGCAGATATCCAGATGATGTGAATATGCTTAGGAAACTGTCAGGGAAAATCATGGTCAGATGCTGTGCCAGCCCTGGGACTGTGAAATCTGATGCATCACATGTATTTATGGAGATGATCGGTATCCTGCCTCCTGGAATAAGCATGACTGAGATCCCGCCGATGACTGTAAGCAGTGCAGATGTCATCACTGCAAATATGCCTGTCTTGAGAAAAATTTTTGCCAGAAGTTTTGCATACAGAAGTCTGGATATCCCTACACATACTGAGAAAAAGATCAGCGGCGTGAATGTGTACCTGCCTATGTTCAGGATGATTCTGCGGAAAATGATAAAATTGTCCGGATCTGAGAAGAAAGGTCTGAATATGAACCCCAGGATTGCTCCTGCAACTGCTCCCAAAAGATATTTTATCCATATTTTCATGAAAAAAAGATAACCTATAATAATTCAGGAGTCAATAATATTGAATCTTTGGGGGATTTTTGATTAAATAATTTGACTGGTTTTCCAGCATAGGGGGATTGTTATGATTGTCTGCAAGTTTGGTGGAAGTTCTGTGGCAGATGCTGCTCAGATCAAGAAGACAGAAAATATTGTCAAAAGTAATTCTGACCGGTGTATCGTAGTTGTGTCTGCACCTGGTAAAAGAAACAAACAGGATGAGAAAATAACGGATCTTCTTTATGCATGTCAGAAACTGGCTGCTGCAGGTGCCGATTTTTATCCTGTGTGGAATAAAATAAAGGGAAGATATCTGGAGATCGCATCTGTTCTTGGTGTGACTTCTGCTATCAGCAGCGAGCTGGATATCGTAGAGAAGAAATTTGCTGAGAGATGCACAGCTGATTATGCTGCCAGCCGCGGTGAGTATCTGAATGCCAGACTTATTGCCAGCTATTTCGGATTCGAGTTCATAGACTGTGCCGATGTGGTCAGACTGGGTGAAAGAGGGGAGATACTTCCTGAGACTTATGCTCTGGTGGCCGCAAGGACAGATTCTTCAAAGAAATATGTGGTTCCTGGATTTTATGGCAAGGGACCTGACGGAAATATCAAGACATTCTCAAGAGGCGGCTCTGATATCACCGGCTCCATTTTTGCCAAGGCTGTGAAGGCAGATGTCTATGAGAACTGGACTGATGTATCAGGTATATATACTGCCGATCCAAGAATCACACAGAATGGTAAGCCTATTGCCGAGATAACATATACAGAGATGAGGGAAATGGCATATCTCGGAGCCAATGTATTCCATGAGGAGGCTATTGCTCCTGCCAAGGATGCCGGAATTTCCATCAACATAAAAAATACCAACAGACCTGATGATGCAGGCACATTCATCAGAGCTGGCAGAGATTCCTCCGATATTCCGCTGGTGGGTGTTGCCGGAAAGTGCGGTTTTGCCAGAATCACTGTCTGCAAAAGCTGCGGATGCATGAAGGACAGACTGGCTGCTTACGGACTTTCTCCTGCATTCAGACTGGATGGAATTGACACTGTGAATATTTTTGTCTCCGATCCTGGAACTGTGGATTGGAAGAAGCTGGAGAGTGATCTGAATGTATCCTGCATGACTGGACTTGCTGTTGTAGGTGTGGTCGGGCAGGGACTTGGATGCTGCTGTACTTCTGCTGTGAAGATTCTTGCGGCACTGCAGGCTGGCGGAGTTTCAGTCAGAAGCTTCAATTATGGCGGCTCTGCTGTCTCAGCTGTTTTCTCAGTTCCTGAGACCGAGTATGAAAAAGCTGTTGATATCGTGGCAAGTCTGATATGAAGAAAATATTTCTGTCTCTCATTCTGCTGCTGATGCTGGGATGCGGAATCGTCTGGGGCGGTTCCGGTAACTTTCCTGCGCCTCCTGAGCTGAACTGCCGTGCTGCGGTTCTTATGGATTATGACACAGGTGCCGTTTTGTATCAGAAGAATGCCGGGGAGCTGATACCTCCTGCATCCATGACAAAGCTTATGACCATGTATCTGGTCATAGAGAAAATAAACGCAGGGGAGCTGTCACTGGATGATGTGTTTACCGTATCTTCCCGTGCTGATTTCCGAAGTGCTCCTGCCCATTCATCGCTTATGTTCCTGGAAAAGGGACAGAAACTTACAGTCGGTGAGCTTCTTTCCGGACTGGCTGTATGCTCAGGCAATGACAGTGCTGTAGCTGCCGCAGAGCTGGTTGCGGACAGTGCCGAAAGTTTTGTTGAGCTTATGAATGCCAAAGCAAAGGAACTGGGGCTTGAGTCTCTGCATTTTACAGATGCATCAGGTTTTGATGATAAGAATGTGGTCAATTCCATGGATTTCTGTAAATTCTGCAGGATATTCATCAGGGATTGCAGTGATTATTTTCCTTCCACTGTATCTCTTGACAGCTTTACATATCCGAAGACAAGAAATCTTAATGGAAACAGGGCTGCCTATGGCGGTATGACACAGATTAACAATAATGACCTTCTGGGACGTGTGTGCGGAGTTGACGGACTCAAGACCGGTTTCATAGATGAATCAGGATATAATGTGGCACTTTCTGCGCATCATGACGGAATGAATCTGGTGGCTGTGATCATGGGTGTCATGTCTCCGAAGCAGACAGACGGGCGCATGAAGAGACTTGCTGATGGTACAGCACTGCTGACTTACGGTTTCTCGGTGTTCCGGACTTTTGTTCCTGAGCTGCCTGAGCTGAAGGCGCCTGTGCCTGGTGGAAAATGTGCTGTGAGATGTGGCGATGGCGGAAAGATAACTGTTCCATACTGCATGATGTCTGACATTGAGTATCATATTCATCTGGAGAAGAATATTCCTGCTCCGTCTGCAGCCGGAACCAAGGCCGGCACATGCACTGTGACAATGGGTGACAGAACACTTGGTGAGGTGGATCTGATTCTGGCTGATGATGTGGCTGAATGTCCGCTGGTGAAAAAATTTACCGGTATCTTTACAAAGCCGCATAGAAAATCTGCCTATGATTTTGTGCTGAGACCTGAGAGATGACTTTTATCTTTAATTTGTTGCAGAATCTGTAATTTCTGATATAATGGATGAATCATGACAAGAGAAGATTTCGTTTTTACCATAGGTTATGACGGCGAATGTGCCGTTATCGATAAAAAGGCCAGAAAACAGTATGGAAACCTGAAGACAGAGGAACTGTTTGACATAGGGCTGGTGAAGGCTTCTGTCCGTTCTGCGGTTTTCAGCAAAGATCCAGATGAAAAAAGGCTGGTTCTGGAGAAATATAATGGAAAAGCCGGCAGATCTGCCGAGGATTTCAGTCAGCTTCAGAGCTTTTTCGGAGTCACTGACCAGGACCTGGACAGTGCATCAGCCATCGGAAAATCAATTCTTCTATAAGAAGCATAATGATTTTCCTTGACTATACCTTTCAGAAATGATAATTATTAAAGGAAACACTTTTTAAAGGAATTAAAATGAGCAGTATACTTATCGGAATGCCTGTTATGCAGGCTGCTGGCGGTGGTTCCATTGCGACGACCATGCTTACTTTCGGTGGCGTGATCCTGATCTTCTATTTCTTCATCATCAGACCTCAGAACAAGAAGAATAAGGAAGCTCAGAAAATGCTGAGCGGGCTTAAGAAGTTTGACAAGGTTGTAACTATCGGCGGAATCAGGGGAGTTGTTCAGACTGTCAAAGAGCAGACAGTCATTGTTAAGGTTGACGACAATGCGAAGATCGAATTTACAAAGACCGCTATTGCCGCAGTTCTTGAAAGCCATGATGTGAAGGCTGAGAAGGACGAGAAAGAGACCAAGGAAATTAAAGAAAAATAAAACAACCGGAGATATTTTATGAGTAAGAAAGCAAGATTATGCATAGTACTTGTGGTTCTGTTCACAGCTGCTGCTTTCCTTGCTCCGACATACAAATGGTATTTCGGAACAAGTGACGCTGACAAGGCTGTTGCATCAGGATCCAGGGAACAGATCAGAAATTATGCTCAGGGCAGGGCTTCTGAAGATCTGGCAAGCCTGGAAAAGCTTGTTCAGGAAGCGCCTGGTCAGAAGATTCCTGACAGCTATGCATTCTTAAAGAATAAAGCTGTGGCTAACTATAAGGCAGCCAAGAAGGAAATGCCTTCTGAATGGTCAGTTGAAAAGGTTCTGGGAAGTTTCAAGTCAAAGAAACAGCTTTTCAGTTTCATCGAGTCATATTACCGTGATAATGTCATGGCTCTTAAGGAAAAGAGCAAGAGCATCCTCCAGCTGGGTCTTGACCTTTCTGGCGGTATGACAGTTCTCCTTGAGGCAGATATGGACGGTCTTGCAGAGAGACTGGGACGTGAGCCGAGTGCTGAGGACAAGAAAGGTGCCATTGACAGAGCCATCGAGATCCTTAACAACAGAATCGACCGGTTCGGTATCACAGAGCCACAGATCAGAAAACAGGGCGATACAGAGATCAATATTGAGATCCCTGGTGCCGCAGACCCTGAGAGAGTCAATGCATTCCTTATGGGTAAGGGTAAGCTGAATTTCCATATTGTTGATGATGATGCCACACAGGCTCTCAGAAATTATATTGATAATAATCCTGGTCATGCACTGGATGCTGACGATCAGCCTCTTGACAAGTCAATTCTTCCTGCAGGTGTTGTATGCAGACGCTTTGTTCAGAAGGACAGCTACGGAATTGACTACACTGTTAATTATATTGCGATCAGAGAGGAAGTGGGACTTGACGGTTCACACATCGTGGATGCGCAGGTCGGTAACGATTCTGTGACAGGACGTCCTATAATCAACTTCACACTGGATAAGGAAGGAGCTGATATTTTCTTCAAGCTCACAGCTGCCAACGTGAAGAAGACACTTTCTATTGTTCTTGATGACAATGTGAAGGCTGGTGCCACAATTCAGGAAGCGATCTCAGGCGGTCAGGTAAGAATGTCAGGACTGGACAAGCAGGAAGCTTCAGACATCGCTCTGGTGCTGAGAACTGCTGCACTTCCTGTTTCACTGGAGATCCTGAACCAGCAGGCCGTAGGTGCATCACTGGGTGAAGACTCCATCAGACAGGGTATGAGAGCCATGCTGCTTGGTATCATTCTGGTAATCATCTTCATGGCTATCTATTATAAGGGTGCAGGTCTTATTGCAGATTTCGTCCTCATCTTGAACCTGTTCCTGATGGTTGGTATTCTCTCTGCTTTCAACCTTACACTGACACTGACAAGTATTGCCGGACTTATACTTAACGTAGGTATGTCTGTGGATGCCAATGTCGTTATCTTTGAAAGAATCAAGGAAGAGTACAGACTGGGCAAGAGTGCTGCTGCAGCTGTTAAGTCCGGTTTCCAGAAATCATTCTGGGCCATTGCAGACTCTAACATCACCACATTCATTGTAGCGGTGTTCATGTCACAGCTGGGAACCGGTCCTATCCAGGGATTTGCATATACACTGGCAGTAGGTATCGTAACCTCAATGTTCACAGCAATCTTTGTTTCCAGACTTATCTTTGACTTCTGCCTTGATGTTGGAAAAATGAAAAAACTTAGCATCGGTTGGGGGAAATGAAAATGAAAAATAAAGTTTTTGAATTTACAAAGTTTAGATATATCGCTCCAATCGCATCTTTGACTGTAATTGTTATTTTCTTTATTATCACCGGTGTGCGCGGCGGATTCAACCTGGGAATCGACTTCCTGTCAGGTCTGAATATGCGTGTCCAGATTGCTCCGACAGCAGTACAGACAAATATCAGTGATATCAGAACAGTGCTTTCTCCTGTTGGTTCCACACAGATCCAGGTGGTTGGTGATGCTTCTGCACAGGAATTCAGCATCAGAGTCAGAGAGACTGTCGAGCAGACAGGTGTTGCTGTTTCTGATAGGGTAAAGGGATTGCTCCAGGCAAAATATGGTGCAGCCAATGTTATAATCAAACAGTCTGAGTTCTCCGGTCCTAGATTCTCACAGGCCCTCAGCTTCCAGGCTATATGGCTGATCGTATGTTCACTGGCATTGATGCTGATCTATATCTGGTTCAGATTCAAGCTGGCTTATGGTGTTTCTTCTATCCTGGCATTGACACACGATGCTCTGATCATGGTTGCTACGATCGGATGTCTCCAGCTGGAAGTTGATGTAACGACAATTGCCGCAGTTCTGACGATCATCGGTTATTCCCTTAACGCTACCATCGTTATCTTCGACAGAGTTAAGGAGAATATCATTCTGCTGAAGGATAAACCGATCAGACAGATCATTGATACTTCTGTATCACAGTCATTGTCCAGAGGTATCATCACTTCTTTCACTACATTGATTGCTGTAGTTGCGATCTATGTATTCGGTGTGGGAGTGATCAAGAACTTCGCATTCAACCTGATAGTCGGTATCTGTGTAGGTACTTATTCATCATTCTTCATCGCTCCTTCACTGCTGTATATCTGGATGGCAAAGATCCAGAAGAAGAAGTATTCCAAGGAGATGATCTTGGCTGCTGATGCACCTGCTGCAGAGATTCCTGCTGCTGTTGAGGAAGTGGCTGAGAAAGCTGCTGAGGTCGAGGAAAAGGCTGAAAGTGCAGCTGAGAATGCTGTTGAAGAAGTTAAGGAAGAAGCTGCGGATGATGCTGATGCGGCTGCTGTTGCTGTGAGAAAGCGCCTTAAAGGCACACGCAGGGACAGGATCCATCAGATGCAGAAGATCAGATAAACTGTTCATTGTGTAGATATTGACCCCATATCTGATGATATGGGGTTTTTTTTTATTCAGGAGGAATATATGAAAAATGTCAGAAAAAATATGCGGAATGTGATTCTTGTATTGCTGATCGTATTTTTGTCCTTTGCCGGACTTGGTCTGAAAAGTCATAACCATAAAGTAATTGATGATATGCTGGATGATACAACAAAAACATTTGTCACAGTCAGTGTGATAAAAGGAGTGGTGGACGTAATAGAGGGTACCTCTCTGGCCGGTGTGGAAGTGGGTGATATCTCCCAACCTGTGCTTGACTGTCTGAATGTACTCTGGAAGTTTCTGCTGTGTGCACTGGCATTCTGGGGAAGCATGAAGATGCTGTTTGTCGGTCCGTCAGTGCTGGCACTGCTGTTTCTGCTGGCTGCCGGTATAATATTTATGATGCATAAGAAAGTTGGAAAGTATATGGTGTTCTGCGCATTTCTGTGTGCTTCCATTCCATTTTTCATTGCCGGTACAGGTGCTGCCACTCATTATATGGAGCCCATGAAACTGGATGCAGAGAAGAATCTCCAGGAACTGTCTGAGATATTTTCACTGGATGGCATGGAACGTCAGGAGGATCTGAAATGGTACAATATAGTGGGACAGACAAAGCAGCTGCAGGATAATTCCAAGTTCTTCAGTGCTAAAGTCATGGAAATACTGGAAAAGCGTAATATGATCGTGTCAGATGCTGTGAACGGTATGTGGAAATATATAGTGGTGCTTCTTATGAACAGCATTGTCATCCCTGCGTTGATATTCCTGTTTATGTTAGGGCTGTGCAAGGTTATGCTGGTTCCTGAGGCTTCTGTTATAAAAATGGATGTGCGTGATCCTGATGTGCCTGCTGGTATTGCCTGAAGAACACTGATATAAGTCATTGACAATTTGAGCCAGGATAAATAGAATAACGAAAATTGAGATTTTTCTGGATTGTAAATAATATTTACAGGAGACACTTGATTATGAAAGAGTATATTCTGCTGGGTGTATTTATTATTATGATTGCATTTGTTGTGCTTATGACCGGCTGATGCATAGGGTCAGATTGATTATTTTATTGCTGTTCTGTGTCCGTCATCACCTACAGCTGTGAAGGTTATAGGGGATGAGAACACAGGTTCCCTATTCTCCGGCTTATCATCAACAATATAGACATCACACTGGTATGTGACACTGGTGATGCCTTTTCTTTTCATCTTTATGTCAAATTTTACAATTGCACCGAGGGGAATTCCCCTGTTGAAGGATGCTTCACCTATATATTTAGTGACAAATTTATTGCCTGGAAATTCAATGGTGGCTGCTATCCAGCTGAACTCATCTATCCACTGCAGTGTCTGGCCACCGAAAAGATGTCCGTTATGATTCAGATGCTGCGGACGCACTATAACATAATTTTCCATAGTTAAAAAATATATGACTTTGAATTTAAATACAAGATGTATATAATTGGGCTATGGATAAAAATGACAGATACATGAGATTTTCATTTCCGTCTTCGGATATGGCGGCTGTATATATGTCACTGGCCGCAGCTGGTGATATGGGTGCAAATACTGCTCCTACCGATGCCAGACAGGAATTTTTCCGCATCACTGGTGCTGCTGTGCCGCCTCTGGTACTGGAGCAGATCCATTCCCGCATTATCCTGGATTCACAGGAGGTGAGGGCTGCTGCTGATGCAGGTCGTGGGCTGCTGAAAGGGGATGGCATTATTACCGGGGACAGAGCTTCCATGGCTGTGTCCATATCTGACTGTGTTCCGATCTTCCTGCTGGATACCAGGACTGGTGCTGCCGGTGCATTTCATTCCGGATGGCGCGGAACAGGTATTGCGGCAGAGGGTGTGCTGCAGATGGAGAAAGAGTTCGGCAGCCGGCGGGAGGATATTGAGGCTCTGATAGGACCGGCTATCGGGGGCTGCTGTTATGAGGTCAGCGCTGATTTATACGATCAGTTTCTCAGAGATCATGGCAGTGAGGGATTGAGGAGATCAGATAATAAGTATTATCTGGACTTAAAAAAGATAAATTATTTGATTTTATCAGAATTAAACTTAAAAAATATAAAGATATGTGATTACTGCACTTACTGTGACCACAGGTTTTTCTCCTGCCGCAGAAGTGGCAGTCCGGTTTTTCCACGGATGCTTGCATATATCAGATTTTTGGAATAAATTTACTATTATGACAGATACAGGAAAACAGCTTACAAAATTAGTTTATGACGCATTGTGCGCAGTTTGCAAAGATAGCAATATTGATGTGGATTTCTCCATGGATTCAATTTCCTGCGAGATTCCTCCGAAGCCTGAATATGGTGACATGGCTTTCCCTATGTTCGCCTTCGCAAAAAGATTCCGGACAGCCCCTGTGAAGATAGCGGCTGCTGTGGCAGGCAAGATCAGCACTCCTGATGCTCAGGTCCTTGTGGCAGGTCCTTATGTGAATTTCAAGATCGACAGAAAGGCTGTGGTTCAGGGAATCCTTTCATCAGTCGCATCTGAAAAGGATGATTTCGGCCGCAATGATTCTCTGAAGGGGAATAAGATCGTGGTTGAGTTCTCATGTCCTAACACAAACAAACCTCTTCATCTGGGACACCTGAGAAACGACTCAATAGGTGAGAGCGTGTCCCGCATTTTTGCATTCAACAATGGTGATGTGAAGAAAGTGAATCTGATAAATGACCGTGGTATCCATATCTGCAAGTCCATGGCAGCATACCAGAAGTTCGGTGAGGGCAAGACTCCTGAGTCAGAGCACATAAAGGGAGACCATTTTGTAGGTGATTATTATGTCAGATATAACACCTGGTCTCAGAGCGATGAGACTGCTGAGCCTGTGGCACGTGAGATGCTGGTGAAGTGGGAGGCTGGCGATGAGGAGGTCCGGAAACTGTGGACACTTATGAACAGCTGGACTATCGGCGGGATCCAGGAGACATATAAGAAGACAGGCATTTCCTTTGACAAGATATATTATGAGAGCCAGACCTACAAATCCGGCAAGAAGGCTATTCTGGACGGACTGGAGAAGGGGCTTTTCTATAAAGATGAGAAGAACACTGTATGGGTGGATCTGGCTGAGATAGGGCTGGACAAGAAGGTGCTGCTCCGCGGTGACGGAACATCACTTTATCTGACCCAGGATATCGGAACTGCCATTGCACGTCATGAGGACTGGCCTTTTGACCGCCTCTACTATGTGGTTGGCTCTGAGCAGCAGTATCACTTCAAGGTGCTGTTCTATGTGCTCCAGAAGCTGGGTTATGACTGGGCCAAGAGCCTTTATCATCTTTCATACGGCATGGTGAACCTGCCTGAGGGAAAGATGAAATCCCGTGAGGGCAAGGTGGTGGACGCCGATGACCTGATCGAGGAGCTGGAACAGATGGCCAAGGATGAGATCATTGCAAAAGGACGTGAAAACGAGATCGACGATATTGACAAGGCTGCAGAAGCCATTGCCCTGGGTGCTCTGAATTATTTCCTTCTCTCCACGATGCCAAGCAAGGATATGGTGTTCAATCCGGCTGAGTCCCTTTCATTCAACGGCAACACAGGACCTTATCTCCAGTACACAGGAGCCAGGATCTGCAGTATGCTGCGGAAGTACGAGGGAAATACCGATGATGTGGATTTCTCCCTTATCACCGGTGATGATGAGTGGGAGCTGGTGAAGAGCCTGGGCAACTTCAGTGATGTGGTGAAGCAGGCCGGCGCTGATTACAACCCTATGCTGATTGCCACTTACCTCTATAATCTGGCAAAGCATTACAGCAAGTATTACCATGATTATTCAATTCTGAAGAATGATGATGAGAAAGTGACAGTGGCCAGAGTGGCTCTGTCAAAGGCTGTTCTCCAGGTGCTGAAGAACGGTTTTGCCCTGATCGGCATTCCTTTCCTTGAAAAAATGTGATCTATCTTTAAGCTGTAGCATTATTTGATACACCTCCTGCCGTAGAATAGAAATATGACAGGAGGTTTTTTTATGGGGATGGATGAAAAAGAATTTGTAAATATCTGCAAGACAGTTCAGATGATGCCAGTTGATATCTCTTATAAATTGCTTTTCCCTTAAGCCATAATATGGTATATTGCCGTTATGGGAATTATCACAGGATTATTGGAACAGAAAAAAAAGCCGCTGGTGATGGGCATACTGAATGTCACACCTGACTCCTTTTTCCCTGGAAGCAGACATGACAGTATTGCCGATGCTGTTGGTGCCGCACTGAGAATGGAGCAGGAAGGTGCTGATATCCTGGATATTGGTGCTGAATCCACCCGTCCCGGCTCGTCATACATTGATGAAGAGCTTGAGATATCGCGTCTTGTGCCTGCACTGCACGAAATATGCCGTCATATTCATATCCCTGTTTCTGTGGATACCAGGAAAGGAACAGTTGCCCGGATGGCTCTGGATGAAGGGGCCTGTATCATCAATGATATTTCATCCTTATGTTCCGATTTATCGTTAATTGAAATTGTAAAAAATTATAATTGTGATATTATATTGATGGATATGCAGGAGAGGACTTCATGCAATGGAGATCTCTCAGAGTGTATTGCCGCATGGCTGGCAGACAGAGCAGGACAGATCCGGAATCATGGGATAGTGTCTGACCGGATGATCCTTGATCCTGGGATCGGTTTCGGCAAGGATACTGATGGTAACCTGTCTGTGCTGAACCATCTGGACTGTCTGAAAGCAAGAGGTTATCCTGTGCTTGTGGGCTGTTCCAGAAAACGTTTCATCGGACATGTCACCGGCCGTGATGTGGACAGCCGCCTGCCTGGCACTCTTGCCGCAGAGCTGGTGGCATTGCAGAATGGCGCTGATATTCTGAGGGTCCATGATGTGAGTGAGACTGTGGATCTGATCAGAATGTATGATGCGTTCTCTGAAAATTTGAAAAGGATGTGACTTTGGCCTGGTTGTATAATTTTTTTGTGACTTATTTGCGTCCGACTCTGGATGTTTTCATTCTGGCGTTCCTGATATATCAGGTCTATAAGACGTTGCTGCAGAACAGGGTGCTGCAGGTGGTAAGAGGTATTCTTGCCATAGTCACACTGTATGCTCTGGCTTTCATACTGAAGCTGGACACATTGCTGTGGATACTGAACAAGCTGGGAAATGCGTTCATAATCATCATTGCCATTGTATTCCAGTCTGAGATCAAAAGTTTTTTCATAAAGGTAGGGCAGAGCCATATATTCACTGCACGGCGCAGAATAGTGGGTACTGAAGTGGAGACCATACTGACTGCAGCCAAGCTTCTGTCATCGGCCCGACGTGGTGCCCTTATCGTGTTCACAAGGCAGTCAGGCCTGAAGGATATAATAGATACAGGTACTGTGCTGAATGCTGATATTTCTTCCAGTCTCATACTGACAGTGTTCGGAAAGGATACAGCTCTCCATGACGGTGCCATGATAATATCGGGAAAAAAGATCGTGGCTGCCGGATGTCTGTTGCCCCTCTCTGAGCAGAAGGGGATCAATGCCAGTTTTGGAACCAGACACCGTGCTGCCCTTGGAACTGCAGAATCATCTGATGCTGTTGTCCTGGTCGTCTCTGAGGAGACAGGTGCCATTTCTCTGGCTTTCAGTTCTAAAATATATTATGACCTGCAGGAGGATGAGCTTAAGAATATGCTGAACAGCCTGGTTGTGCAGGGTATGGTCAAGTTTGAGGAGCAGGAGGCTGATAAATGAAGATACATAAATTTTACCAGATAATTTCCAGAAACTGGCCTGCAAAGCTTATCTGTTTTTCGGTGGCAGTCCTTATTTCCATGATTTATGGCATGAGCAGCGTTGATACCCGTTATCTCAATATTCCGTTTAAGATCATCTCTGCTGGTGATTATATGACTGCTGATGATGTGGTGGCAAATGTGCGTGTTCTCCTGCGTGGAAACAAAGATGATATTTATTCCATCACCACTTCTGAACTTAATGCCTATGCTGATTTTTCAGATGTTGCGGCTGCCGGAGTATATGAACGTGCAATAAAGGTGGAGCGTCTTGGCAATGCCATTCATGTTACTCCGCTGGAGATCTCGGTAGAGCCGAAAAAAGTTCGTTATTCTTTTGAAGATAAGGTGGTCAAGCGTGTTCCTCTGTCAGCTGTGTTCAGTGGAATGCCTGAAGACGGATATGAGATGGTGTCTTCTTTTCTGACACCTGATTATGCCACAATACAGGGACCTGCCAGCGTTGTGGAGAATATTTTTGGCATGAAGACTGTTCCTGTGAATGTTTCAGGCAGATCTTCTGATTTCACACTTTCTGTTGATGTGGAGAACAGTAATCATAAAATCATTGTTTCTGACGATGAGATCCGTCTGAATGTTCATATTTCCAGAATCCGTCTGAGCAGAAATTTTCCTCATGTGGATATAACTCTGCAGAATGTTGCTCCTGAGTTTGCAGTGTCTGCTTCGGCTGTATCAGGCAGCATGAAGATCGAGGCTGGCAGCGGTGATGTTGATAAGGTGTCATCATCATTGCTGTATCTGACTGGTGATCTCAGTGGAATTACAAAAGCGGGAAAATACAGGATTCCATTGAAACCGTCTGTTCCTGATGGAATTGATGTTGCCAGTTTCACACCTTCCTATGTGGAGGTGACAGTAACTGCCCAGGATAAATCAGATATTGCACATGAATCGAAGCCGGCGGAATGATGAGTTTGCATAATATCCGGCTGACATTGGCCTATGATGGTACCTCTTATTGCGGATGGCAGGTGCAGAACCAAGATGATACAGTCCAGGGACGCATAGAGAATGCACTGTCCAGACTTCATGGCGGACAGGCTGTTCGAATTACCGGGGCCGGACGTACAGATGCCGGAGTACATGCAGCCGGGCAATGCGCGAATTTCATGACGGACATGAATATTCCTCCGGAGAAGTTCAGGGATGCCATAAATGCATTTCTTCCTAAGGATATAAGGATTCTGGACAGCCAGCTGGTTCCTGATGGATTTCATGCCAGATTTGATGCAAAAGAAAGGATTTATAAATATTATATACTGGAAGGGCAGCATGTATTTCCGTGGCAGGAAAGATACTGTCTCTCGGTGAAAAAAGTGCTTTCTCTGGATGTGCTGAACAGTCTGGTGTCGCCACTTGCCGGTGTGCATAATTTTGCATCTTTCTCAGCTGTCATGGAGGACGGATATCCTATGGAACGTGATGTTCGCAGTGCTGTGTTCTACCGCAGCGGTGAGTTCCTGGTTTTCAAGATCTCAGCAGATGGTTTCCTTCGCAAAATGGTCCGATCCATTGTGGGGACTGTGCTGGAACTGTACAATGATGGCGGTGATGCCTCGGATATGAGACGCATTCTGGAAGCTGAGAGCCGTGTCAGTGCGGGACCGTGTGCTCCTGCCAAGGGACTTTTCCTTCATCAGGTGATTTACTGAGGTATAGCATGGAAAATTTTGATTCTGAGTATTGGAAACTTATAAATGATTTTGAAGATTATATAAAATTCGGACAGCTTTCAGGACGGAAAATTCCGGAGGCAGTTCTCAGAAAAGTTGCTGTAAAAAAAGCTGACACACTGGATAATATTGCTGCGGAAGTATGCGGATGCAGAAAATGCAGACTCTGTCAGGGAAGGCATAAGGCTGTGCCTGGTATGGGAGTTATGCATCCTGATGTGATGGTCATAGGTGAGGGACCCGGAGGAGACGAGGATGTGCAGGGTCTTCCATTTGTAGGTGCTGCCGGCAAGTATCTGGACAAGTGGCTGGCAGCCATTCAGCTGGACAGAAATCAGAACTGCTTTATCGGCAATGTGGTCAAGTGCCGTCCTCCTGGAAACCGTGATCCTCAGCCAGATGAAATTACATTCTGCCTGCCATATCTGAAACGCCAGATAGCTATTCTGAAGCCCAAGATGATATTGACTGTGGGACGTATCTCCGGTGGCATTATATCAGGACAGGAGCCTGTCATGGGGCGTCTTCGCGGTCATATTTTCTATTTTGACGGTATTCCTGTCATACCTACATATCACCCCAGCGCCGTATTGCGAAATCCGTCTTTGCGGCAGGCTGTATGGGATGATCTCCGTTTTTTGCGGAGCGAGTTGGACAGGATAAAGAATGGCTGCTGAGTATCTCCAGATCGCACTGAATCTTCCCGTCAGCAGGACTTTCACATATATTGGACAGGATGATGTGAGCTATGAAGTTGGTATGCGTGTCTCTGTTCCTTTCGGTTCCAGGGAGGTCCAGGGATATGTGGTCGATGTTTCATCTGCTGCACCTGCTGTGGATTATGCACTGAAAAGCATATTGAAAGTGCTGGATCCTGTTCCTATTTTTGACAGCAGTTTTTGGAGTACTGCCAGATGGATGTCAGATATGTATATGTGCGGCACCGGAGAGGCGCTGTTTGCCATGCTGCCGGGCAAAGGTAAACGTGAGAAAAAGCCTGATGATTGCACATACGAGAAATCTTCTGTAGAACTTACACAGGAGCAGCAGGAAGCTGTGAATACTGTTCTTGCCGGAAATGGATCTGTGTTTTATCTCCATGGTGTCACAGGATCGGGCAAGACCGAGGTTTTCCTGTCACTTGCTGAGAAGATGATAGAGCAGGGACGTGGCATAATTTATCTGGTTCCTGAGATCGCGCTGACACATCAGATGATAGAGACTGTCAGAGTCCGCTTTGGAAATAAGGTAGCTGTGCTTCATTCCGGACTGACCCAGAGCAACCGTACTGCCCAGTGGAGAAGAATCCAGCGTGGAGAGGCTGTTTTTGTGGTGGGGGCCAGAAGTGCTGTCTTTGCTCCTGTTCGTTCTCTTGGACTCATAATAATAGATGAGGAGCATGAGAGTTCATATAAGTCTGACTCATCTCCGCGTTATCATGCCAGACAGGTTGCCATGTACAGAGCAAAACGGGAAAATGCAGCACTGGTTATGGGGAGTGCAACACCGTCAGTGGAAGCCTATTATCTTATGGAGAAGGGGATGATCCGCAGGCTTTCCCTCAGCAGACGTGTTGCTGGAGGGACATTTCCCCAGATCCGGATAGTGAATATGCTGAACCAGAAGTCTTCCATATCCGATACTCTGAGAGATGAGATCATCAATGCTTATTCCTGCGGAAAACAGGCCATACTTTTTCTGAACAGACGTGGTTTTTTCTTCAATTTTTCCTGCGGAGACTGTGGATTCGAGATGAAATGCACTCACTGTTCCATACCTCTCACATATCATAAGTCGGAAGGACGGCTGGTCTGCCATTATTGTGGATATTCTGCAAGACCTGTGAAGATATGTCCGCAGTGCGGTTCTCTGAATGTGGGATATACAGGGTTCGGAACAGAAAAAATAGAGGATGATGTCAGAAGACTTTTTCCGTATATGAAGGTTCTGCGGCTGGACAGCGATACTGCAGGACGCCGTGACGAGATACTGGATCAGTTTCTGCACCATAAGGCAGATATACTTCTTGGTACTCAGATGGTAGCCAAGGGATTCAATTTCCCGGATGTGTCACTGGTTGGAATTGTTCTGGCCGATACAACACTGCAGATGCCGGATTTCAGAGCTGCAGAGCGTACTTTCTCGCTGCTTACCCAAGTTTCAGGCAGAGCAGGGCGGTTTGCTCCTGATGGGAAAGTTGTCATACAGACCTACCGGCCTGGCAACTGTGCGGTTGTATGTGCAGCCAATAGGGATGACAAAGGTTTTTATGCTATGGAGCTGGAGACCCGAAGGCAGCTGGGATTTCCTCCTTTCTCAAGACTTTTCCGCTTTGTATTCCGCGGTAAATCCAAAGAGAAGTCAGAGAGTGCAGCCAGTGCTTTTGCCGGAAGCCTGAATGCTGTTCCGGATGCTCCTTTCAGAATTATGGGGCCTGCAGAATGTCCTCTGGCTGTGGTATCTGACAATCACAGATTCCAGCTGATCATAGTGACTGATAATTTTGCCCTGACCCACGGTATCTTAAGTGCTGTCCTGTCTAAATTCAGAGTTCCCAGTGGAATTTATATAGAAATAGATGTGGATCCCTCAAATCTTATGTGATGTCAGTTTTTTATGATGTTATTGATGGCTCTGTCTGCCGCAGCTGTGACGGAAACCGGCCATCCTGAATTTTTTGTATTTATAAGTTCTTCTATGGCATTTTCATCACGCTGGTTTCCAAGGGTATTTATCACTTCTGTGACATAGATTCTGCTGCTGAAATCGCCCAGACCTGTTCTGTTCAGTTCGTTCTGTCTTTTCAGATAAGATACAAAAAGCTGTGTGCTGTTGTCGCAGTTGGCTATGGCATGGATCGCGGCTGTCTTCAGATCGCGGCTGTAATCCGGATCGGAGATTATTTTTTCCAGACCTGTTCCTAGGCTGACTTTCACAGGAGAATTCTGTATGATGCTGCATGCCTGAAAATAATGCTCATGTTCCGGCAGTTCTTTTTCCACAGACTGTTCAAGAATGTAATATGCCAGCTCAACTTTAGATATGTCAGATGCATTTGATTGCGTCTCAAGAGAAAGAATATAGCTTCTGTCATCTCCTCCTGGTTCCTTATCTGAGATTTTTTTCAGTATTTCTGTTGGATTCTCAGAGATTATCTCAAGTGTTCTGGCAGCTCTGTCCCTGACATGAGACTTATCTGAGTAGCTGCTTCTTGAGGTTCTGAATACAGCCTCATATGCGGTTTCTGCATGAAGGTTTTCCAAAGCACGCAATATGGAATAGGCCAGCTTTTCATTGGCAGCCGCTTCTTTTTCGTAACCATTGGATATCAGATAGAATTGTCTGGTATTGGCAGCTGACAATATTTTAGTCAGATCAGGAACAGCATTTATGCTGTCTGTCAGTCCAAGCGCTTCGGCCGCACTGCGTTTTACCATGCTGCTGCCGGCAGTGTTCATTACAGAACGAAAATTATCAGCCTCACTCCGGACATTAAGACTGGCAAGATGACTTATAAGCATGGACTGCAATTCAGGGGTTCCAGCTCCAGTCATAGTCCTGTGGAAGTCTTCCAGCAGCAGAGGTTCCATGGTCCTGTCAGGATTCCAGAGTACAGTGCTGAGTATATCGGTTTTTGTATCAGTGTCTGAATGTGCATATATGCGCTGCCATGTGGCTGTCTGGTCAAGATCGTCGCAGAATGCATAAGAAAATGGAAATATCACTATAGCTGCCAGCAGAAAATATACAGCTGATATGAGGGTAGGGACAGATGTGATTTTTTTTATCATGACTTATCCCTCGATTTTTCTGTTATATAATCTGCAGGTCTGTTCTACAGTCTCTTTTTCCTTACCATCACCTGAGCTGGTTGTTTTTGTCACTTTTATATACTGTCCTGAGTACACATATATATAATTTGTGTACCACATCAGCGTTCTGTCTCCATTGTAGAATTCTTCTTTTGAGATCATTCCGTTTTTGAATGACTTCTTCCTGATGCTTGTCAGTTTCCCATCCGCATTATAACGGCTTATGTTCTGAAGTGTGCCTGACTTTGAATATTCCTTTATGAAATACTCAGCCAGTGTTCCATTGGCATGATAACTGTCGACCCTGGTGTTGAGTCCGTTCACATAGATGTAGTTGTTGTATGCCAGCAGTGATTCATTGCTGTTGTAGACTCTCCACTGAGTGTTGTTACCGTATTTGTCGTAATCAAATTCCTCTACGGCAATGAGTTTGCTGGTGGCACTGTACAGAACTTTCTCAATGATCTTTCCTGACTCATTCTTGGTTATGACATAATAACGGAGGATATTGTTGTCCGCATCCATGAAGCTTTTCTTTTCAGTGAGATATTCGATTTCTTCTGTGACTGTTTTCTCCATAAGAACATTCTGACTGTCATGGACTTCTGTCACTGATGGATTCAGTGGATCTTTTGAATATTTATGGTTTGTGACAGATACCAGTATATTATTCTGCTTCTTTATTTCCTGCAGGGGGATCAGGATCTTCTCAGGTATCTGCGGCTCCTCATGACTTTTGGAAGTTTCAGTCTGTCTGGTACCTGTCTGTGTGTTCTGACCTGTGGAAAGACAAGAGGATAGGGCAATGCAGAAGGACAGTGCCATAATGGCTAAAACTTTATTCATAGATGCTCCATAAATATAAAAAACCCGCAAAGCCGCTTGGAGATAATCTCTTGAACTCAATGTTCACGTGGGCTTTAAATAATCAGACAGCATGATAATTCCGCATGGGAGTATCAATTATATCTTTAAAAAATCCCTTCACTTTGGTTTGTCCCAAGAGATTGTAGTGCTCCGCCCGAACTCCGCAGGCAAATAATCAATTGTCAAGGACTGAATCCAGTCTGTCTATGAGACTCTCCGCAACAGCACTTGCATTCTGCTGTTCTTCTTTGGAATAATTTCTTTCCCTGAAGAGCTCATCAATTAGAAAGATACAAGCTAATAAAGATATTTTCAAGGGCTCTTGCTTAGGAAATGCGTTTCTGGTTTTATTTATTCTTTCTTCAAGATAGGAAATGATCTGTTTGATATATTCAGGATCCTCATCCACCTGTATGGTGAATGAGGTTCCTAATAAATTTATTGAAATCGGGTTTTTCATGACAGCAGATCAGAATATATCCAGCTGGCTTTTCTGCTCAGCTGCATCTGACTGAGTTCCCGGAAAATCCAAAGGAATGCTTTCTTCCTCTCCGGAAGGGAAGGAAAGTCCGGCCAGCTGGGCATCAAGCTCTGCGATCTCGGATTTTGCATCCTTGTCAGCAGGCTCCTGGGCATCAATTTCATCCAGAAGTTTGATTGCATTTTCGAGCTCGCTCTCAAATTCCTCATTGCCGTTCTTCATGGAAGATACAATGCTTTCCAGCTCTTCCTCACGCTCCTTTGACTTGAGCAAGATCTGCTTCAGCTGTGTGTTTTCAGTCCTGAGGGCTTTGATAAGCTCCAGTGCCTTTTCTACGCGGCTTCCAAGCAGTTTGATCTGTTCCAGTGTGTTCATTTAAATCTCCGTCATGCCCGGGTCAGGCTTCCAGGGCTGCCTTTGCCTTTGCTACAAGTGCTGTGAAAGCTGCCTTGTCTTCAATGGCCATGTTTGAAAGAGCCTTTCTGTTAAGCACGATATTTGCTTTCTTAAGGCCATTCATAAACTGTGAATATGTTGTACCCTGATTTCTGCATTCGGCTGAAATTCTGGCGATCCACAGAGATCTGAAATTTCTTCTTCTCTGCTTTCTGTGGTCATATGAGTTCTGAAGAGCTCTTGCCACTGTCTCTTTGGCTGTCTTGAAAAGAAGGCTTCTTGAACCTCTGAAACCTTTTGCTCTGTCTAAAATTTTCTTTCTTCTATCATGACGTCTTGTTCCGTCCACTGCTCTTGGCATAATTCTACTCCTTTATACTTGATTAACTGTAAGGCAATAATACTCTTGCTCTTGCTGCCTCAGACTTGCTGAGGATTCCTGCATGTCTCAGGTTTCTCTTTCTCTTTGTTGCCTTCTTTGTCAGAATATGGCGCAATCCCATTTTCTTGTACTTGATCTTTCCAGTACCTGTAAGGGAATATCTTTTAGCCGCAGCTTTTCTTGTTTTCATTTTTGGCATATAAAAGCCTCCTATTACTTTTTACCTTTTGGTGATAATAACATGGACATATATCTTCCCTCCATCATAGGGGGTTTGTCCAGGATAAACTCACCGTTCAGAAGCTCCAGGATCTTATCCAGTGTCTCACGTCCCAGATCGGTGTGTGCCAGCTGGCGTCCCTTGAATCTTACGGTGATCTTTACTTTGTTACCTTCGTCGAGAAATTCCTTGATGTGTTTTGTCTTGAACTGCAAATCATGAATTTCAATTAATGGCTGCATTCTTACTTCTTTAATTTTAATTAACTTCTGCTTCTTCTGTGATTCCTTAAGTTTCTTTTCCTGAACGAAAAGATATTTGCCGTAGTCCAGAAGCTTGCAGACAGGCGGACTGGCCTGTGGTGCCACTTCTACGAGATCGTAGCCCCGTTCTTTCGCTAAAGTAAGTGCCTCCTGAATTGAAACGACTCCCTGCTGTTCGCCGTTCTCATCCAACAGTCTAACTTCCCTAACTCTGATTTCTTCATTGATTCTTAATTCTTTTTCAGCCAATAGTCCTCCTAAAAATAATGTAAAAATGTGTGATTTTCATATTTCTATCATTTATAAAGAAAAGAGTCAATAAAATCAGATATGCTGACGATATTATTTGATAAGGAATATCATGCTGAATACCCAGTCTTATACATTTGTGAGAGGTGAGAAGAAGACTGTGTCAGATACGGCTGTCCCGCTGACGCTGCTTCGGCGGAACAGAAACAGGTCTGGAAACAGGCTGGAGGATCTTCAGGAACTGATGAAAAAAGGTTTCTCGGAAATCATTTCTGTGGAATATGCCTCCAGGTCTGTGCATGACTATGATATGCTGGCCAGAAAGCTGCCTTCTGTCAGATTTCTGCTGGTGGATAAAGATACCGGGGCAGGAGAGCAGATAAACATGGGGATCCGTGAGGCTGCCTGCCAGCATGTGGCTGTCATGTGGAATGACATGCGGATGCAGACTCCTCTGAACGGAGCCATAATGGAGGTCGTCAGGGTCAATAATGCCATGTGCACTGTGCCTGTGCTTCATTCTTGCCATGATGATCTGATACCTTCTGTCCAGATACCTGTCAGCAATGGACGTGTGATCAAGACTCTCCCTGTTCCTCCTCTGCGGTCGGGAATGGACACTGTTTTCCCATTTGATTATACAGGAATCTATAACAAAAAGATTTTCGAGAGCGTGGGAGGATATGACAGCCGGATACCAAGTCCGTATTGGCAGAAGATGGATCTGGGATTCCGCACATATCTCTGGGGCGAGAAGTTTTCCACCAGCTGCGGTATAAGGATATTCTATATTTCTGATTTCAGCCAGGATGACATAACTCCGGGGGCTGATTACCGGAGGTTTTATCTGAAAAATCTTGCTGTAAAGTATAATGGCGATTATGGATATCTTCCTAAGATCAGAATTTTCAGCTATATTGTCAAATCAGGTGAGGGACTCGGAACAGCAATACACAGATTCCGGGCTGCTGCTGAATGGGTCAGTGAGAACAGATTCAGATTCAGGCTGAGCAGCAGAGCTATGATCGAATCCTGGCCGCAGCCTGAATAGTAGAGTGTTTGCAGATGAATTTCAGAAGATCGTTTTATTTCCTGCTGTTGCTCATGATTTTTTTTCTCCCTGTCCATGCTTTCTGTGCTGATGTGGATATTTTTTCATTTGCATCATCCATTAAGGCCAAAGTGCTTTGGGATCAGAGAAATGAGACTGGAGAGCTGATGACAGACAGGTATATTTATACATTTAAACCTGGCATCCCATGGGTCGTGACTGATTCCTCCAAAAAAATAGGCTCATCTTCAGTTTATATGAAGAATGGTATGCTTATGGTGCCGGAAGCTCTGGCTGATGAGATACGCAAGTATGACAAGGCTTCAGCTGTGGTCGAAGTCAGCAGCGGACACAGAGTGGCTGCTATCTTCATAGATCCGGGGCATGGAGGCAAGGATCCTGGTGCTGTGGGCACCCATAAGCGGAATGGCAAGACACAGAAAGTCTATGAGAAAAGTGTTGTGCTGGATATTTCCACCAGGCTGCAGAAAATGCTTTCCAACGCATATCCGGACAAAAAGATAATGATGACAAGGACCGGTGATACCTATCCGACTCTGGATCAGAGAGTAGTCATGGCCAATAACTTCAAACTTAAGCCTAATGAGACCATGCTGTTCATCTCTGTCCATGCCAATGCTTCCATGAACTCGAAGGCTTCAGGCATTGAGGTGTGGTATCTGCCTCCGGAATATAACCGTACTCTGGTGGACAGCAAGACTACCGGTGGCAATAAGAATCTTTATTCTATACTCAATAATATCACTGAGGACGAGGTGAACAGGGACAGTGTGCTGCTGGCACGTTCTGTTCTTGACGGTATGTGCGCAAAAGTGGGGAAGGAGATCCCGAGCCGTGGTATGAAGGCTGAGTCATGGTATGTGGTGCGTAAGGCCAAGATGCCGTCAATTCTCATCGAGGTCGGTTTTGTCACCAATCCCTCTGAGTCGCTTCTCCTGAGCACTCCTTCCTACTTGCAGAAAATATCTGAAGGGATTTATAATGGTGTCCAGGATTTCGTGTATGACTTTGAACATTCGGATACGGGAGAATAAATGAAGAAAATAAGGATAATCGTGCTTTCTGTGCTGCTCCTGCTCTGTGCTGCCGCATCTGTATATTTCTGCAACCGTCAGGAATATAAGATGGTGGAGCGGACTTTCTTTTTCCCTGAACCGGTCTCAAAGACATTGAAGACAGAATACAGACTGCTTCCTGTGCAGGATACCCTTGAGAAGAATCTGGAGCTTATGGTCAAAGAGGTGTTTCTGGGACCTTCATTGCTGACACTTGACAGAGTGTTTCCTGATGGGACCAGACTCAATCATATATTCCTCAGAGATGGGATTCTTTATATTGATATGAACAGCAGAGCTGCTATGAGTGATTCCATGTTCTGGCTGACTTTTCCTGAAAGTCTGGATATTCTGGAGAAGACCCTGAGGAAAAATTATAACGGAATCGACAGGATAGTTTTTACTGTGAACGGTTCAATTCCTGAATAATTTTTTGCAATCTTATTGACTTTTTTTTTATGCTATTATATAAATAACACTGTCAAGCCGCTGTAGCTCAGTCGGTAGAGCAATTGACTGAAAATCAATGTGTCATCAGTTCGATTCTGATCGGTGGCAAGTGCCGGATCTTTTAAAGGTCCGGCTTTTTTTTTCTATTCCTTTCATTATTGCATACATTGATAAATTATTGATATAATATTATCATCTGATTTTAAGGATTTGATATTGAAAAAAAGAATTTTTTTATTGTTTATCATAACTGCATTTCTTGCCTGTCCTGTTTTTGGAAAAGCAGTAGACAGTGATGACGAAGATGATGAATATGTGGAGATGCGTGGACTGGGCGACCAGCTGTTTTCTGTGAATGCAGGTCTGTTCATTCCTCTTTTCTTTATGGATACCAAGGCAGATGTGACAGATACCAACCTGAAACTGGGTGGCGTGGGATCTCTCATGTGGCAGACTTTCATCAGCAACCATTTTTCGCTGGGAGCTGAATTCGGAGGTATGTTTGCATTCAGCCCTAATGACAGAGTTCTGTATATGATCCCTCTTACTGCCAAGCTTTCTTACTGGCTGAGGTTTTCTCATATAGAGATTCCTTTTTCTCTTGGACTTGGCGGATGTTACTGCTCTCTGGGGGACAGCCGGCATATAGATTTTATTGCCAAACCTTCCCTGGGTATCTACTGGGCATTTAACAATGAATGGATCTTCGGCGCCAATGCCACTTACTGGTGGGTTCCGCAGATCTATAACGGTTCAGGAAAAGTTTCTTCTGACCATACTATGTACGGAAATTTCCTTGAGACCAGTCTTTGCGTAATGTTCAGGTTCTGAGGTGGGCGTATGATAAGAAAGATTTTTCTGCTGGCAGCTTTTATGTCTGCCATTATATATTGTTCATGCAATGACAGTAATGTAGGTATTTTCTACGGACTCAGCAATGAGGAGAAAGTATCTGATTATTCTCTTCCTAACCATCTGACTTCTGATACCATCGTGAAGGTCAATGGACAGCTTTATCTGGCTGCCGGTACTATTTATACGAAGCCAAGCGGAGGAGGCAAGAGGGAGTGGACCAAGGTGAGCAGTCCTGACGGATACAGATTTGCCTCTGAGATGGCTGCCCTGTCTGACGGCACTATTTTCATCATATCCTATGATGTGGATGATGCGAAGACCATGATGTTCAAAGGCGATGGTTCCGGTACCTGGGAGAAAGTGTCGACACCTGCTGACGGAAAGCTTTCCAAAATGCGTATTGCCAATGATGTGATATATCTGTCAGATAAAAATGGCAACTTCTATTATTCAACTGATAAGGGATCGTCATTCAATAAGGATACATCATTGCCGGGGCAAAAGCTTTTTTCAACTTCTACAGGATATTTTGATCTGGTCACTGACGGTTCAGTATGTTATCTGAATGCCCAGTATACGATATATAAGGGAAAATGCAACAGCTGGACTCCGTTCCAGCCGCGTGAGAATGATGGCAGCCGATGGAAAGATAAGGACGAGACTTATACCAGACTTTATTATAATGGTGATGCGGACAGGCTTTATGCATCTGATACAGACGGTTATCTCTATGCTGTGAATTCACCTGCTTCTGCCGGTGAGAAAGACTGGATCCAGAGTGACAACAACACTCCTAGTGGTATAGGTATCCAAGGTATGGTCCAGGTGAATGTGAGATCTTCAGGCGGCAAAAATCATAGTGTGCTGCTGATAGGATCAGGTATCACAGGCGGAAAGGGATACTATGAGGTATGGGATCCTGAAGTCGATAAGAGTGACAGGGATAAGATCAACCCTAAACGTCCTAAGCACAGCAATGAGTATATCAGTGATTATTATGATTATCTGGCCTTTGATATCAGCGAGGCTGCTGTGACTAATTTCTTTGTTGATTATTATGATGATGGCATTAACTTTGATATTTATGCCATGACTTATGGATATGGTGTCTGGAAAAACTCTCTGAAGGGTTCTGAGAGGGGCTGGAACAGAGAGTAAGCGGAGGATTTTATTTTATGGAAGTTAGAGTCAGATATGCACCTTCTCCTACAGGATTGCAGCATATCGGAGGTGTGAGAACCGCACTTTTCAATTATTTTTTTGCAAGAGCCAACGGCGGAAAATTTCTCCTCCGTATAGAAGATACAGACCGGGAAAGATATTCTGATGAATCCCTGGAGGATTTATACTCCACTTTGGAATGGCTGGGGATAAAATGGGATGAGGGGCCTATCGTAGGTGGTTCATGCGGTCCTTATGTGCAGTCTGAACGGACTGAGCTTTACAGGGAATATGCCAGAAAACTGGTGGAGACCGGTCATGCATATTACTGTTATTGTACTTCAGAACGTCTGGAACAGCTGCGCGAAAAGCAGAAAGTGGAGAAGAAAGAGTTTGGATATGACAGAAAATGCCGTGACCTTTCTGAAGAAGAGCAGCAGAAACTGAGAGATCAGGGTATCAGACCTGTTATCAGGCTGAAGATCCCACTGGATGGATATACAGAATATGAGGATTTCCTGCTGGGAAAGATGAAAAAGAAAAATACAGATGTGAATCCTGATCCTATACTGCTGAAGTCTGATGGGTTCCCGACATATCATCTGGCAAATGTCATTGACGATCATTTTATGGGAATAACACATATTCTCAGAGCCCAGGAGTGGATTCCTTCAATTCCTCTGCATGTCATACTGTACAAGGCTTTCGGATGGGAACCTCCTGTATACTGTCACCTTCCTATGGTCATGGGCAGCGACGGACAGAAACTTTCCAAGCGTCATGGTTCCACATCAGTCAGGGATTTCAGGGCCAAAGGATATCTGCCAGAGGCTATCTTGAATTATGTCTCACTTATTGGCTGGTCCTACGATGACAGCCGGGAATTCTTCACCAGGGAAGAGCTGGAGAGACTTTTCACACTGGACAAGCTGAATAAGGCACCGGGTGTGTTTGATTACAAGAAGCTTGACTGGTTCAACGGACAATACATAAGAAAGAAAAGTGATGATGAGCTTATGGCTCTGCTGATTCCATACTTGGAAAAAGCCGGAACAGTCAGCACACCTATGACTGAGGCAGAGACTGCGGTGCTGAAAGCTGCGGTTCCTCTGGCAAAGGAGCGGCTTAAATATCTGTCTGATATTCCTGAAGTCATTGGCTTCCTGTTCAAGGCTCCTGAGAATTACTGCAGGGAAGATCTGATACCTAAAAAGCTGGATCAGACTAAAACTCTGGAGATCCTGGATGTCCTTTCAGGTATGCTGGATAAGTTCATTACCATGTCAGAAGAAGAGATAGAACCTGTTCTCAGAGATAAATGCGCTGAGCTCGGAGTCAAACTTGGAGATTTCCTTATGGTTCTGAGAGTGGCTGTCACAGGAACAAGGATCTCACCTCCTATAGTCGGTTCGATCAAACTGCTGGGGGCTGAGGAAACAGAAAGAAGAATTAAAAATACGATAAATTTATTAAAAAGCGGGGATAAATAATGAGCAACAATCTTACTATGGACACACTTGTCTCACTTTGCAAGAGAAGAGGTTTCATCTTCCAGTCAAGTGAGATTTACGGAGGACTCTCATCTGCATGGGATTACGGTCCTCTTGGTATAGCACTTAAAAAGAATATCCAGGAATTCTGGTGGAAAGAGATGACCAGACTTCATGACAATATCGTTGGAATCGATGCGGCTATCATGATGCATCCAAGGGTATGGGAAGCTTCCGGCCATGTGGAGAATTTCACAGACCCTCTGGTTGACTGCAAGAAATGCAAGCAGAGATTCAGAGAGGATAAGATTCCTGAGGAGAACAGAAAGAGCAGAACTTGTCCTGAGTGCGGCGGTGAGCTGACAGACACAAGAAAGTTCAACCTGATGTTCAAGACACATATCGGACCTGTCGAGGATGACAACAGCAGCATTGTATATCTCCGTCCTGAGACAGCACAGGGTATCTATGTCAATTTCAAGAATGTTGTCCAGAACTGCAGAATGAAGGTTCCATTCGGAATTGCCCAGGTAGGAAAGGCTTTCAGAAATGAGATCGTCACAAAGAACTTTATTTTCAGGACCTGCGAATTCGAGCAGATGGAGATGCAGTTCTTCGTACAGCCAGAGGACGATATGAAATGGTTCGAGTACTGGAGAGGCGAGCGCTGGAACTACTATAAGAAGATGGGTATCAGAGAGGACAAGCTCCGCTGGCACGAGCACGGACCGGACGAGCTGGCTCATTATGCAAAGTGCGCTTATGATATCGAATATGAATTCCCTATGGGATTCCAGGAGCTGGAGGGTGTTCACAACAGGACAAACTTCGACCTGACACGTCATACACAGTATTCCGGAAAAGATCAGTCATATCTGGAAGACGGCACAAACAAGAAATATATTCCATTTATTATTGAGACTTCAGCAGGTCTGACCAGAACAGTTCTGACAGTGCTTTCCGATGCATACGAAGAGCAGCAGGTGGCAGAGGGAGACACAAGAGTTGTGCTCCATTTCCATCCTACACTGGCACCGGTCAAACTGGCAGTTTTCCCTCTTGTTAAGAAAGACGGTCTGGCAGAACTGGCTTCTGAGATTGAGCACAGCCTCAGAGATGATTTCGCAACATATTATGACCAGAGCGGTGCTATCGGAAGAAGATACAGACGTCAGGATGAGATCGGAACACCATACTGCATCACCGTGGATTATCAGACAAAAGAAGATAATACAGTCACACTCAGATTCAGAGATTCCATGGAGCAGATCAGAATCAAGATTGAGGATATTCCTGCTGTCATCAGAAAAGCTGACAAAGAATACAAGAGAGTTTAAGGAATTACTATGAATAAAGCACTTGAAGTTTTAAAAGAGAGAGGATTCTTCCAGCAGTGTACAGATCTGGAAGGTCTCTCAGCCCTTATGGATAAGGGACCGGTCACATTCTATGTAGGATGCGACCCTACAGGACCAAGCCTTCATATCGGACACATGGTGCCATTTTTTGCACTGCGCCATCTCCGTGCCATGGGGCATAACGGAATAGCTCTGGTAGGCGGCGGTACTGCCAGGATCGGAGATCCTTCCGGCAAGACTGAGATGAGGAAGATGCTTTCCTATGATATTCTTGACCAGAACACAGTGTCCATCCAGAAACAGCTGGACAGATTCATCGGTTTTGACGGCAAGACAGCATTCTCCGTGAACAACAAAGACTGGCTGGCTGACCTTAACTATATTGACTTCCTCCGTGAGATCGGATCACATTTCTCTGTGAACAAGATGCTCACATTCGAGTCATACAGAAAGAGAATGGAGACAGGACTTTCTTTCATCGAGTTCAACTATCAGCTTCTTCAGAGTTTTGACTTCCTTAACCTTCATAACAAATACAATGCATGTCTGCAGATCGGCGGTGATGACCAGTGGGGCAACATTGTGGCTGGAATCGACCTTATCCGCCGTCTCACAACTCATGATGCGTACGGACTCACATTCCCGCTTGTCACCAGAGCTGACGGTCAGAAGATGGGTAAGAGCGAGAAGGGTGCGATATTCCTGGATCCAGACCTTACACCTGTTTATGATTTCTTCCAGTACTGGAGAAATGTCAACGATCCTGATGTTGAGAAATTCTTCAAGCTGTTCACATTCCTTTCTCTGGATGAGATCGCACAGATTTGTGCCGGTGACATCAATGCTGCCAAGGAAAGGCTGGCATGGGAAGTCACTGCCCTTATTCACGGCAAGGAAGAGGCTGACAAGGCGCTTTCAGGTGCCAGAGCGGCATTCAGCGGTCAGGGAAACAGGGAGCATATGCCTGCAGTTGAGATCGCCAGAGCAGATTTTGAGGCTGGAATCGGCGTGATCGATCTGTTCTTCAGCGCTATGGGTGGAACAAAGAGTGATGCCCGCCGTCTGGTGGTGCAGGGCGGTGCACTGGTAGGTGATACTGCTGTAACAGATCCTAAGGCAGTGATAAAGGCAGATGTGCTGGATAAGGATGGCGAGGTTGTCATCCGCGCAGGAAAGAAGAAATTCTTCAGGATTATCACAAAATAATAAAGAGTCTGTCTATATAGACAAACATTTTTTACTGTGATAACTTTAACTATACTTTTATAATTTAAGGAGACTTTATGTCCGGTCATAGCAAATGGGCAAGTATTAAGCATAAAAAAGGTGCTGCTGACGCAAAACGTGGTCAGGTTTTTACAAAGATCATCAAGGAAATTACTGTAGCTGCTAAAATGGGCGGCGGTGACGAAGAAGGAAATGCAAGACTTCGTACAGCCATTCTCAAGGCAAAAGCAGCAAACATGCCTAAAGACAATATCGACAAGGCAATCAAGAAAGGTACAGGTGAACTTGAGGGTGTTGAATACGTAGAACTCACATACGAAGGTTATGGCCCGGGCGGAGTTGCACTGATGGTTGAGACACTTACCGATAACAAAAACAGAACAGCTGCTGATGTCAGAAGCATTCTTACAAAAGGCGGCGGAAACATGGGTACAACCGGATGTGTATCACACCTTTTCAAGAAAGAGGGTGTCATCTGCTTTGATGGATCAAAATACAGTGAGGATGATATTTTTGCAGCTGCTCTGGATGCAGGTGCTGATGATGTCAGCTCAGATGATGGTGACATTGTTGTAAAGACTGCTCCTGAGGATTTCCTTGCAGTTCTGGAAGCTCTGAACAAAGCTGGCTTTGAGCAGACTTCAGCTGAAGTCGAGAGAAATGCGGAAGTCATGAAGTCACTGGATAAAGAAAAGACATCAAAGGTCCTCAAACTTATTGAGAGACTGGAAGATCTGGATGATGTTCAGAATGTTTCCACAGACCTGGATGTTCCTGATGACTTTGAGATGGAAGACTGACAGTAAGTGAGAATAATCGGAGTTGATCCCGGACTGGCATCCACCGGTTACGGGATCATAGAATCTGAAAGCAATAAAATTCATTATATCTATCATGGGGTGATTACCACCTCATCTGAATTGCCGCTGTCACAGCGGCTTTTCATTATTTATAACTCTATATCTGATATATTGGATGAATATGAGCCTGAAGAGGCAGGTATAGAAGCTCTTTTCTTTGTAAAGAATATTTCCAGTGCCATTCCGGTGGCTCATGCCAAAGGTGTGGTTCATCTGGCATTTGCCATGCACAACATAAATGTGTATGAATATTCGCCTCAGGCCATAAAAATGGCAGTTGTCGGAGAAGGAAGGGCAGATAAGAAGCAGGTTCAGGAGATGACCAAGCTTATTCTTGGACTTCCTGACATACCTAAGCCTGACCATGCGGCAGATGCTCTGTCAGCTGCCATATGTCATCTGAACAGCAGGAGTTTTTATCATGTTTAACAGTCTTTCCGGATTGGTCACCCACAAGGGTGCTGAAAATGTATATCTTCTGAATTCATCAGGAATTGAATGGGATATTGCTGTTTCTGCCAAGACTCTGGCCATGATGCCGGAGGAGGGGACAGAATGCCGGCTTTTCATATATTTCCTGCACCGTGAGGATTCCATGAAGCTTTATGGTTTCTTTACAGAAGATGAGCGCAGCTGCTTTCTTGAACTGCTGAAGGTCAATGGAATAGGTACAAAGCAGGCCATGAAGATGCTCTCTTCCGTTACCGTAGAACAGCTTGTGAAGGCACTGGACAAGGAAGATCTGGCAGTGCTGTCTGGAATTCCTGGTATCGGCAAGAAAACTGCACAGAAAATTCTTCTTTCGCTCCGTGGCCGTCTGGTCTCTCCTGCTGAGGAGCCTGAGACAAAGAGTAAATACAGCGATATCGTCAACGGACTGGCTGATATGGGATTTGATTATAAGCAGACTGTGAAAGTTGTTGAGCAGATCATGAGGGATCCGGAGATGCAGAATCTGGATGCAGGAGAGCTGGAAAAAGCTGTTTTCAAGCAGGCTATAGTTTTGTTGAGTTCACAAAATGGATATTGAGAAAAGAAATTATCTTACCGGTAATATACTGGCAGAGGACAAGAAAGATACAGCATTACGGCCGCTGACTCTGGATGATTTTCAAGGACAGAAGGCTCTGAAGGAAAATCTGCGGATATTTCTGAAGGCTGCCAAAGCCAGGAAAGAGACTCTGGATCATGTGTTTCTGAGCGGCCCTCCGGGACTTGGAAAGACCACACTGGCTGGCATAATTGCCCATGAGATGGGCAGTGAATTCAAGGTCACATCTGCACCGGCTCTGGAAAAGCCAAAGGATCTGGCCGGACTCCTTACTACAGTGACTCCAAATACAGTATTTTTTATTGATGAGATCCACCGTCTGAAACCGGCTATTGAAGAGATGCTTTATGTGGCTATGGAAGATTTTGAGCTGGACTGGATCATCGGTCAGGGACCGGCTGCCCGTTCCATCAGACTGCCTGTACAGCCATTCACGCTTATAGGTGCCACCACAAAATCAGGCAATGTGTCCAGTCCTCTTTTCAGCCGTTTCGGAATCAACATCAGGATGAATCTCTATGATAAAGAAGATATCATCAGCATAATCCGCCGTTCTGCATCCATTCTTCACATTGATATAGAGAGCGGAGCCATGGATATCCTTGCTTCATGCTGCCGTGGCACACCACGTGTTGCCAACAGAATATTGCGGCGTATGAGGGACTTTGCCCAGATCAAAGGAGAAGATTCCATATCTGTGGCTACTGTCACATACGGACTTAACAAACTGGAGATTGACGAATGCGGACTTGAGAGACAGGACCGTGAGATATTGAGGATCATAATAGAGAATTATGGCGGAGGTCCGGTAGGTGCCGAAACTCTGGCCATAACCATGGGAGAATCAACTGAGACCCTGGAAGATTTCTATGAGCCATATCTGATTCAGCGTGGATTTATACAGCGGACCCCTAGGGGAAGGGTGGCTACCCAGGCTGCTTATCTCCATCTGGGGCTGGAGAAAACAGAGAATGAAAACCAGCGACTTTTATTTTGACCTGCCACAGGAGCTTATAGCACAGTATCCTCCTGAGAAGCGGGGAACTTCAAGAATGATGCTGCTGTCCAGAAAGGACGGTACTTTCAGTGATATGAATGTCAGGGATATCGTGAATTATTTTGGTCCTGACGATGTGATGGTGGTAAATAACACCAGAGTGCGCAAAGCCAGGCTCTATGGTACCAGCCACACTGGGGGCAGAGTTGAGTTCTTTCTCATGAAGCCTCTGGATATGAAAAAATGGGAAGTCATATGTAAAAAAAGCAGAAAACAGACTGTGAACAAGACCTATGATTTTCCTGAATGCGTTACAGGGACGATCATAGAGGATAGAAATGATTCCAAAATCATTGAATTCTCAGAGTATCTTACAGATGATTATCTGGACAGGAATGCTCATGTGCCTCTGCCGCCGTATATAAAGCGATCGGATGAGGAGGCCGACTCCGAGAGATATCAGACTGTATATGCCAAAGAGACGGGTTCAGTGGCGGCTCCTACTGCCGGACTTCATTTTACAGACGAGATTCTGGATGCCATAAGAGCCAGAGGAACTGAGATTCTGGAAGTGACCCTCCATGTTGGAGCAGGTACTTTTTTTCCTGTCAGGTCTGAGAATATTGAAGATCATAAGATGCACACAGAGGAGTACAGTATTTCCAGAGAAGTGGCAGAAAAGCTGAATGCGGCAAAAAGAGCAGGTAAAAAAATCACAGCTGTGGGCACGACATCCATGAGAACATTGGAATCAGCCTGCATTGATGGAATTATTCCTGAGGGACGCAGTGCCACATCCATATTCATTTATCCGGGATATAAGTTCAAGTTTGTTGACCGGCTGTTTACCAATTTCCATACTCCTGAATCCACACTGCTGATGCTGGTGTCTGCCTTTGCATCTGAAGATCTGATAAAAAAGGCCTATGCCCATGCCGTTGAGGAAAGATACAGATTTTTCTCCTATGGTGACTGTATGCTCATTCTCTGATTATTGATATTTTGTCATTCTGTATGTATTTTTTTAATGAGGTGTGTGATGAGAAAAAATATATTGCTGATCCTGCTTGTATTTCTTATGGCTGTTCCCTGTTTTGCTTTTGGAACAGGACGTAAAGAACTTAAGGAACTGAATATCTCTTATGTCAGGGATCCGTTCAACCTGCCTCTCATAGTCATGAAAGAGAAACAGATTGCTGACCGGATTTTTGCCGAGAAGGGAATCAAAGTCAATTATTTTGAGATCTCATCAGGTGCCAAGCAGTCTGAGGCTATTGCCGCAGGTTCTCTGCATATCGCATCTGTAATTAATACTGCATCGGTGATTCTGGCCAATGCCGGAGGAAATCCTGTGGAGATATTCGGAGGGTTCAGCAGACCAGGTAAAGTGTTTGCAATAATGAACTATAACGGCAAAGTGACCAAGCCTGCGGATCTGAGAGGCAAGACCATTGCAGGACCGAAGGGATCATTTCTGCATGAACTGCTGGTTGCTGCCCTTGTGAAGGAGGGAATGACCATTGATGATGTGAATTTTATCAATATGACCATACCTTCAGGAATTGCAGCTATGCTTTCCGGAAAAGTCGACTGCTGTATGGCTGCAGCCTCCTCAGTTATAAATGCTGAAAAGGCAGGTGCTGAAGTAGTATTTACCTGTGAAGGATATGTGGAGCCACTGCTGGTATCTGCATGCGGCAGAAATTTTGCTGAAAAATATCCTGACATAATAGATGCGTTCAAACAGGCAAAAAAAGAATCTTTGGAATGGATGGAGAACAATCTGGATGAAGCCATTGCCATAGCTGCCAGGATCCAGGACATATCAATTGATGAGGCAGAAAGACTCTATTCGTGGATAGAATACTGCAATACTCTCTCTGATGATGATCTGCAGGCCCTGGATCATGATATAGACTTCATGCTGGAGACAGGCATGATCGACCACCCTGTGGACAAGATGTCTTTTGTCTCTGAGAAGGCATTCAGATAGATCTCTCAGCTGAGACTTGCGGCTGTAGCCTTTGCAGTTTCCACATAGTGCGGAGCATGGGCATGCAGTCCTGCGATTTCCTGTTCTGTCAGTTCCCTGACTACCTTTGCCGGATTTCCAAGTATCATGGAGCGGGGAGGGAATGCCTTTCCCTTTGTTACCAGAGCTCCTGCTCCGACTATTGATTCCTCATTGATGACTGCATTATCCAGGATTATTGCACCCATTCCTATGAGACAGTAGTTCTCAACTGTGCATCCATGAAGTATAGCCATGTGTCCTACAGTAACATGATCTTTGACTATACATGGTGAACCCTCTGATGTATGAAGCACACATCCGTCCTGGATATTGCTTCCTTCTCCGACCTCTATAGGCTCTATATCGCCGCGAAGCACGGCATTGTACCATATATTTGAATCATCTTTCAGGGTGACATTACCTGTTATGACTGCATTTTCGGCGATAAATGACGCATTTCCGATCGCAGGCATCATGTCCTTAAATTTACCTATCATATTTCCCCATTGAACCTTGTTTTATTATAGTTTTATTATTATAATTTAAAAAGACTGATGAATAATAACACTGTACTGAAAAAAAATAAAGCTTTTATGTCTCTTATTACAATGATTTTTCTTATACTGGGGATTTTTTTCCTTAAGTATGCTGCTACAGTGCTGGCTCCGCTTGTTTTTGCCATTATGATCAGCTTCATGCTTTATCCTCTCATGCAGTTTCTGGAAAAAATTCATATACCGAGGACATTGGCTGTCATTATCATTATGTCATGTCTGGCGGTCCTTATTTATGCGATTGCGACTATGATTCATTCCAGCCTGAATATCCTGATGAATGATTATCCTAAATATCTTAATCAGTTCAAGGATATTTATTCTGATATCACGATGAAGCTGGCTGAGCGCTTTGATATCGTGATGGATCCTGATCTTTTCAGAGGATATGACTGGAACAGGATAATCAAGACCTATGCTTTCTCCATCTCTGGCTCTTTCAGTAAAATAGCCGGTTATGCTCTGCTTATATTTATTTTCATGTTCTTCATGTTTCTTGAGTATCCTTATATTGCCAAGAAAATCAATGAGGCTTTCAGTTTCAAGGAAGCCAAGAAGTTCAATATAATCAGCGGAAGGATCCTGCAGCTGATAGGACGTTATTTTTTCATAAAGTTCATCATTTCATTTCTGACAGGTCTGGAAGTATGGTTCGTGCTTTATATGTTCAATGTTGATTTCCCTGTCATATGGGGATGTATCGCATTTATTTTGAATTTTGTGCCTACCATCGGTTCTACAGTTGTTGTAATTCTCATAACTGTCCAGGGTATAGTACAGTTCTATCCAAGTGTGCTTATTCCTACCAGTATATTCTTGCTGAACCTTGGAATCCAGCAGCTTATGGGTAACTTCATAGAACCTCGTATACAGGGAAGCAACCTGAACCTGAGTCCTGTGCTTATTCTTATATCACTGGCTTTCTGGGCCTGGATCTGGGGACCGTTGGGAGCAGTCATGGCTGTACCTATTACAGTTGCCATCAGAATAATATGCTATTATTTTGATTCCACCAGGTTTATCAGCATACTTATGAGTACTGGCTATACAAAGAATATGAAGCATCACCTGAAATGACAGCAGTAAAATGTCTCAGACTTTTTATCACTTTCTTTAAGATCTCTCTTTTTACCGTTGGTGGCGGACCTGTGATGCTGGCTGTTATGGACCAGGAGTTCCGTGTCCGTCAGAAACTTCTTTCTTCTGAAGATATGAGCAGTGTGATGTCTGTGATATATTCACTTCCCGGTGCCATAGGAGTGAATTCAGCTCTTTACATAGGACATAGACTGGCTGGCTTACGTGGTGCTTTCGCGGCATTATGCGGAGTGCTGATACCGCCTGTGTCAATTATTCTCTTCATCACATCATTCATGGATCTTATCCGAAATTCTCCTCTGACCGGATATGCTTTTGTCAGTATCAGAGCCTCTGTCTCTGTATTTATCATATTCACAGTTCTCAACATGGCCAGAAAAACTTTTAAATGTGGCATTGATGTGCTTATTGCAGCACTTGCTTTCATCTGTGTGATGTTTCTGAATGTTCCTGCTGTTTATGTGATACTTGGATGCGGCATACTCGGAATGCTTGTTTACAGGGAGAAAGTATGATCCTGCCTGAGCTTTTTCTTCTTTTTGCAAAGATAGGACTTTTTGCTTTTGGAGGCGGGTATGCCAACCTGGCAGTCATTGAGTCTGAGCTGCTGATCCGGAACTGGTGCACTGCTTCTGAGTTTGCGGATATTGTGGCTGTAGCTCAGGTGACTCCAGGACCGGTGGTCATAAATGCTGCCACATACATAGGAAAACAGCTGGCTGGAATTCCGGGCGGAATCGTTGCTACCCTTGGATTTGTATTCCCCAGTATTGCCATTATTTTATGTATAACACTGCTGGCTGACAGGTTCTCAGGATGCAGTGTCCTGCGGCATGGAATACGCGGGGTCCGTGCAGGAATGACCGGACTGCTGATATGTGCTGTGATATTTTTTCTGGAGAATTCCATACTGGACCATGGTCTTGGGCTGAAAAGTCTTGTTTATGATTTTTCAGGCACAGTTGAGGGCTGGAGAACGATAAGGATCGTGGTTCCTGCCATGATCATTTTTGCAATTAATTTCATTTTTGCAAAAAAATTTAAATTAAGTATCTATTTATCTGTTATTTTTTCTGTTATTATAGGAACACCTTTAATGTATTTTTATAATATATATTTTTAATCTGGGGTATATAAATATGGGCGGTTTAGCTGACGAACTTAACTCTGTGCTTGAAAACAAGCCTGTTTATTCACTTTTATCTGATTTAGGGAAGAAACTGTATTTCCCTAAAGGAATAATATCCCAATCAAACGAAGCAAAAAAGGATGCATACGATTATAATGCCACTATAGGAATGGCTATGGAAAATGGGCAGCCTATGTATCTTCCTTCCATGAGAACTCTTGTGGGAGGTTTGAGTCTGTTTGAGATTTTTGCATACGCACCTACTGCCGGTGTACCTGAACTCCGTACAGTATGGATGAAGGAGATGCTGAAAAAAAATCCTTCACTTATAGGCAAAAAAGTTTCCCTGCCTATAATAACTTCAGGACTGACGCACGGTATCTCGCTTATCGCAGACCTTTTCACTGAAAAAGGGGACAAGGTCCTGATTCCTGATATGTTCTGGGGTAACTACAGCCTGATCTTCTCTGTGCGCCGGGGTGCTGAGATCGACAGCTTCAAGTTCTTTGACGAGCGTTACAGATTCAATGTAGCTGATCTTGAGAAGAAAATAGACGAGTGTGGAAAAAAAGTGGTCGTGCTGCTGAATTTCCCGAACAATCCTACAGGATATTCTCTTACGATCGAGGAGCAGATGTCCACAGTTGAGGTCCTTAAGAAAAAGGCTGAGGAGGGAAAATCCATCCTGGTCATCTGTGATGACTCATATTTCGGCCTTTTCTTTGAGAATTACATTGAGACTCAGTCTATTTTTGCATCTCTGTGTGATGCCCACGATAATATAACTGCGGTAAAAATTGATGGCTCCACCAAAGAGGATCTTGTATGGGGATTCCGTACAGGATTCATCACTTATGGAGGCAAGGCACTGGATGATGAGAGTTATGCGGCTCTTGAGAAGAAGACGATGGGAGCCATCCGTTCCACAGTCTCATCCTGTTCCACTGTTTCCCAGAACCTGATCCTGAAAGGGCTGAAGAGCAGCTCCTACCATCAGGAGAAGATGGAAGTGGCGAAAAAAATGAAGAACCGTTATAACGCGGTGAAGAAGATTGTAAGTTCCATCACTTATGATATTCCTCTGATTCCTCTTCCTTTCAACTCAGGTTATTTCATGACATTTGTTGTCAGAGATATGAGTGCTGAGGCTCTCAGAAAGTATCTTCTGGACAGATATGGCATAGGAACTATATCTATCCAGGATAAATTCCTTAGAGTGGCATTCTCTTCTGTTGATACTAAAGATATTCCTGATCTTTTTGCTAAAATATTCAAGGCTGCTAAAGAGCTGGATAAGGTGGTTTAAAATGGATTTAAAAGAAAAGTCCCTTAATTATCATAGATTTCCTTCTGCAGGCAAGGTGGAGGTGCTTCCGTCCAAACCATGCAAGACTCAGGAGGAACTGAGCTGTGCGTATACTCCTGGTGTGGCATATCCATGTCTGGAAATAAAAGAAGATATTTCAAAGGTGTCTGAATATACAAACAAGAGCAATCTGGTTGGTGTGATAACCAATGGTACTGCAGTCCTTGGTTTGGGAAACATCGGTCCTGAGGCAGGTAAGCCGGTAATGGAGGGAAAGGGCGTTCTCTTCAAGAGATTCGCTGATGTGGATGTCTTTGATATTGAGCTGGACTGTCAGGATCCTCAGAGATTTGTGGATGCTGTAAAGCTGATGGGTCCTACTTTCGGAGGAATCAACCTGGAGGATATCAAAGCCCCTGAATGTTTCTTCATCGAGGATGAGCTTAAGAAGGTGATGAATATTCCTGTATTCCATGATGATCAGCACGGAACTGCCATCATCACAGGTGCGGCTCTTCTGAATGCACTGGAGATAACAGGCAGGAAGATAGACCAGATCAAAGTTGTTGTCAACGGAGCCGGTGCGGCTGGAATTGCCTGTGCCAGATTCTATATCTCACTTGGTGTGCGGAGAGAAAATATAACGATGTGTGATACCAAGGGCATCATCTATAAGGGACGCCAGGCAGGTATGAATCCATACAAGGAATTCTTTGCCAATGGAACAGAGGCAGGTACCCTGGCTGATGCCATGGTGGGGGCTGATGTGTTCCTGGGACTTTCCGGTAAGGGACTGGTCACCGGAGATATGCTGAGAACGATGGCTGACGATCCTGTGGTTTTCGCTCTGGCCAATCCTGATCCTGAGATCACATATCCTGAAGCTGTGGCTGCCAGAAAAGATGTGATAATGGCTACAGGCCGTTCTGATTATCCTAACCAGGTGAACAATGTCCTGGGATTTCCGTTCATCTTCAGGGGTGCTCTGGATGTACATGCATCTGCCATCAACGAGGAGATGAAGGTGGCTGCCTCTAAGGCTCTGGCAGCTCTGGCCAAACTGGAGGTTCCTGAAGAGGTGCTTAGGGCATATCATGCTGAGCATATTGAGTTCGGCAGAGATTATATCATTCCTAAGCCATTTGACCCGAGGGCTTTTGTATTCGTATCAGCAGCAGTGGCTGAGGCTGCTGTTGCAAGTGGTGTGGCAGGGACTCCATACAGTTCAAAAGAGGCTTATATGGCTTCTCTTGAGGCAAGGATGAGAGATTCCATCAGCAGATTCAAAAAATAAGATTGGAGTTATGAGATGCGTAGAAAATTTTTATCTGTACTTTTTGTCATTGCGTTGATTCCTGGGTATGCTTTTTGTGAGAAGACACCGTTTGACCAGCTGGTCATGATGAATAATACTGCTGCTGTTGAGCAGGCTATAAAAGATGGTGCCAATGTGAATGTGGGCAGCGGAGATTCTGCTACCACACCTCTTATGATTGCTGCACAGAATGATGAGGCTCTTGATGTTGTGAAGCTTCTTATCAAGGCAGGAGCTAAGGTGAATGAGACTGATATCCATGGAAATACAGCATTGCTGCTGGCTGCACAGACAACTGCAAACGCTGATATTTTCAGAGAACTGGTAAAGGCTGGTGCTGATGCCAATGTCCGGAACAATGATGGTCTGACACCTCTTATGGCTGCTGCCGGCGGAAACCAGAAGGCTGAGGTCATTGATGTGCTGGTGGATGGCGGTGCCAGAATAGATGATATGGACTATGACGGATTCACTGCGCTTATGTATGCAGTATCAAAGAATGAGAATCCTGCAGTTCTGGAAACCCTTATCAAAAGGGGAGCTGACAGGAATATGCTGAACAGAAAGGGACATTCCATCCTGATGCAGGCCTGTCTCTCAAATCATAATGTGAATGTCATAAAGAAGATCGTGGAGCTTGGCGGAGATGTTGATTTCAAGGTCGGTGAATTTACCCCTATGGTCATTGCCGCATGTTTCAATCCTGATCCTGAGGTTATAAACTTCCTCAACAGCAAGGGTGTCTCCATCAGTGAGAAGAATGACAAGGGATTCTCCCCATTCCTGTATGCCTGTGCTTTCAACTTCAGCTCTTCCGTCATAGAGAAATTTCTGGAACTGGGAGCTGATCCTAATCAGACAGATAATGAGGGAATATCAGCCCTTATGTATGCTGCTATGTCAAATACAAACTCCATCAATACCAAAACACTTATTGATGCAGGTGCCAAGGTGAATGCTGTGGACAAGAGAGGAATCACTCCTCTTATGCTGGCTGCTCTTTTCAATGAAAGTTCAAGAGTTGTGGAAACACTGCTTGACAACGGAGCAGATCCGTGCATCAAGTCACCTGAGGGCAAGACAGCCTATGATCTGGCAAAAGACAACAACAGTCCTGTATCCACTGTTTCGGGAGTGATGGAAAGGCTGCGTCCATGAAAATGTATGAGTCATCTGAGATGTATCTGGAGACTATCCATGTTCTCCACATGCAGTCTGACACAGTGAAGGCAGTGGAAATAGCTCATCATATGGGATTTTCCAAGGCGTCTGTCAGTGTGGCAGTCCATGGGCTGGAAGAGCATGGATATATCAGGATATCCTCAGATGGCAATATATCTCTCACTGATAAGGGAGAGGCTGTGGCCAGACGTATTTATGAACGGCATGTGATCATCGGCAGTTTTTTTGAGATGCTGGGAGTGGATCATGATACTGCCTATGCCGATGCCTGCAAGATAGAGCATGATATCAGCGAAGAGACCTTTATTAAACTTAAAGAACATCTGAACAGTATAAAAACATCAATTTAACACTTTTTAAACTTTTTGATTGACGGTTGTAAATTTCTGGGTTTATCCTTAAATAAGATAAAAAAACAGGAGGATTTATCTATTATGGACTTTACAACAGTACAATTAAAAAATACTGCATTGACCGGGCATGTTGGCACTGGAAAAACAACATTACTGGAACAAATCCTGTTTTCTGGGGGAGCAATCTCGAAAGCAGAAACTGTAGAGAGCGGTAAAACTGTAAGTGATTATTCAGAGGAAGAGATTGAGAAGAAAATTTCTTTCCATTCCACATTGGCATATATCGTTAAAGATGATAAGAAACTGAATTTTATTGATACACCTGGTGCTTCTGACTTTATCGGTGAAGTCACACTTGGTCTGCGTGCATGTGAGACAGATCTTATGGTCATAGGTGCGGATACAGGTGCACAGATCGAGACCATGAAGATATGGCGCCGACTGGATGCAAGAAATATTCCACGTATGGTTTTTATCAACAAGATGGATAAGGACAGAGCATGTTTCAAGGATGCCCTTGCCGATATGAAGAAAAAATTCGGCATGACATTTGTTCCTGTTGTCATTCCTATGGGAGAAGCAAAAGATTATAAGGGAGTCATCAGTCTTCTGACCGATAAGGCATATATGATCCCTGCTGCCGGGGCAAAGGAAGCTGCCTGTGATATTCCTGCCGATATGGCTGATCTGGCTGCTGGATTCAAAGAGCTTATGATCGAAGGTGCGGCTGAGGGTGATGATGAGATCATGGAGAAATATCTCAATGATGGAACTCTCTCCATGGAAGATGTAAAAAAAGCCCTTATTAATGGATTGCATGATAATAAGATCGTGCCTGTTCTGGCAGGTTCTGCTGTGAAATGCTCAGGTATTGCAGCACTGATCGACTTTATATCTGAGATATCACCGTCACCGCTGGGATTCAATGATGTGCTTCTGGATGAAGAGAAGAACAGAACTCTGGTTCCTATTACTCCTGATGGCGATGTCAGATGCTTCACATTCAAGACAAATATTGACCAGTTCTCCGGAAAGCTCTCTTTCTGGAAATGTATCTGTGGTGTCATAACACAGGATATGGAGCTTATGAACTCCAGGGAAGGCAAGAAAGAGAAGGTCGGAAAGCTTTATACCTGTGTCGGCAAGAAACTGGTGGAAGTGAAAGAACTTGTTGCCGGTGATATCGGTATTGCTGCAAAGATGCCTCTTACCCTTACAAATGATACACTTTATACCGGCGAGCTGAAGGATACATTCATACATCTGCGTCTGCCGACCCCTACATTTGAGATCACAGTTTCTGCGGATGACAAGAAGAATGAGGACAAGCTGGCACAGTTCATGCAGAAGGCTGCCATTGAGGATACCACATTCCGTATCTCCTATAACAAGGAGACCACAGAGACGATCGTATCTGGAATGGGTGAGCTTCAGGTCAACATGATTCTGGACAAGATCCGTGACAAACAGAAGATAAGTATATCAACAAAGCTTCCTCAGGTGGCATACCGTGAGACGATCACAAAGAAAGCTGCCGGCAGTTACAGACATAAGAAGCAGTCTGGCGGACACGGACAGTTTGCTGAAGTTCATTTTGAGGTGCAGCCGATAGAGCGCGGTGAATACCTGAGATTCATCAATACGATTAAAGGAGGTGCTGTCTCCAAGGGATATATACCTGGAATTGAGAAAGGTATTGCTGAGGGAATGCAGGAAGGATATCTGGCTGGTTATCCTATTGTTGATATTGAAGTCAACCTGTTTGATGGAAAGGAACATCCGGTGGACTCTTCTGAGATGGCATTCAAGATGGCATCAAAAGGCTGTCTGAAAGAAGTCATCTCCAAGGCTTCTCCTGTGCTTCTGGAACCTGTCATGAAGCTGGCTGTTTTCGTTGAGGATCAGTACCTTGGTGATGTCCTTTCTGATCTGAGCTCCAAGAGAGGAAAAGTTCTGGGACAGGACAGCATGGGTGGCGGTCTCCAGCAGGTGAACGCTGAGGTACCTCAGGCTGAACTGCTGAGATATGCTGTGGATCTCCGTTCTATAACATCAGGAACCGGATCTTTTGAAGTTGAGTTTGACCATTACAGTCCGATAAACGGCAAGATAGCTGATGCTGTCATTGCTGATGCCAAGGCCAGAATGGAAGCTGCACAGGTCTGAGTTTCTGGCTTGATAAGGTTATGATCCCCGGTATATGCCGGGGATTTTTTTTGCGTAATATGCTGACTGCAAGCTCTGTCCCCGACTTCCAGTCATAAAGGAGTTGTTGTGTGTTGGGGACAGAGCTCGGTAATCATAGCATGAAAACATAAAAAATGAGAAAAATAATCACAGAATTTGAATCAAAACGAAGAAACAGAATGTTATGCAGTAAAAGCACATTGATGGTGCAGATATTGGAGGTTATGAATAATGGCTAGGAGAGCTAGGGTCATAAAGGATGGTGGCACATATCACGTGATAAACAGGATAAATGAAGGAAAAGAGCTGCTGAGGGATGCGCATTTCAAGCATCTGTTCCTCACGGTCCTCAGGCAGGCGAAGACACAGAAGAAGTTCCGTTTTCACATGAAGAACATCACGATAATGGACAACCATGTGCATATAATGTTGCGGATGAGGCAGGGACAGAGCTTGTCGAAGTTGATGCAGTGGGTATTCTCCGTGTTTGCTATGAGGTACAACAGAATGAATGGGAGGCAGGGGCACCTGTGGATGGGACGTTTCAAGAGTGTGCTGATCGAGACAACGGAATCTGCGTTGAGGGTGTTTGAATATATATGCAATAACCCGGTTAAGGCAGGCATGGTGACTTCGGCTAAAAAGTATGAGTTCGGATATTTTCGGCTTATGGCGAGTCCGATATATATGGCACTGTTTGATGACGACTGACAATATAAGACAGGGGACAGAGCTCAGACGCCCCATAAAAAAATTAGGCTGATTATGGGAATCAGCCTAAGCATCGGATGATATAGTTAACTGGGAGGGGAACTATATTGTCTCGATACTTTATCTTCGGTATTTTCTGTTTAAACATTAACAGTTTTTATCAGATTCTTTCAGATTTTTCAACATATAAAGAAGTCCTGCCAGTCCTAGCAGCACAGCTCCTGCTATTATGCCTCCTGTGACAGATCTGTTCATGAAAAGCACGGTACCCAGCACCGCGGCCATGAAGATAAGAGCCCATATGAACAGTTTCAGCATGAAAGGGAAAAATTTCCATGTCAGTATTTCTCCTGTTGTTGCGCCCTCATGCCTTGTTTTTATGAATTTTACCGATATTACAGATGCCGCTATTACGATCACAGCTGTCAGAACCAGCCAGTTATACAGAACTGTGGATCTTGTGGCTGTAAACCACAGCGGATATACAATTATTGCTGCAACAAGTGCACCGGAACCCAGGGACAGAGCTGCTATAAGCAGCCACTTGAAGAATGCTGGGTAAAAAGCCAGAAATTTTTTCATATATCAACAGATTATCCTAAGGCTTTGCAGGTGTCAACAAAGTTATGTTCTGTAATTTTTTGTTATATATGTTATATAATTTTATCTGTATTGTTAATTTTCATAAGGTTGAATATATTTTCAGTATGAAGAAGAAATTTTTATTGTTTATTCTTTTGATTTTTCCGGTATTTAATTCTTTCAGCTCAGATTTTTCCTATCTTCTTGAAAAATATCTGGAGGCTGATAATGATATTGCCAAGCTGAAACTTGAACTGGAGCAGGCAAGGATCGATCTTGAGAAATATAATATTCAGAACGGGCTTAATTTCAAGGCTCAGACAGGCAGCAGCACTCTTTACCGTGATGGTTCCGAGACAGTGATCGATATGGAGCCTTCAGTCACTGTCACAGTCCCTGATGCGCACAATACGGAGCTGCAGGTCAAAGTTCCTGTCATTATAGGAGGTTCCCGTGAGGATGCAGGGGTTGAGGCCACATTATCCAGAGATCTGCTTCCTGCAAAGAAGACTACAGTCATAGAAGTTCAGCGACTGGCATTGGAAAGGGCTGTTACCATGAAAGAACGGAGTTATACTTCCAGATGCAATGAGGCTGAGCAGGAGTTTCTGAGCAAACTCCGTGATCTTTTTTCCATACGCATTGATGCTCTTAATTATATGGATGATTATAACGAGGCCAATGAGAATTTCCAGCTGGTCAGGACCCAGGGTTATACTTCTGATCAGACTGAATATCAGGATAAGGAACTGCTTCTCCGCACTGCCAGCCGTGAATATGATGAGAAGATGCGTCTGCTGGATCAGGGGTTGAAGCAGCTGGCCAACGACTGTGATCTTCCTGAGATCGACGGACTGCCTGAGGAGATACCGGAAGTGGAGCTGCTGTCAATAAATGACTTTGATATTGAGAAATATAAGGAATATGAGAATTCACTGTGGGACATCTACTATAATTCCAAGGAGAGGGAAAGTACAGAACCTGGATTCAAACTCAATGGCAAAGTTGGATATGCCTACGGAGATATGGGCAGCAATGATTATCTCCGGGAGAAGAATCATTCCGTGCTGACTGGTGTGGGCATGAGCTGGCGCAGCCTGTCTGCGGATGTGGGGCTGAAGATCCCTGTCACAGATCTGGATAAGACTGCCATATCCTTTGCTGTTACCTGGACACCGAATCAGTCCAAGCTGGATAAGCTGGATCTGCAGTATGACAAACTATCTCTTGAGAAGGATCAGATAAACATTGATGATGCTCTTGATGATTACAGTGATACATGTGATGAGATGATCACTTCCTATAAGGATCTGGAATGGAAGCGTACTCAGTATGCCGAGGAAGAGGATCTGTATTATCAGCTGTATCAGAAATATGATAGATTCTATAAGTCAGGAGTCGTGACCAAGCTTAAGTACGACGAGAGCCGCACTCACTGGGAGACATCTAAGATCACCAATCTGGCTCTCAGGCTTGACCGGCTTATATACAATAAAAAACTCATCAACCTGTTCATCGAGGAGTGAATATGAAATCCAGAAAAAAAATCTTTATGATCATTGCTTCTGCTGTTGTTGTCCTTGCTGTCCTGCTTTTAGCTGTCAGAAAGGATAAGGACAGGGATAATACGTCATATACTGTCATGGGGCAGATCCATGAGAATATAATTGAGATTTCAGGTAATGTGGAGGCAGCCCAGGAACAGGTCATGAAGACCAAGAATGATGGTACTGTCAAGAAAGTAAATGTGAAAGTCGGGGATTATGTCAAGAAAGGCGATCCTATCGTAGAGCTTGATGCCTCTGAGCAGGAATACAACCTGGCAAATCATATGTATGAGATGGAACAGACCAGGATCAACGGCTCACCGAAAAAACTGAATGTGATGGAAATGCAGAAAGCCATGCTTGTGAACAAGCTGGAGGACAGAACCATAACGGCACGTTTTGACGGTATAGTGGTAGATCTGAATATAAACGAGGGTGACTATCTGAACACTGACCTGGCCAACGATATCGGAACGATCATAGACAGATCTTATCTGTATGCTGAGGTTGAGGTTGTGGAGACTGACGCTGCCAGACTGAGAGTAGGGCAGGATGTTATTTTTTCATTTCCTGCCTATCCTGATATGAAGGTCAAAGGTTATGTTGATTCATATCCTGCCATCGGACGTATAACCAGCCGTGGTGCCACAGTCATTGATGTGGAGATCCGTATTGATGATCCGCCGGAAGAGATCCTGCCTGGATTCTCATTCACTGCCGATATTGTGGTCAGCCGGCCTGAGAATGTGGTGCTGGTGGATTCCAGGGCCATTGGATATGAGAAAGGTTCTGCTTTCATTGATGTCAGAAATGCTGATGGAAAGACAGAGCGCCGCAGCGTGAAAGTGGATACATTCACCAATGGAATGGTGAAGATTCTTGAGGGTGCAAAGCCTGGTGATGTGCTGCTGGCTCAGAAAGAGAATATTTCCGGCAATGCCAGAATGGGAGGTGCCATGGGCGGTATGCGTATGCCTGGGGTTCCTATGCCGGGAGGAAAGAGATAATGGCAGTTCCTGTGATCTCGCTGGAGAATGTGAAGAAATCATTCACCATGGGGACAGTGGTGGTTCAGGCATTACGAGGAATCTCATTTGCAGTGGATGACGGAGAGTTCCTTTCCATAATGGGACCTTCAGGTTCGGGCAAATCTACATGCATGAATATGATAGGCTGTCTGGATAAACCTACTGAGGGTGATATCCTGATCCGTGGTAAATCTGTGAAGGATATGGGTGAGGATGAGCTGGCATCATTGAGGAACCGGACCATCGGTTTTGTATTCCAGCAATATTTCCTGCTGCCAAATCTTAATGTACTGGAAAATGTGATGCTGCCTCTCAGATATAAGGGGATCGATATCAGTCAGCGGAAAGATATGGCAGTGGCTGCACTGGAGCGGATGGATCTGGGAAACCGTATATATCACAGGCCTGCAGAGCTTTCAGGAGGACAGCGGCAGCGTGTGGCTATAGCCAGGGCCACTGTGACCCAGCCGGCCATTATTCTGGCTGATGAGCCTACCGGTGCCCTGGACAGCGAGACAGGACACTCAGTGCTGAATCTTTTCCATGAGATCAATGAGGCTGGAACCACAGTGATCATTGTAACTCATGATATCACTGTCGGACGGTCTGCCAGAAGAATGATACGTCTCCAGGACGGACTTATTGTGGAGGACAGCCGTGTTTGAAGATTTTATCAGTGCACTTCATAACTTTAAGAATAACAAGGTCAGAACCAGCCTTTCACTGCTGGGTATAATCATAGGTGTGGCATCAGTCATAATAGTGACTACTCTGGGGCAGAGTGCCACTGCCAATGTGAAAAGTTCCTTCAATGCATCAGGGCTTGATCTGGTGCAGGTCAGCAGCGGATGGATGCGCAGTACTGTCACCATGGATTTTGATGATGATTTCAGAGAGACACTGGAGGGATTTCCGGAAACCAAACATGTCTATTATTGTAACAATCTCAGCGGAAATATCAGGTATGGTGCTACTGAGGGAAGTGTCACCACCAAAGCTGTGGAGGTCGGATATCTGGAGATGAGCGGCATGGAGATAGAGATGGGGGAGATGCTGACAGCCACAGATGATTACTATGGCACCCAGCGTGCTGTGATAGGTTCTGAGGTTATGGCCAATTTTTTCCCTGATGGAGATGCTGTAGGTAAGGTACTGACTCTGGATGTCAACGGTGTCAGGTTCGGTCTGAAGGTAGTGGGGGTGCTGAAGGAGCAGTCCAGTGCCGGAATGGAGTCACCTGACAATATGGTATATGTCACCAGCGGATTCTACAGGAAGAAAATAGAACCTAATCCCAAGGCCAGCACTGTGATAGTTAAGGCTGTTTCTCAGGGTGAGGCCTCTGCGCTGAAGACAAAAATCGAGGATTATGCCAGGAAAGTTACAGGGCAGGACCGGGTAGTGAGGGTCATGTCCATGCAGAGCATGATGGAGCAGTTTGATGAGATAATGGGAACATTGAGTCTCATGCTGGGCGGCGTGGCAGCCATCTCTCTTCTGGTCGGTGGCATAGGGATCATGAATATCATGATCGTATCTGTAACTGAGCGCAAAAGGGAAATCGGTATTAGAAAGGCTCTTGGTGCCAGACAGTCAGTCATAAGGAA
>JAKSTW010000053.1 GCA_024402405.1 Spirochaetia bacterium | reverse complement strand
CCAGCGGCCGCCGCTCATGTTGGTGAAAACGGACGCCATGGTATCAAAGAGCAGGCTGGGACCGGCATTGACTTCAACACCGTAAGTGAAGCAGGCGGGGAACATGATAAGCCCCGCAACGATTGCAACAAAAGTGTCAAGGCAGATAACATTGATGGACTCGCCGATGAGAGAGCGCTCCTTGTCCATGTAGCTGCCGAAGATCGCCATACTGCCGATGCCGAGGGACAGGGTGAAGAACGCCTGATTCATGGCGCCGACGATGACCTGACCGTTGATTTTGGAAAATTCCGGGACAAGCCATGTTGTATGCTGAAGTTTTGTCGCCCCGCTGGCTGGTGTATGAGATATGCAGTTCCTTGTCAGAACCATGCAGCAGAATATGGATGATCTCTTCTGAAAGCTGATCCAGCGGCGTGTCCAGAGTGAAGCCATATTCATCAGCCAGAGCCTGAAACCAACTGCGGAACCAGTCTGATTTAGGATTGTATGGGACAATTCCTCCCTGATTGTACGAAAGTGACCGGTCAGGCATTATAAGATCAACATCAAACTCCATGGTCATTCCCAGACCTGCACATGAAGGACATGCACCATACGGATTGTTGAAAGAGAAAAGTCTGGGCTGGAGTTCAGGTATGCTTATGTTGCAGTCAGGACAGGAATTCTTTTCGGAGAAATAATACTCGCGGCTCCCGCCATCAGTACCGGCAACATCCACAATGACTCTTCCGCCGCTGGTCTTCACCGCTGTTTCCACAGCCTCACTGATCCTGGATTTATTCTCCTCGGATTTTTTTATTCTGTCCACAACAATATCGATGGAATGTTTTTTCTTTTTGTCCAGGACTATCTCTTCGGTAAGATCACGGAGCTCACCGTCAATGCGGATCCTGGCAAAACCAGCCTTGCCTGCATCAGCTATAAGCTTCTCATGCTCACCTTTCTTGCCATAAACCATAGGAGCCAGAAATGTCATTCTGGTACCGGCAGGAAATGCGAAGATCACATCCAGGATCTGGTCAACAGACTGTTCATGGATCTCACGTCCGCACTTAGGACAGTGGACAACACCTACCCGTGCATAAAGAAGTCGGAAATAATCATAGATCTCTGTAACGGTACCGACTGTGGACCGCGGATTCCGGTGTGTGGTCTTCTGCTCAATGGATATGGCAGGAGAAAGTCCCTCGATATAGTCCAGATCAGGCTTTTCCATCCGTCCCAGGAACATTCTGGCATAGGAAGACAGCGACTCCACATAACGCCTCTGTCCCTCTGCAAATATGGTATCAAAGGCCAGCGAAGACTTTCCTGATCCGCTGAGACCTGATATGACCACCATCTTGTCTCTTGGAAGGTCAATATCAATATTCTTCAGGTTATGTTCCCGGGCACCCCGGATGATTATCTTGTCCATACTACCATTGCACTTCCCATACCACAGGTTTCTCAGAGAAAAGCACATCGCCTGTGCCATAATCATCAGATATGCAGGTACGTCCTATTATCTCACCGCCGGATGCGCCTGACGGCTTTACAGGCAGATTAAGCGTGGTCTTTATGGAATAACCATCGAACATCGATTTCATGTTCAGCAGTATCTCCGGATTTATATCAGGAACATTTCCATGTGAAAGAGTCTGTCTGAAAACAGTCACCCCATCCTTTCTGGTGAGGCTGACACAGTCTGTCATACCGCAGTTAAGGAGAAGCAGAAGCGCATCCTCATTGTCAAAATCGATCTTTGCAGTGATAAGTGAATCATTCCCGGATTCTGTGATCTTATAAGATCTAAGGGAAAGACCGGCTGTCTTCCTTACAGTGTCCTCGAAATCAGCCTTGCTTACAGGAAGAGGAATGGACCTGCCGTCATTCTGTCCCAAATTCATAACAATATCTGAAATTCTATATTCAAAAGTCACAGAACCGCTTCCATCCTGGTTCAGATCGATCACTGTATCGATGCCGACACATGACATGAAAAGCATGGAAACTGCGAACAAAATCATAATCTTAATTTTCAAAGCACACTACTCCTAATTTTAATTATTTTACAATTTTATCATGGGTTGTTCAATCTTTATTTACTTTAGATGTTTATTTAATTAAAATGGAAATGGAGGAACTTATGGGTGAGATCAAGTCCGCACTTGAAAAAGCACTGGAAAGGACAAAAAATATAAGCGCCGCAAGGGCTTCGGCCGCAGGCAGCATCATACAGAACGAAGGGAGAAAATCGGTCTTCAGATTCATCGAGAATGACGGATCCACAAGAGAAGATCTGGAATCACTGCTGGATAAGTATTCAGACAGCGACAAAGAACAGCTGGTCACAGGAATGGTGAAAGTGCTGAATGCCAATCTGGTCATGCCTTCCAGCCGGGACTACAGCCAGGAAAGGACTGACAGGATAAGGGATGCCCTGATGCTGTGTTCTAAGGAGCAGGCACCGTATATACAGGAACTTTTCGGACAGCTCACAGGATTCTTCAGCCAGTACAGTACGAACAAAGATATGCTGAAAGAAAACATCAGGGAACAGCTGGCACCGCAGATCGAGGAAAGACAGAGAAAAATCTCAGAAAAGCTTGGAATGGATGTGGATATATCGGTGGAGAATGACCCTGACTTTAAGAAAGCCCTTTCCCAGGCCCAGAATCAGCTGGATGAAAAATACAGCAGCATACTGATGCAGGTAAAAAGTGAGATCGAAAACAGAATTCTGTCACATTAAGGCAAGAAAGCCAACAGGGCTGATGATCTTTCTGCTTTGTGCTGTCTTTATCATATCTGCCGCCGGCGAATCTTTTTCTGTCAGAATTCCAAGTCCTAT
>JAKSTW010000052.1 GCA_024402405.1 Spirochaetia bacterium | reverse complement strand
ATCCCAAATGCAATAAAAAAATCACCTGCAAAGGCAGATGAGAGAAGACAGCCGGATCAGCCGCAGACCAAACAGGGTAAAAAGAAACTTTCCATTCATGAGCGACTGCAGCGCAATAAGGAGATGATAGCCGCTCAGAAAGGGAGCGAACGCAAAGAGAGGAGTGTGGAAGTGATATGAGAAGAATCACAGAAGAAGCAAAAGCAATCATGACCTGCTTTGATACGCAGGAGAAACCGGTGATCATCCGCTATCTGCAGATGAACCTTTCTGATGAAATGAACCACGAAGTCAGTGAGATGCTGGCTGAACTTCTGACATATCTGGAAGAATGCAGCGATGCGGAATATCTGGAATTATTGAGCAGCATCAGTATCGATCAGGAAGAATTCGATGTAGAGCAGGCCTGAAAGAAATACACAGGACTTCCATTTCAAAAAGGAGTGGAAGTCCTGATTTTTTGTGTGTACGGATGTGTTAATGCATAGGTATTAAGCTAAATGGACTACTTCCGGTTAGCCATTTCTATAAATAGTGGTACTAGCGGATTGGTATTGTCTGCACGGTAGGCATAGGATTTGGTTACTTTAAGATTCGGTTCCAGGATATCCCGCATGGTAATCTCGTTTTCAAATCCTGAAACAGAAAAGCCTTTTGCTTTTATGTAAATAGCATTTGTTTTTTGAAGTAAAAATGGGACTGTATCAATATTATCAGTCAAAATCACATTCTTCGGAGTAAATCCACACGAAGTGAGGGCCTCGTTATAGGAATGATTGGATATGGGATCATCTCGCAGTTGAATACAGATTTCATTTTTCAAATCATCTAAGGTGAGCATTTTTTTGGAAGCAAGTGGATGCTTTACAGACATCATAACATCCATACCACCCTGTGTAATATCGCAATAACGAAGAACTTCACTGCCGGGATAATTGGTTCTCGGTATTACGCAGATATCGACTTTTTCTTCCATTAATGCTTCATATCCCTCATGTGGCTGAAAAGAAAATCTTTTGATTTCTACATTCGGATATTTTTCTGTGAATTTTGGCATGATTGCACCATAATCCTGATGAATGGTGTAATAGAGCATTCCGAGTTTTAACTTTCCGATAACACCATTCTGATATTCGGAGAGTTCCTGCGTCAAGTTATCGTAGGTCTGTATTATTTTCCTGAATTGTTTGTATACCTTCAGACCTGCCTCTGTGAAAGATACAGAATGTTTATTACGATCTAACAGTCTTACACCCAGTTCTTTTTCCATTTCTGCAATGTGACGGCTCAATGCCGGCTGTGTGATATACAGACTTTGGGCAGTCTTTGAAAAATTCCCATATTCATGAAATGCCATGAATTCACGCATATACTGTATCTGCATTGCTTGCCTCTTTCTTATGCATATACCGCATAACTATATTGATATCATTATAACCAATATGCATAACAAATGCTATGATAAAAATAGAAAAAATTGGACGGCCAATTATAAGGAGGAAATAATTATGAGCATTGCACTGACACCAGATGTAAAAATCACACCACTGATCCCATGTAAAGTTCCAAAAAACAAAGTATTTGTGTGTCCGGAAAGTTCCTGGACACCTGACTCAGACGGAAAGTGGCAGCTGCATCCGTTTGCGTTCGATCGTTGGGACGTAGAAGAAATGGCATACTATGACGGATGTTCACTTCACGTAGGACTCAATCCTTTCAACGTTTTCAAAGTACATGGAAGTGATTATCTGAAACTTTTAACTTGCTGTACGGTTAATACTTTTAAAACATTCCCGATAGGAAAAGCACGCCATGTCATCTTCTGCGATAATGGCGGAAAAGTTCTTGTTGATGGCATCTGCATCCGAACAGGAGAAGAAGATTATCTGGCATTCAATCTGGTTGATCCGAATTTCCTGAATATGCAGATGGGAAATCCGTTCAAGTTTGAATGTGAAAATCTGCGTGAGAACTATGCTGTTATTCAGCTTTGCGGTATTCATTCTCTCGAGGTTGTTGAACAGGTATGCCGTCAGGATCTTCATGATCTGAAATTTATGTATTCCTGTGAGGCAAAGATCGACGGAAAAGCAGTACGTATTCTTCGTACCGGTATGGCAGGAACACTTGCATATGAGATCCACACTACGGCAGAAGATGCACCGTATGTATATCAGAAACTTCTTGATATGGATAAAAAGTACGGTGTCCAGGAAATCGGTCGTATCTGCTATGTAAATCAGCACTGCGAAGGTTCTATCTTCCAGCTGGCAGAGCATTACAACATTCGATTTGAGATGGAGGGAGATAAGTTCATTCTTTCCGGCAGCCTTCCAAGAGAAAGTGAGCTTCAGTATCATAGTCCGTATGATTGCGGATGGGGAAATCTGGTTCGCTTTGATCATGACTTTATGGGTAAAGAAGCACTTCTCGCAGAGTCACAGCGTCATCACAATACCGCAGTTCACCTGATCTGGAATAAGGAAGATATCCTTAAGGTTCAGGCTGCAGTAATGGATCCTGAAAAGCGTGTTGACTATATGGATATGGTTGGAGATTATGATTTCAAGAACAATTGCTCTACCATTCATATGGATGCAGTATATGATGGTGATAAACTGATTGGAGCATCCTCTGACCGTATGCTTTCCGCTAAGACTCGAGAGATGATTTCTATTTGTACAATCGATGAGGATTATGCTGTAGAAGGTAAGGAAGTTGAAGTTCTTTGGGGCAATCCGGGAACTTATCAGATGAGAATCCGCGCTAAAGTCACGTTGTTCCCGTACATCAAAGAAGACAGAAACGATAATATCGATATTGAAAAAATTCCGCATCCTGTATTTGACTAATCAGGTATGAGTTCCCTGTAATGGGTAATCGTGAATTCGGTTACCCATTATGGGGATTTTTTTTGTCAGCGTAGGAAATATGTCTGTGTGAAGATTATAAAATATGGAGATCATAGAACCTGGAATTCCTTGTCGGTTTGTGCGATGGCTTTCTGCAGAGCCTTTCCATTTAGCAGAGCCTGCATATTTGCCTGTACAGTCTGCAAGGTTTTTTGCTGTTTTTTCTGGGATTGTAGTTCTTTGGTAACTCTGGCTTTTTCTTCTTCCAGAGCATTCAGTTGTTTCTGAATTTTCTCAGGACTGGGAATACGTGTAATGCCGAGAGCTTGCAGTTCCTGCATAGTTCGGTCATGCAGATCGTACTCAGCCTCGTGTTTGTCCTGATATGCTTTTTGGTTTTTTGCAGATTTCTCGGCGGTTACCACATCGCGGCAGTGACGATATACCTCGCAGAGTCGTTGGATCTCATGCTGCATTTCTATTTGGCGGTCGATCTCCTGAATTTCAGTTTCTGTAGCGGTAATGGATGCGGCCAGATCAGAAACGTGATTTTGGAA
>JAKSTW010000051.1 GCA_024402405.1 Spirochaetia bacterium | reverse complement strand
AAAAGCCCTTTGAAGGCCAGACCCTGACCATCAGCAATTTTAGCTTCAATGCTGCACTGCTGCAGAAGAATGCGGCATTGAGCTGAAAAGCGGTGTTTATGCATGGTTCACAGGTCCAAGCTATGAGACTCCTGCTGAAGTACGGATGGCAAGGATCCTGGGTGCTGACGCTGTGGGAATGTCCACAGTTCCGGAGACCATACTGGCGCGTCATGCCGGTCTGAAAGTACTGGGTATCTCATTCATATCCAATATGGCAGCCGGAATCGAGAAAACTCCACTGGATGGCGATGATGTCATAAGGGTCGCAAAAGAGAGCGGTGCCAGGTTCACTGCTCTGGTAAGTGAGATCATTAAGAAAATTGGAGAAAAACAGTAATCATGAAGAAAAAAATAGTTCAGATCTTTGCAGTTTCATCAGTTGTCATCTTTTTAATTGTGTTGACATTTCTTGCCGCTGATATTCACAGGAAGTATAAAGAAAATCTCCACCGCGGAGAGGCAGTTACCACAGAGATACGCAACAAGGTGAAGGGCACTTATATAGTTGAGGGTGGTTTCACTTCATCCAGATTCAGCCGCGATATGAAGAATATCCTCAGAAGCGACAGAAGGATCCAGTCTCTGGTGATAAAGTCAGCTGACGGCACTCCGCTTTATGTTCTTGCCTCCAATCCTGATATTTTCAAAAAAGACACAGATTTCTCCAAAACAGCTGAATACATAAAATACTCAAGATTCTGTTCCATGAACACTTTTGAGATCTCAAGTCTTGCCGGTGAATCAATAAATGGTGAGGTCCTGTACCTGGTAAGTGAGCCGGATAAGGTGATGTCCATATTCAAGACTATGTTCACCATAATTCTGATTTTCATTATTTTTATCCTTCTGTTCCTTACTGATGCGATCTCAAAACTCAGATCACTGAAATTCAGGAAAAAAGAAACAGCTGATGATGATAAAGACTATGAAGAAAATGATGATCTTGAGCCAGTATCATTGTCCGAATCAGGATTTTCACACAGACATACGTTCCGTGAATACCTGGCACATGAACTGGATGCTGCATCCGGAGATGACAGGAATCTGGTACTCTGTGCATTCAGATATGTTGTCATTCCCGATAAGGAACTGGTCAAAGAGACTTTGCGCGTAGCCGAAAATCTTTTCATGACATCAGCACTGCTGTTCGAAGATAAAGATGACTGCTTCAATCTGATCATTCTGGACAAGACCCTCCGTGAGGCATGTGATATCGTGAAAGTATTTGTCTCCAAGGTAGGTGGTTTTGCAGGAGAGAGAGTGCTTTATGCCGGGCTCTCATCCAGGAATGGCAGGCTGCTCAGCGCAGACACCCTTATTGCCGAGGCAAAGGAAGCTCTCAGCAGAACATCAGCAGAAAACAATATCATGTCAATTGACATTGATCCTGAGAAATACAGACAGTTTATCAGGGAGAGTACAGAAAAGACTCTATAGGCTCACCTATTCTGTCTTTCACAGTGAAATTTCTCATTGTCACTGGCAGTGATGACAGGAATATCTTGCCATAGAATTTATTCACGATCCGTGAATCTGTTATCAGCACCACACCTCTGTCACTTTTTCTGCGGATAAGCCGTCCGAATCCCTGTCTCAGTTTTATGACTGCCTCTGGAAGTGAATAATCCATAAATGAATTACCACCCTGCTTCTCGATCAGATCCATTCTGGCCTTTATCACAGGATCAGACGGCACCTTGAACGGGAGCCGGCAGAGTATCAGCAGTGAAAGTGTCTCACCCGGGCTGTCCACACCTTCCCAGAAAGAATCAGTGGCAAACAGCACACTGTTTATATTAGCCTTGAAATTCTCCAGCAGAATCTTGTTGTCACCATCTCCCTGTCTGTAAAGCACTATTCCGGCATTGGCAAAATCATCTTTCACCAGATCATAGACTGTATTCAGCATATTATAGGAAGTGAACAGGACCAGTGCCTTTCCCTCGGAAATCAGTATCATATCTCTTATCAGGTCGGTCAGCACATCAGCATAATGAGGATCGTTAGGCTCAGGCAAATCTGTCGGCACAGACAGCAGCACATTACGTTTATAATCGAACGGAGAAGCGAAAATATCAGATCTTATCGGTCTTTCAGCCAGATTCAGTCCTACCCGTCTGAAGTAGTAATTGAAATTGCGGTTTATGCTCAGAGTGGCAGATACCAGCACCACATTTGTCAGCTTCTCGAAAATCGTCGAACAAAGAATATCAGCCACAGAAACAGGTGTTATATTCAGCACTGAATTCTTCCGCTTCTCTATCCACGCCACATAGGAATCAGATGTATCGGCAAAGGAATTGCAGAACTCAATCAGCGTATTTATCTTGTTCTTAACCAGTGCGGTCTCGTAGATCTGATGACCTGAATCCTTTACCTGATCCTCCGGAAGACGTACCAGCTCGTCATAGATCTCCTCAATATCATTAAAGATCTTTATGAGTGAGCATTTCACTTTGGCCAGTGCATCAAGAATACCGATCCTGTCAATGTTGATATCAGTATTTATGTCCACCACTGAAGTATGATCCGGTATGTTGGCATGGATGATCTTTTCCAGCAGATCTGCATCGTCAATAACAGTCTGGATATGCTGTGGGATCTCTTCCAGCAGAGAATCTTTCTGGGAATATTGCAGCCAGAATTTATACAGACCATATGTTCTGGTACGCATCCTGCGGAAAATTCTGTTCAGTGCAGCCTGTATGCCACGTTTAGTCAGTGACTCTGAGAAAAATGACGTGGCAGAACTCTCCATATTGTGTGCCTCATCGAAAATCACCCTGGAATAGAACGGCAGTATGCTGGTTCCATTCAGACTGGCACCCTGGCTGCGGGCATAAAGGTCAGAATACAGCAGGTGATGGTTCACCACAAGAATATCAGCTCCGGCAGCCTCTTTTCTGTTTCGCAGCACAAAGCATTTCTCACGGTACGGGCAATAGAGTCCCAGACATGTCTCACTGTCGGAGGCAATCTCGCTCCAAAGCTCACGTTTAGGCATGAAAGTCAGGTCGCTGCGATCCCCTGTCTCTGTCACCTGAGTCCACTTCTCAATGGTATAGAACTCATCCTGATCGTCAAACAGCTCAGCCTCATTTTTCCTTTCATTGAATTTTCTCAGGCATATATAATTCTGCCGTCCTTTCACCAGAACTGCTTTGAGTTTGCTGTCCAGAAGTTTTTTTATTTCAGGTATATCTTTCTCCAGAAGCTGATGCTGAAGATTTATGGTTCCGGTGGATATGACGATCCGCTCATGGTTCCGTTCCGCCCACAGAAAGGCAGGAATCAGATAGGCATATGATTTTCCTACACCTGTGCCAGCCTCGGCCACACAGATATTGTTATCATTGAAGGAATTGCAGACTGCTTCCATGAAACTGATCTGCCCGGGACGCACCTCATAATCCTGAAACTGTCTGGAAAAAGTTTACTGATGAAGACAGCCTCCATCTTT
>JAKSTW010000050.1 GCA_024402405.1 Spirochaetia bacterium | reverse complement strand
AGGCTCATCCTCCGCAGCATCAGGAACACGCAGCACTTTTGTCTCTCTTTTCTTATCTCCGTCATCTTTCTTATCATCAGCAAAAGGCTTTTTCATAATGCTCTTGAGTCTGTCACTGTCGCTGTCCAGTGCGGCTATGCTGTCAGAAACAGAATGAGGTGCAGCAGGTTCGTCCTCACCAGTCTCTGCATCTGCCTCTTCCGCTGAAGCATCAGTCTCCCCTTCATCCTCCTTCCTCAGCATCTGCTTCTCAGCTTTGGCAAGGGCTTTCTCCTTCTTCTTTTCCTGTCTCTGGTAATTGGTATCCTTGTTATAAACTGTATCAAAAATAGTTCCGGAGACAGTGAAAGACATATCAGGAAGCACATAGTTCTCAGGATAATAGAAAGTTGACTCAGGAAAGAAAAAATCAGTGGAATAGCTTGGATCTATGTAGCCCGGAAGTGAAGGATCAAGGCCCTTCATTCCTGTGATATCACGCTCTTTGTTGACCCAGTTCATATAAAAATCCATTTTGGTGAGTTTGAATGAAAGATATTTATTGACATTGCCGAAATCAGGATTCAGCTCAGTATGGAAGAACCAGTACAGACGGTCTCTGACACCAGTGTAATCATCCACATCATCCTCTGTGTTATCTTCCATTCCAAGAAGTTTTCCCCAGTTCATGCTCTCACTTCTGTTCTCGAAATCACGCAGCAGATAAGGGTCAGAATAAATATCAAAAGCCAGCGTGGATCTGAATATCTTATAATCGAATCCGGTGTCGAGCTCTGCACCGAACCTGAAAGGAAGCCTCTTGTTTCCAAGATATCCCCTGTGCCAGTGATCCTCCTGGCTTCCGTCCTCATACTCATAGAATGGGGTAAAGAAACCGCTCTCATTATATACGTTTCTGGTCTTTCCTATTCCCAGATAAAATTTTGTGTCATTGAAATAGGAATTTCCCTTCAGATCGCCCTGAACAGCCCCATAGAATCCCAGATTATAATAAAGATCCAGCATGATCTTAACAAAAGAAGAATCATCAGGATTGGCTTTCTTCACATCTGTACGCCGCAGATAAAGTCCGTTAAGCTCCTTCTCATACAGTCTGTCCTCGGCATCAGAGGCAGCCAGGAAAGAGAGGTTCTCACTGTCAGCTGCTGACGGCTCGCCGTACAGATAAGTGGTGGTCTGTATGAAATGTCCTTTCTGCTCCTGATAACCTACTGAAGGACGCATCACGAATCTGTCTCCAGGTTTGAAAAAGAATGGGAAATAGAACATAGGGATATTTCCAACATAAAGAACTGCATTGCTGACTCCCCACTCTCCCGGCGCCAGCAGCCATATTTTCTTGGCATGAAGTCTGTAGTATGAAGTATCGGCATCCTGCTGGGAGGTGATATCCGCATTCTCCATAATGGATACCTCTTTGCTGATCCTGTGGATCTTCTCTCCGGAATAATAGAATTTGACTTCCTTTTCATTCATGGTCATGGTCTTCTCAGAGATACCTGCAAAGAAGACGCCGCTCCAGTTCTCCATATTGAAGGTCAGTTTATCACCGAAAAACTTCTCATCCTTGCCTTCGCTGGTCTTCGTGTAAATCACATTTCCATCAGCAGTCATAAGCTGTTTGTTCTGGTTGTAGATCAGCTTGTCGGCCTGGATCTGATGTTTTATGTCCTTGTCCTCCTCATTGACTTCAAGAACCACATTACCTGTTATTATTATATAATTCTGATCCATCTGCTCGATGGAAAAGTATCTGGTCTTGTCAGAGCTTCTGATAATGATTGTGTCACCCTTCTTGTCAGGCTTTTTCTCTTCCTGCACCTTATAATATTCCATAAGGCTGTTCTTAAGGGCAGCAGCATCACCATTCTCAGGAAGATTCAGCGACCTGCACCATTCCACCAGCTCATAGTAGTTGGCAGTGTCCATATCCTGCAGCAGAGTCTTCCTGAACATACTGACTTCCTCGGTCTCCTGATCCTCTGCCACCTCAGCTGTATCTACTGTTTCATCTGAGGTCTCAGCAATCTCTGTCTGCAGAGACTGCTTCTGAGCATTATCTTCCGGTTCCGCACTTTCCTGCACCACATCTTCAGCCGGCACATATGCAGGCAATGTCATGTCAGACATCCCGGCATTTTCAGATATATCCTCAGTAATGGCATCTGCAGCAGGTGCTGTATGATCCTCAGCCTGTCCTTTTCCCCAGACATTCAGATCAAGAAGAGTCATGAAAATAAGAATGTAAAATAAAAATTTCTTATTCAACGCTTATAATACTTCCCTCAAAAACTGTCCTGTATATGATCTGCTGCATCCGGCGATCTCCTCTGGAGTTCCCACAGCCACTACAGTACCGCCGCCGGTTCCCCCCTCCGGTCCCAGATCGATTATGTAATCAGCCATTCTGATCACATCCATATTATGTTCTATTATAACCACAGAATTGCCCTTGGACACTATCCTCTCCACAACTTCCATAAGCTGCTTCACATCAGCGAAATGAAGTCCGGTAGTAGGCTCATCCAGAATGTACAGAGTCCTGCCTGTGCTGACCTTTGAAAGCTCATAAGCCAGCTTTACCCTCTGGGCCTCACCGCCTGAAAGAGTCAGGGCAGACTGTCCCAGCTTGATATATCCCAGCCCCACATCCTTCAGTGCCTCCAGTTTTCTGCTGATGGCAGGTATATTCTTGAAGAAAGAGCAGGCTTCCTCCACCGTCATTTCCAGGACCTCATAAATATTCTTTCCCTTGTAACGCACTTCCAGTGTATCACGGTTGAAACGCTTTCCGCCACAGACATCACAGGTGATGTAAACATCAGGCAGGAAATGCATCTCTATCTTTATCTCGCCGCCACCCTGACAGCTCTCGCATCTTCCCCCTTTTATATTGAAAGAGAAACGCCCCGGCTTATACCCCTTGGCCTTCGATTCAGGCAACTCAGCAAAAATCTGACGCAGCTGGGAGAAGACCTCCACGTATGTGGCAGGATTAGACCTGGGTGTGCGTCCTATGGCTGACTGGTCTATATTGATTATCTTGTCTATATTCTCCAGGCCGGTGATGCATCTGTGGGCACCGACAGGTCTGGAAGTCTTATTCATTTTGTTGAACACAGCAGGATAAAGTATATCATTCACCAGTGTGGATTTTCCTGAGCCTGAGACTCCGGTGACGACCACCAGCTTTCCCAGCGGGATCTTCACATCAATATTCTTCAGGTTATGCTCACTGGCTCCCATGATCGTGATCCAGCCGTCATTCTTGACCCTTTCAATAAATGTATGCTCAACTCTCTCCTGACCGTTCAGGAATCTGGCAGTTATGCTGGCAGGATTTTTCAGCAGTTCAGGCACTGTCCCCTGAGCCACGATATTGCCGCCATGAACACCTGCACCAGGTCCCAGCTCCACCACATAGTCTGCGGCTCTGATGGTCTGCTCGTCATGTTCCACAACTATCAGAGTGTTTCCGATATCCCTGAGGTGTTTCAGTGTGTCGATCAGCTTCTGGTTGTCCCGCTGGTGCAGTCCAATGGTAGGCTCATCAAGTATATACAGCACACCTACCAGGGAAGATCCTATCTGTGTGGCCAGTCTGATACGCTGTGCCTCACCTCCCGAAAGTGTGGAGGCCTTTCTGTCCAAGGTCAGATAATTGAGTCCAACAGAAGAAAGAAAACTGAGTCTGGCATTTATCTCTTTCATGATCTGAAAACAGATCTGCTTCTCAGTTTCTGACAGCTCCAGTTTTCTGAAAAACTCCACCAGCTCACCGACAGAAAGGGATGTCAGCTGGTTTATATTCAGTCCGCCAACTGTCACAGCCATGCTTTCAGGACGCAGCCTGGAACCATGACATGCAGTGCACTCATTCTGGCTCATGAAGGATTCGACCCACTCTTTTATACTGTCAGAGAAAGCCTCCCGGTGGCGCCGCTCAAGGTCACGGAAAATTCCGGGAAAAGCCCTGTTGTATTCTGAAGTTTTGTCGCCCCGCTGGCTGGTGTACGAGATATGCAGTTCCTTGTCA
>JAKSTW010000005.1 GCA_024402405.1 Spirochaetia bacterium | reverse complement strand
TTCTTTTGCCCTATTCCAAAGGCTGTCCATCTTAAGAAAATTATCATGATTCAGCTCAATACCAAGTTTTTTCATCTCTGATTCCACATATTCAAAGCGTCTGATAAATTTCTCATTGGTACCATGAAGCGCAGCAGAAGGATCAGCTTTTATGAATCTAGACACATTCACAGCAGAAAAAAGTATATCGCCCAGCTCCTCCTCCTGGCGTGCTCTGGACTCATTCCGTGCTATGGCAGACTTCAGCTCAGCCACCTCTTCTTCCAGCTTGGCCAGCACATCCTCAATATCATCCCAGTCAAAACCGACCTTCGCAGCCTGTTTCTGAATTTTATATGCACGCTCCAGTGAAGGATATCCCTTGGAAACAGCAGAAAGTCCCTCTTTTTTCTTGCGTCCTTCTACCTTTTCCTTTATCTCATTCCAATTTTTAAGGACTTCATCTGCATCCCTGACCTGCACATTCCCAAACACATGGGGATGACGCCTTATCAGCTTATCATTGACTGTCCGGAGCACATCATCCATTGAAAAGCTGCCCGCTTCCTCCTTGATTCTGACGATCATGGCCAGATCAAGAAGAACATCGCCCAGCTCCTCTTTCAGATGCTCATCATCTTTCTCATTTATGGCATCCAGAGCCTCGTAAGTCTCCTCCAGAAGACTTCCCTTCATGCTTTCAGCAGTCTGCTTTCTGTCCCAGGGACATCCGTCAGGAGCCCTGAGCCGTGTTATGATACCATAGAATTCCTTAAAAAGCCTGTCTGATTCTGCCATACTGCACCTCAAAGAACCTGCACCACAAAAGTCTTCAGATAAAGTCCCTCAGGAAAAGACATCTTCAGGGTATGATCCACAGGCTGTGTCAGTGTCTTAAGGATCCGCACATCTCGGCCGCTCTGTCCTGCCGCCAGTCTGACAACAGTCTGGAAATCATCCATATTCACTGCACCGGAACAGGAACTGGTGATAAGTATTCCACCGCGATCCAGCTTCTCAAAGCATTTTCTGTTCAGACGGACATAAGCCTTCAGGGCCTGCGTCACAGTGTCCCTGCTTTTGGCAAAAGCCGGAGGATCACACACGATTATATCAAAATCTCCAGGCTGAACTTTTTCCAGATATTCAAACACATCCTTGCACACAGTCTGCACATTTTTTTCAAGACCTGACAGCCTGTTCATTTTCAGCATCTCATAAACAACTTCCAGAGCTTTCTCAGATACATCCACAGCCACAGCACTCTCAGCGCCGCCAGCTGCGGCAGACAGCGTGAATCCACCTGCATTTGAAAAAAGATCCAGAACTTTTCTGCCGTCAGATATACTGCGGAGATATGCCCTGGCATCACGCTGATCCAGAAAAAAACCGGTCTTCTGACCGCTCATGCAGAGAGAAACCATCTTAAGACCATTCTCAAAGAAAACAGCCCGGTCTATTGCATCACCTGTCTTCACAGTAGGATCGTCATTCTTCTCAATAACAGTTTTCAGCGGCATGACTTTCTGAAGTGCAGAAACCATCACATCCGCATAAGGCTCAAATCCGGCAGCAGAAATCTGATATACAGCTATGCTTCCAAAAATATCTATGACCACACCAGGAAAACCATCAGCATCACTGTGTACCAGTCTGAATCCAGTTGTATCAGGAGGCAGTAATGCCATCTTTTCTTTCAGCAGCTTTCTGAATTTTCCTACGAAAAAATTCTCATCCAGTTTTTCCAGAACATCCCTGGAAATAATTCTGACCCTTATGCTGTTCCCGCGGTGCCATGTTCCCATTCCCAGATATGCACCATCTGCATCAAGAACCTGGACCAGTGAACCTGCTTTAAGCCCCCTGCATTCAGAATCAGCATCCTTTGCGACTCCTCCGGAGAACACCCACGGATGACCGCATTTGAGAGGAATATCACGTCCTTTTTTCAATATAACTGAAGGTAATGACATATTTGCTCCTTAATTTCTCGGGGTCTTATCCTCAAGATATTTAAAATACTCAAGTCCGGTAGAGAAAACCTTGCTGAATGCAGGAATTGTCTGCCTGTAACTTTCCATGGAACGCCAGAACTCAAAGAATTCAGGGTCTTTGGAATATGCTTTGGAATAAATAGCAGTAGCCTCAGCATCAGCCTGTCCCTTGATCTCATTGGCCTTTCTGTTGGCCTCTGAAATAATGGACATCTGCTCATTTGTAAGCTTACCCAGCCACTCCAGCTTTTTTCCCTGTCCATAAGAACGATAAGCCTGGGCTATCTGGTTCCTGTCTTTTATCATTCTGCTGTAGACACTCTCAGTCAGGTCATCTGAATACTTTATCTGTCTCAGGATGATATCAATAAGCTCCACACCAAATTCTGGTGTCAGTCTGCTGGCAGCCACCAGCATCTCCTCAGAAAGCTCATTTCTTCCTATTTCAATAGGATCATATATGACGACAGTCTGTGTCTGGCCTGACGGATCACGGATAATATTCTTCTTCATTCCGCTGTCAACATCCTCACTGACAGAATCCTCAATATTCTCACCCTCAACGATCAGCTCAGACTCTCGGGATATCTCATTGATGATATTGGAATTTCTGACGACTTCCCTGAGAAAGTTCTGTGATATTACAGTGCGGAGTGAAGATTCAATGATCTCGTTGAGACGCCCCTGGGCAGCATTTATAGTTGTTACAGAAGCATAGAACTTGGCCGGATCCACGATCTTCCATCTGGCAGTAGCATCCACCCAGACAAACAGTTTCTCTCTGGTCGGAATACGCTGTGACTCACCGTCCCAAGCCAGGATCTTGCTAGGATATTTAGTCACCTTATCGATCACAGGTATCTTGAATTTAAGTCCGGCATTATATTCTGTCTTCACGATCTTTCCGAATCTGGCCACAATTGACTGCTCACCCTCAGAAAGAATATAGAATGGACCTGCGGCAATAAAAAGCACAACAAGAACCAGCAGGACCATAAAAGAGATCTTTGTATTTCCAGTTTTCTTCTTATCTGCACTCATCTGGCACCTCCCGGATTCTGCTGCATATTCTTGAGAGGCAGAAAATTCTCAAGGTCTCTGTCAATAAGATCACCGGCTTTGTCTCCCTTGAATACATCTTCTATCATCTCAATATAAAGCCTGGTCTTGGTTATATCCTTGCTTTTGACATACTCAGCATAGACAGCATCAAATCTGGCAGCATCGCCCTGTGCCTTGTTGACCCTTTCTTTTGCATATCCCATAGCTTCCTGAACGATCTGGTCAGCCTGACCGCGTGCTTTCGGAATCTCGTTGTTATATGCCTCTTTTCCCTCATTGATAAAACGGTTCATATCCTGCTGGGCTTTGGTAACATCCTCAAAGGCATCCTGCACAGCTCCACGCGGCGGAACGATATTCCTGAGTTTCACAGCAATGACATTTATACCAAGCTTATAACTTCCAAGGACATTATTTATAAGCTCCTGTCCCTGGATCTCTATATTGTTTCGCTCTTCTCCTATCACATCCATGATCGTACGGTCACCCACCAGCATGTTAAGTGTAGACTGCGAGATATCACGTATGGTCTTCTCTTTCTCCAGCACATTGAAAAGCCATGCCCTAGGATCTGTGATCCTGTACTGGATGATCCACTCAACATCAACAATGTTAAGGTCTCCGGTCAGCATGACAGATTCCTGCGGATAATCATTAGTCTGAGAACCTCCGTACTCATTGGTCCTGAAACCGAAAGACATATTCTGGATCACCTGGGTAGGAACATTGTAGTTCTTCTCAATGCCAAAAGGCATTTTCAGATGAAGTCCAGGACCTGTAATTCTGTTGAATTTTCCAAGCAGAAGAATCACTGACTCTTCCCGCTGATCCACCTGATAGATACCAGTAGCCAGTATTCCCATGATCAGAACCACCAGAATAATGCTGTAAAGGGATTTTCCTTTGGGCAGTCTGAACTGCGGAGGCCGGTAATTAAACTGAGGATTTCTGTCGCTCATTCATATCTCCTGTAATGATCTCAATATACAATATACTAATAAAAAAAAGAGGTTCCAATAACTGAAACCTCTCTTCATACAGCATACAGACAACAAGTCAGGCTTTTGTGATAAAACCTTTCTTCAGACATGAAGTACAGATCTTAAGTGTCATAACTCTGCCACAAATAATACTTCTTACTTTAACCAGATTTGGTTTCCATACTCTTTTTGTCTTATTCTGTGCATGGCTCACATTATTTCCGACCATAACGCCTTTGCCGCATATATCACATCTTCTAGCCATTTTTTCACCTCATATATAGAATGTATAGTTACACAATTAAGTTCTAAAAGAATAGCAATTTTCTTTATTTTTGTAAATAGTATAACAAAGATTTTTGCATCATAGATTATTTCTTCTTTATTATTGCTCCTGTAGGACACACTCTGGCACACTCACCGCAGCCATCACATTCCGTATCCGCCAGCGGATATCCATACGGAGGCAGCATCCTGGTTTTATATCCTCTGCCATTGAAAGCAAGAATATTGAATTTTTTTATCTCAGCACAGGCTCTGACACAAGCACTGCAGGATATGCATTTTCCAGTCTCTATCCTGATGTCGCTGTGAGTGTCATCCAGACCATAATCCTTATGCTTACCGTCAAAATAATGCTGGTCGGCTCCAAGCTCTGTAGCATACTTTCTCAGGCGGCAGTCATCAGCCTTGTCACATCCGCACCGGAGACATCTGGCAGCCTCTCTTCTTGCCATCTCTGTGGTCAATCCAGTCTCTATCTCATCAAATCCTGATTTTCTGGCATTCATTCCCAGCACAGGCATCTGAGCTCTGGAAGCTCTCTCTTTGTCAGCAAAGAGCGCTTCAGGCACCTCATCCAAGCTGCCCATGGAAGAATTGAACATAACCGGCTCACCAGTAACACTCTCACCTTTCAGATACTGATTTATGGAGAAAGCAGCCTTTCTTCCGGCAGCAGATGCACGCACAGCAATATCAGCGCCTGACTGACAGTCGCCTGAAGCAAAGATGCCTGGTCTGCTGGTCATAAGAGTACGAGGATCGGTCTGGACAGTACCCCGTCCTGTCAGCTCCACTCCAAGTTCCTTTACCCACGGAACCATGACTTTCTGACCTATGGCACCTATTACAGCAGTACACGGAAGTTCAAACTCAGAACCTTCCACCGGAACAGGACTTCTTCGGCCAGATGCATCGGCTTCTCCCAATCTCATCTCAATACATCTGAGTGAGAGAATCCCATTCTTTTTCTCCACAGCCAAAGGTGCTGTCAGATATCGGATATCGACTCCCTCTGCCATAGCCTCATCGATCTCAAAGCTGCTGGCAGGCATCTCTTCCCTGGTCCTGCGGTAGAGCACAGTCACATCCGCACCCAGCCGCACAGCTGTTCTGGCAGAATCTATGGCAGTATTTCCTCCGCCCACCACCAGCACTTTTGACCCGATATCAACTGGCCTGTTCTCTGCGATCCGTCCCAGAAAATCAATACCGGAATAAACACCCTCTGTATTCTCACCGTCTATGCGCATGGCAGTCGGGACCTGAGCACCTGCAGCGATCAGCACAGCATCAAAATCAGCGGCCAGTGCGGCAGCACTTATATCTTTTCCGACAGCTGTGTTATACTTCACATCCACACCAAGCTTCTCCACGGCATCAAACTCATAAGACAGAATATCATCAGGAAGCCTGTAGAAAGGTATTCCATAACGGAGCATACCACCAGACTTGTCATGTGCCTCAAATACAGTGACACTATGTCCGGCCAATGCCAGATAATATGCAGCAGACATACCGGCAGGTCCTGCTCCTATTATGGCAACTTTTTTTCCTGTGGGAGCAGACTTTTCCGGCAGAATGGCATCTCCGGCATGTTTCCGCTCAAAGTCAGCGATATAACGCTTCATATAGCAGATCGCCATAGGTTCATCCACCCTGTTGCGGCGGCATTCTTCCTCGCATGGCCTTGGACATATTCTTCCCAGGATTCCGGCAAATGGTGATTTTTCTCTTATGAGAGCGGCAGCCTCCAGTTCCTTCCCATCAGCCACCAGGCTCATGAATTCTTTTACAGGCATACCGGCAGGACATGTACTGACACAGGGTGGCAGACAGTCACCGCAATGGTCTGCAACGATCAGGTTGATACAGGTCTTTCTCACCCGGTCAACTTCATCACCACTGACAATGACGCTCAGTCCTTCTGCAACTTTCATATGGCAGGCAGGTCTGAAAATTCCCTTTCCCCCATCAATTTTAACAGCACACATAAGACAACTGGTATATGAGGAAAGCTCACGAACATTACATAAAGAAGGTATCTCATATCCGCATGATTCGGCTGCCCTGAGAATTGTCATATCTTCAGGAACTGAATGATCCTTACCATTGATTTTAATATTCACCCTTGCCATGTTACAAAATCCTCTTAAAATTTTCTCTTATTTTTGATATAGCATCAGATGTTCCGCATATCAGATAATCTTTCATTTTATTACGGTAAACCAGATTATCATAATCCACAGATTCTCCGGAAAAATATTCCAGATCAAATCCAAGACGTTTTATGATCGCATGAGGTGCGGCAATATCCCATACATAGCATCTGTTTATAACAGCACCTATGATCTGAGAATGTATCAGCAGAGAACTTATCCCAATGACTGCAGAACCGGTTCCCCTTATCTTGCCGGGAAATGAGCTCCAGTCGAAGTAGTGATGTATGGAAGATGGAATCATTATCTGCGGAACACGAATATCCTTGCAAATTTTTTCCACAGGATGTCCGTTCAGACTGACATCCCCTTTCAGATCAGCATAAATAAGCGTACCGCCCCGCAGTCCCCAGGTAGGAGCATATACTATTCCTGCCACAGGTACACTGCCCTTCAGCAGTCCCAGAGACACGCACCAGCATGGCATTCCCATACTGTAGGCATCTGTCCCATCCAGCGGATCCAGTACAAATGTATATTCTCTGTCCGGATCAAAAGTCTCCTTTTCTTCTTCCGTAACCAGATTCGCATCCGGAAAAAGTTTTCTTATCTCCTGTCCCAGAGTCTTATTTATATGCATATCCACTTCGGTGACCACTGTCCCGTCAGCTTTGAAATTACGGGTCACACAGTGCTGCATATCAGCGGCATAATCACCGGCATGAATCACTTTTTCAACAAGATTCTCAATCATCATTTTTTTCTACGATAGCAGGATATATATCCATCCATTTCAGCACCAGATCCCTGAAATCTTTAAGCGGCTTGGAAAAATATTTCTCACTGTGATAAACCATATAATATTTGCGTCTGAAATTTCTGTCAGCAATAGGAACAGATATAAGCTGACCGCAGTCAACCGCATCCCTGACTATACTTCTTGTCAGAAATGCCACACCGATATTATCCTGGACCATCTTCTTTATGGTCTCATTATTTGATATCTCATATTTAATATTCACATGGACATGATTTTTCTTCAGATAAGAATCCACCACTTTCCTTACCATGGAACCAGGTTCATGGACTATAAGCTCGCACCCTTCCAGATCCTGGATCTGCAGTGTATCTCGGTCACTGAGTCTGAATCCCGGATTGGCAATAAGCACGATCTCATCATCCATGATCTCATATACAGAAATCTTAGGATTCTGAACCGGAGCTGAAATAAATCCGATATCCTCTTTAAGAGCTGCTATGCCATTTATTATGTCGATATTGGCTGCAGACTGTACCGAGATACATATCTCCGGCCATTTTTCTCTGAAACAGTTTATGATATGAGGAATGTAATAAGATCCGAAACTTTCAGAAGAAAGAATACTGATCTTTCCTTTATTATACTCCTGAAAATCTTTGATCGCCGCCTCAGCCTGAGATTCCATGTCAAAAATGCGCTCTGCGATAGTAAACAGATTGAGACCGGCATCAGTAAGGATGACTTTCTTTCCTATGACATCCAGAAACTTTAGATTATAATCATTCTGAAGCTGCTTTATCTGTTTTGTGACGGCAGGCTGTGTAATGCACAGATACTCTGCCGCCCTGGTCAGACTTCTGAATTTTGCGGTGTAATAAAATGTCTTCAAATGATATAAATTCATAACTAATATTTATGATACATATCACTTTATTTCAAGTCAAGGCTTGATATTACACTTATTTAAGCAGATCAAGCTGCTCCAACTGCTTAAGATCTGTGATGACAGGTACATCCAGCGGATTCTCCGGCCAGTTTCTCTTTACAGAATAGTGCTTCAGCCATACAACTGGAATTCCGGCACCATGGGCACCCTCAATATCGACTCTATAGTCATCACCGACATACAGTGCCTCTTCAGCCTTGACACCAAGGTTTTCCAGCATCATATTGAATGGCGCAGGATCCGGTTTGGCAGGAATACCATCAGTACCTGACAGAATATAGCTGTCAAAATATTTTACCGCACGTTCAAACTCAGGACTCTGGAGAGCTCTGGTAGAACCGTCGCGCTGGGAATTGCAGATAAGGCCCAGCTTGTATTTTTTCTTAAGGCTTAAAATAACTTCTTCAGCTTCAGGGAAAAGTTTCATGGCATCAATGACAAACTGCCAGTACTCATCAGCCAGCTTGTCCAGGAACTCATCGCCAAGATTTTTTCCGTAGAGTGCCTGAAGCTCAAGCCATTGATTCTTGCGGTTGAAGTCAGCTGCCAAGAAATGTTTTTTTCTGATTTCCCGGAAATGTTCCATAAATGTTTCTGTATCAGTTATCCCCAGTTTCTCAATGAGTTTTTTCTGGGCATTTTTCTCTCCATCTTTATATCCGCTGGCTGCGTCACCAAGTGTCTGCACAAAATCAAAAATCAATGCTTTAATCATATTTTTTCCTTTTCAGTAATATAGATATAAAAAAAGCTCCCCGAAGGGAGCTTTTTGTGCTAAATCACAAATCAGTCAAGGTAAGCTGGCTTGTGTGGCATATCAACTCTGTCGTCTCCGATAAGAGCTTTTGCCTTAGCAAGATACTTTCCGAATACTTCATCATCTGTAGCAACATACCATGCTCTTGGAACAGCAAGTCTTGTTGTATTCATGAAATGTCTATAGTTGATGTTGTCAGAGTGGCTGTTTCCTGTCCATGTACCACAACCGATTGTTGTTGTGAATTCCTGTCCAGCGAACCAGCTTCCTGAGTTAACAACTGTGTTAGGCATGTTGATGTTTACACGGCCTGTAGGGATGAACTCAGCAAGTCTGTGCCACTGCTCTGGCTTTGTTGAATGGAGTGCACATGAGTGACCAACACCTGAGAAGTAGAGGTTCTTCTTGAGTGTAGCAATTTCTGTTTCGAAATCTGTCCATGTCCATACTGTGAGGATAAGAGAAAGTTTCTCGTTAGAGAACATATCTTCTGGACCGATCTTCTGTCCCTTAACCATGATGAACTTTGTTCCTTCTGGTACAGAGATTCCAGCAATCTTAGCGATTGTCTGAACTGGTTTTGCAACGATGTCTCTGTTAAGAGTATGTCCATCAGGCCACATAGCAGCTCTGAGTTTCTCTCTTGATGCATCGTCCAGGAGGTATCCACCAACTTTCTTGAGTTCTTCCATCATTGGCTCATAGATGCTCTCATGGATAGAAACTGCGTTCTCAGAAGAACATGATGTAGCGTTATCGTAGCACTTTGATGCTGCAACACACATAGCTGCATGCTTCAGGTCAGCAGATGGGTCGATGATTGCTCTTACGTTACCTGCACCTACTGTTACAGATGGTGTACCAGCAAGGTGTACAACTTTGATAAGAGCCTTTCCACCTGTTGCTACAGCGAAGTCACACTTCTGCATAAGTTCAACAGTCTTCTCGTTTGATGGTTCAGCGATTACCTGGAACAGGTCCTCTGGAGCACCAATAGCCTTAAGAGCTTTTCTTCCCCAGTTAACTGCGTTAACTGTAGCAAGCTTTGTTCTTGGGTGTGGTGAGCAGATCATAGCGTTTCTTGTCTTAAGAAGTGTAAGACCGATGAAAGCAGCTGTGATACATGGGTTTGTACAAGGACAAACGTTAGCAACAACTCCCATTGGTTTTGCATATGTTGTGATACCTCTGATGTGGTCTTCTTTGATGATTCCACAAGTCTTAGCACCTTTCATATCCCAGAGGATACCTCTTACTTTTCCAGCTTTTCCGTATTTATCAGCCTTAACGCCCATTCCGGAACCTGTGAAAGCAAGTTCAGCACCTTCTTCAGCAACCTGCTTCTGGAGATACTGCCAACCAACTACTGCAACGATTTCATCTACTTCTTCCTGTGTCTTGAATTCAATCCATTCGAAAGCTTTTCTTCCTCTTTCGTACATTTCCTGAATAGGAAGGTCTTTTTCCATATCCATATCAATCACCTCTTTTTAGATTTTTTTCACATCCTAAATGTGAAGATACCCCTGCCAAAGACAGGGGTGTATTTTTAGACAAATCAGGCTGCTAAGCCTGCAAAATTATTTCTTCTTTCCGTGTACAACTTTTCTTGCATCATCAAGAACGAAGTCGATAGCGAAACCAGAACCAGAGAGTTCTTTAGCTTTCTTGTTCCAAAGAGCCTTCCATTCATCTGGTGTCTGAGCCTGACCACCCTTGAAGTTTCCTCTCTCTGTGATAGGAGGAACTGGTTTGTCAGCTGGACCATCGTACCATTCTTTTGGTGTGAGAGTTGAACCGTAAGCATCGAATCCGTCTCTCTCGCATTCTCTTTCGATTTCCTCACATACATGAGCACCAGCAGAGAAAGCTCTTGTTACACCAAGCATACACCATACAGCGTCTGGTGTGAACTCGCAGTCCATAAGAGCAGCTGTGATAGCAGCCATGACGTCTGCCTCAACATATCCGATCTGAGCCTGTGCAGCCTTAACAACTTCCTTCAGGAATGGAACATATTTCAGCTCTTTCTTTCCAGCAAGTGTCTTTTCAGCATAAGCGAGAAGGTGTTTAGGTGTAGGATCCTTAACATAGTTTTCGTTGATTCCGAAATGATCTTCAGCATAGCACTCTTTTGCACAGAGAGCAGCTGCATCAGCCATTGAGAGGCCTTCTTCTGCAATCTTGTTGTAATATTTCTCGAGCATATATCCGAAGTTCTTGAATGCACCATAAGCTTCACCGAATGCAAATACAGAAGCACCTGCAGCCTGTGTAAGATATGATTTTCCTCTAGCTACCAATCTTGCGATAAGAGCTGGGTTTGAAAGACCATCTTCAAGACCAACGAGGAGGCAGTAGTCGAGAACTTTTCTTTCCTCAACCAGTGGGATTCTAGCCTGGAAGTCAATGAAGAGAACATCACAAACACCATAGCCTGCTTCAACAAGCTCTGTTGTATCGTAACCTCTGGTTACGATTCTGTGGATGTTTTTGTAAGCAACTTCTGAAACCCATTTGAAATGAGCTCTGTTATCATCAGGAAGTGTGCCAACCTCTCTGTTTGTATAATCGAAAAGCAAATTAGGATTTGCAAGGTTTCCGATTGGTTTTCTCTTAGAATGCTTCATTGTAGCAATTCTTTCATCACATACTTTACCTGTCATTCTGTTGACAGCAACGTTTGTCAGATCACCCATTTCTTAAATTCTCCTGTCTTAAGTTCGTTCAATGCATAAGCTTCTCTTTCGCTCTGTGGTGGAACCTCTCTGTCATCTGGTCCGATGTACTTGATCATAGAAAGGTCAAGCATCTGTACCATAGGTTCGTTTCTGGAAGCACCCCAAGCTCTACCTTTCTTCAGTGTGTAGAGTGCGTGGCAAGAACAGCTGTAACCTCTTGTTACACAACCGATTGTCCATGCTGCGTTAGGTGAGAATCCCATATCGGAAAGTGCTGTGTTACCAGCTCCAACCATGTTAACTGCAACATATGATCTGCCTTCAGCAAATCTTCTTGCATAGAATCTCTTCTCAAGAGCTCTCTGGAACTTCAGGTAAACGCCGACTACACCGATTTCTTCCTGCTTCAGGTGTGTAGGTTCAGCTCTTGGATCGCCATCAAGGTGCTGTGGCTGACCCATACCCATAACTGCTCTACCGCTGTCCATGTATTCATCAACACACTCAACAGCAACTTCTTCTACTGTCTTGTGCTCGAGAACAGCTCTGTCCAGGTATTTTTTCATCATGTATCCATGCTGAGCTCCAGGTCCGTGTGCTCCACCGAATGTAGCGATAGAAGCACCTACTGCTGCTGGCAGCATTGGGTGTCCGTTAATTACTCCAATAGCAGCTGCTGCTGAAGGTGACATTGAGTGCTCAAGGAACTCTGCAACTTCGTAGTCAAGCATTGCTCTTTCATTTTCTGCAGGAATTCTTCCCTGAAAAAGAATATACAGTCCATCGATAAATGTGTAACCAGCGTCTGCGAGTTCGCATACGTTATAGCCACGCAAAACTGTTTTTTCTTCTGTTTTGTAAGAAATACCAGTCTTTCTCTGGATCAATGGTTTACGATCCATACTTTACTCCTCCTAATGATTATAATTCACCTTTACGGCAAATATTATTACTTTGCCATAGAGTTTACTTGATAATAAAAAACAGGTCAAGTTATTTAAACTCATTATTTCAATAACTTGCGGTTATCACATCATAAATATATTTATGATTCCAAGCTCAGCAAGGCTTGTATCTGAATAAATTTATATTTATAATAATATAAATATAATAATATTACGGGGGAAAAACAATGGACATTGAGAAATATGTCAGCAGGATGAAAGGAACTGCTGTACTGAACAACACCATCAACCCTGCCCTTTATGCCAAGTACAATACCAAAAGAGGTCTGCGCAACAGCGACGGCTCAGGTGTTGTAGTAGGACTGTCCCAGATTGGTGATGCCCATGGTTACATTTTTGATGAAGGTACCCTTATTCCTGATGAGGGAAGACTCACATACAGAGGTGTTCTCATTAATGATATAGTAAACAACGTGCTTCGTGAGAAACGGCATGGTTTTGAGGAGACCGTCTACTTCCTGCTGTTCGGAGAATTTCCTTCCAGCACAGAACTGGATGAATTCAATGATCTGCTGGACTCATACAGAAATCTGCCGCCTGGATTCACAGAAGACATGATAATGAAGGCACCGAGCAACGATGTCATGAACAAACTGGCCAGAAGCGTCCTGGCATCCTACTCCTATGATTCCAATGCAGATGATGTCTCCATAGAGAATGTGCTCCGACAGTGCATCATCCTGATCGCCAGATTCCCTACCATGATCGCCCACGGATATGAGGCCAAGGCTCACTACCACGAGGGAAAAAGCCTTTTCATACATAATCCGGCACCTAAGATCGGAACTGCCGCAAACTTTCTGAGGATGATCAGACCGGACAAGAAATACACAGAGCTGGAAGCCACAGTTCTGGACATCGCCCTCATACTTCATGCAGAGCACGGAGGCGGTAACAACTCTACTTTCACAAACCACGTGGTAACATCAGCATATACAGACACTTATTCGGCCATTGCCGCGGCTCTCTGCTCAATGAAGGGACCGAAACACGGCGGTGCAAACATCAAGGTAGTCCAGATGATGGAGAATATAATGGAAAATGTCCATGACTGGAACGATGATGATGAGATAGTGACATACCTGAAGAAAATCCTAAGAAAGGAAGTTTTCGACAAAGCCGGTCTCATATACGGTTATGGACATGCAATATATACAAAGTCAGATCCTAGAGCGATTCTGCTCAAAGAGACAGCCCGAAGTCTGGCATCAGAGAAAGGGTTCACAAAGGAACTGAATCTGTTTGAAAATGTGGAGAGACTTGCAGGTGTGGCATTCAACCAGGAAAGGAACTCTGACAGAGTACTTTGTGTGAATGTCGATTTCTATTCAGGTTTCGTATACAGAATGCTGAATATACCTACCACATTGTACACACCTATCTTTGCGCTGGCCCGCGTGGCAGGATGGTCAGCCCACAGGATCGAGGAGCTGGTCAGCGGCGGTAAGCTTATAAGACCGGCATACAGAGTAGTATCGGAAAAAACCCCTTATATATCCATAAAAGACAGAAAATGAATTATTTAGGGAAGATAAATGATGCATTGAAAAATTCAGATGTCCGGGGCTGGCTCTTCTGCAGTTTCAGAAAAAGAGATCCCATAGCCCTGAGACTTCTGGATATTCCGGCCAGTCAGATAAACACACGTCCATGGTATTACATCTGCATTAAAAACGGTGAGAATATCAGAATATGCCATTCAATAGAAAAGGACAACCTGAGCACTCTTCCGGGAAAACTTATCATCTACTCCTCATACGACGAGCTCACAGCCATTCTCCATTCTTTCTCAGGCACAACACTGGCAGCCCAGTTTGATCCGGTGCTTCCAAATTTCTCATACCTGGACTATGGTACAGCCACAAGGCTGACAGAAGCAGGAATAAAACTGGTACCTGCATCATCATTGATACAGCAGGTCCTGGGAACTCTTTCTGACAGCCAGATACAGTCACATGAGCAGGCAGCGAGACACCTGTATGACATAATACGGCTCAGCTGGGAAAAAATAGAGACAAGATTTCAGGCAGGCGCTGCAGTCTTCGAGGGAGAAATAAGAGATTTCATACTTCAGGAATACAATAAAAGAAAACTGATATCAGAAGACATGCCTGTTGTGGCAGCAGGGATAAATTCAGGCAATCCTCACTATTTTGTGGAGAGAGCAGGAAAACAGATCCTGCCGGGTGAGATCATACAGTTTGACATCTGGGCAAAAGGACAGGCAGATGATGATGTTTTCGGAGATATATCCTGGCTGGGATATACAGGACCGAATCCCCCTGCAGAATACACTGATTTTTTCAATACTGTCAGGTCAGCCAGAGATAATGTGGTCAGAACTGTTTCCAGAGCATTGGCATCCGGAGAAAAAATAACAGGTGCAGAATGTGATCTTGCAGCAAGAGAAATACTCATGGCAGCAGGATATGGCAGTTATATAAAGCACAGGACAGGACACAGTATAGACACAGAAGTACATGGCAACGGAGTGAATCTGGACAGCAGGGAATTTCCAGACACCAGATTTCTGTGTGAAGGGTCATGTTTTTCCGTTGAGCCCGGGCTTTATACTGACAGATTCGGTATGCGCAGCGAGATTGATGTGTATATCAGAAACAACAGGGCAATAATTTCCGGCGGAATTCCACAGCAGGAACTTATGACTTTCAGATTTTAACAGGAAAGAAAATGAAGGATATAGCAGATCAGATAAAGAAGAACAAAAATTTTTATATCTTCGGACATATGGATCCTGACGGTGACTGCATAGGAAGCCAGCTGGGACTTGGACTTTTTCTGAAAAGAATAGGAAAAAATGTGCGCCTTTTCTCACAGGGTAAATTTGACCGTGTGGAGATAAAGAGATTTGAACCTTTATTCCATTCTGAATTTGTACCGTTCGATGTTCCTAAAAATGATGCCACAGCCATAATCGTGGACTGTTCCACTCCTGACAGGACGGGAATATTCGCAGATTCCATAACAGGATATAAGACAATAATAATAGACCACCATTCTTCTGGCACTGATTTCGGAGACCTCAGATATGTGGATCCGGATGCATCTTCCAATACCATGCTTATATTGCAGCTCATTGATGAGCTGGGCGAAAAGCCCACAAAAGAAGAGGCCGAGCTCCTCATGCTGGGGCTGTGCACCGACACTGGATTTTTCAGACATCTGACATCCGGAGGATACAGGGCATTTGAGACAGCGGCCAGACTCACACAGGCAGGGGCATCACCAAATAAAATATATTTTGACATCAATGGCAACAGGACTCTGGACTCCAGATATCAGATGGCAAAATCCCTTGGCAGAGTCACTCCATATTTTGACGGCAAACTTCTCATCACCTACGAGACAATGGAAGATTATATTGCAGTCTCCCCTCAGGCAAGAGACATAGACACAATTTATATGCTGTTGCTGGGAACAGAAAATGTGAAGGCAGTTGCCAACATAAAAGAAGACAACGGGTCCGTGACTGTGGGGCTGCGCACCAGAGAAGAAGATATAGACCTGGGCAAACTGGCAGGCGAATTCAACGGCGGCGGTCATAAAAAAGCAGCCGGATTCAAGGCAGACGGAACAATAGAAGAAATAAGAAATCAGCTGGTGGAGAAATTTCATGCAATTTTCAAATGAGGCCGACATGACAGAACGGGAAAAGATAATAGAACAGTCATGGGAAGAACTTTCATACATCCTGGCAGCAACGGATGATAAGGAACTCATAAAAAATTTTCTGCTGGAGCTATTGTCCAAACATGAGGCAAAAGAAATCTCAGACAGGTGGACAGTAGTGAGAATGCTGGATCAGGGAATCAGCCAGAGAAAAATAGCAGAAAATCTGGAAATGAGCCTGTGCAAGATCACCAGAGGCTCAAAAGAATACAAAAAAGAAAATTCAGCATTCAGAAGGATGATCGAACTTTATAAAAAAAATGCCACCCTCTGACGGATGGCATTCATATCATTCATTCTCTCGCAAGTCTCATTCAAACTTGAAATATTTATCGAATGTCTTTACGAAATTATCCTTCAGCTTGTCAGATTTAAGGAAATGAACAGCTATATCATTCTGTGCATACTGTGACTGGATCTGTGGATAATAGAGTCCGAAAGTAGCCAGAAGGTCGTCCTCCGGAACTTTCTCATCAATATACTTCAGAACAACAACACCTCTGTCAAGAATGACAGGTTTTGTATATTCATCTTTGTTCACAGAGAAAGCCTGGATGAAGAAGTCCTTGTTATACTGGGCTGATCTGATATCCAGATCTCCCTGAACCAGTCTGATCTGGCTGAAATAGTTGAAACCGCCATAGTTGATGCCAAAAGGCTCGGTCTCATAAACAGATACACCAGCCAGTGATGCAGCCTGATAGATTCCATCTTTTGCAGCATTGACTCTGAAATCCTCAGCCACCTTCATAGCCTTGTCTTCCATTATGCCTCTCTCAAATCTGTTCATATAACTTTTAATGGTTGTGACAGCATCAACTGAATCAAGGTTGGCATCAACTGCAGGAGCTGTGCACTTATAAATCAAGAATGAATCACCTGACTTCACGATACCGGAAATTCCATCTTTTGCCAGGCCGAACACATTATTCAGCTGGGCGTCATCCTGGAACTCATCCTTAAGGGAATAGTAATAAATCATTCCCATATCACCGCCATTGTCAGCATAAACATCTTTTGACTGATTCTTAGCAATATCACTGAAAGCATTAGGATCATCCTTGAGCTGCTTCAGCACAGCCTTGGCATCTGATTCAGAATCCAGTGTGATCTTTGCCAGTCCGACCTTTCTGAAAAGATTCTTATTCTTCTCTCCGTAAGCCTTGACCTCATCATCAGAAATTCTGTCAAACGGGAAGAAGACCAGCTGGAAAGTTCTCTGATTCTTCAGGATATCCATGATCATGTCAGATTCCTGATCAGATGTCTTGTTGCCGTAGATATAATCTGTCAGGTAATATTCCTTCAGTGTGTTCTCCCTGAAGTCTCTGCGGATCTCCTGTTTCTTATAGGAAGGTGTCTCTTCATAAGCATCAACATCGAACTCACCGTTGACTGTGAAAGGACCTCCCTCAATGATAACCTTATTGAGCTGGTCATCAGTAATAAATGTCTTATTGGTCTCGCACTCACTGAGCATACCTGTATGAACTACAGTCCGCTCAAAAGCTCCGCGCCAAACCTGGTAAGCTTCCCACTTCCAGTTCTGGGAATTTCCATTCTGGTCATGGTTGATCTGCTGTCCTATGATCTCTCTCTGTCTGGAAAAGAAGTTTCCCTGGGCAAATTCTATATCTTTATCCCCGTATTTTCCGAAAGAAATCGCATTGGCACCTTTGGTGACAGCATCATCAATAACAGGAGCACCTACAAAAGTAACTGCAATAACTATAAGGAGAATAACTGAAAGAATATAAATCACCGGATGTCTGTTTCTCTTCTTCTCAAGATCTGTCATCTTCTCCGGTTTACCCTGAATCTGTTTTTCATCTTCTGCCATAAAACTATTCCTACATTATAAAAAATTTGCAGATAATAATAACATGTTGAGGTGCCAGTTGTCAACAATTCACAAATTTCAAATATTTTATAAAAGTTATTGACACCTTAAAGTAATAATTGATATAGTGGGAAAGGTAAGGGGGCGTGGCGAAGCTGGTTTATCGCGCCGGCCTGTCAAGCCGGAGATCGAGGGTTCAAGCCCCTTCGCTCCCGAATCTGGGGTGTTGAAAAACACCCCATTTTTTTTCTTTTTCGGGCTGTAGCGCAATTGGCTAGCGTACATCGTTCGGGTCGATGGGGTTGGCGGTTCAAATCCGCCCAGCCCGATTTTTCAATTATATTTACGTGATATTTCTATAAAATTCAGATATAAAGTGAGACAAGTTTCTGGCTGTTCACATCCACCAGACCGTGAGTTGACATTTTAAGTGAAGGTATTACAGTAAGGCTGACAAATGCCATATTCATCAGAGGCGCCACATTCTCAGGAACTCCGGCATCATAAAGCAATATTTTCAGCTGTTTGTTCATAGCCGCAACATCTTCGGCAGAACTTTCAGACATAAGACCTGCAACAGGCAGAGGAAACTTACCTATCACCTCTCCACCAGAAGCAAACACATTACCGCCGCCCATCTCTATTATGGCATTTGATGCCACCGCCATATCCCTTTCATTGGTTCCGACCACAATGAGATTATGATTGTCATGGGACACTGTTGATGCAACAGCGCCATGCTTAAGTCCGATTCCGTTTATAAAGCCCAGTCCGATATGTCCTGTTTTTTTATGCCGCTCAATGACTGCCAGCTTTAGGATATCGGCATCCAGGTTTATTCCGTTGTTTTTCTGCCAGTCTATCTCAGCGATCATCTCCTCGGTCAGTATCTGTCCAGGAATGATATGAATGACCCTGCATCTCGGGCTATCAGGTTTTATGAAGAAATTCTCCTCATGTATCTCATCAAGATGCACTGTCTTATGGACTGCCTTGTTAAGTCTGACAGGGACAGAAGGTTCGGAAAAATTCACCAGCTGGTCATTATCCAGATATTTAGTTCCGTTGATATACACATCCTTGATCCTGATGCTTTTCAAATCCGAAAGGACAAGAATATCAGCTTTTCTGCCTGGTGCAATAGCTCCCATATCATGGAGACCCAAATATGATGCGGCATTGTACGATGCCATCTTTATGGCAGTGATCGGAGATTTTCCCAGACTGACAGCCTTGCGCACCACATTGTCCACATGTCCTTCAAGCAGAAGATCTGCGGCATTCCTGTCGTCGGTACAAAGGCAGCATCTTTCTGAATAAGGCTTGTCAAAACATGGAAGAAGCGACTTCAGATTTTTTGCGGCAGTGCCCTCACGTACAAGAATATACTGTCCCTTGGATATTTTTTCCTTTGCCTCTTCAAAAGACGTGCACTCATGATCGCTGTTTATTCCTTCTGAAATATATTTATCCAGAGCATGTCCGGACAGAAGCGGAGCATGTCCGTCAACAACCCTGTAAGAATTATGGGCATCCTTTATCTTTTTCAGAACCGACTGAACTCCCTCTACAACTCCAGGATAATTCATCATCTCACCGAGACCCAGAACCCGTCTGTGTTTATAAAACGGCAGAAGATCATCAGACTGCAATATAGCACCTGCCTCATCAAATGGAGTGGCAGGCACACAGGATGGAAGCATTATGAAAACTTTCAGAGGAATACCGTCACTGGCCGCCAGCATATATTTTATACCGTCTGTTCCGCATACATTAGCTATTTCGTGAGGATCAGCCAGCACTGCCACAGTACCATGTCTGACAGACAGCTTTGACAGCTCATACGGAAGCAGCATGGTACTCTCAATGTGTATATGACTGTCAATGAATCCTGGGCAGACAAATAATCCATCAAGGTTCTCGACTATATCAGCATTCTCGTCTGAATAATCACCGACACCGATTATTTTATCACCATCTATCAGAATATCAGCTTTTTCCAGCTGTTCGGTAAAGACATTAACGATAATTCCATTTCTAAGCAAAGTTTTCATAGGAAAATATTATAATATATTTTCTGAAAAAATAGAATTATATTTTTCTATAAATCCTAACAAAATAACATATTGATGCAGCAGCAGTAATTATCCATGATGTAATGAAAATCAGGAACAGAGATTCCAGCGTTCTGAAGTATGCGAATACTGTAAAAATCCAGATAATACGGTAGACACAGGATCCCATGATAATGATGAATGACGGAACCAGCGTCTTGCCAAGTCCCCTTGCGGCAGCGACAGTACAATCCATGAAAGGGGCAACCCAGAAAGAGAATGACATTATCTGAAGCCTTACCAGTCCAGCACTGACAGCATTCCGGTCTGAAGTAAAAACTGAAAGCATTGACGCTCCGTTCAGGTAAATAATTATTCCCAGAACAAGTCCTGCGGCAACAGAATATCCAAGGCTGATATAATATGTCTTCAGTACTCTGCTTTTATTACCTGCACCATAATTCTGCCCGATAAAACTGGCACAGGCTACATAGAATGCTCCCATGACCTGATAGACAAGTCCGTCATATTTATCTGCCGCTGAACACCCTGCCACAGTCACAGCATCAAAAGAATTAAGTCCATACTGGATAAACATATTGGCAGATGCAAAAATAGACCACTGGATTCCGGCAGGAACACCGACCTGAAGGATCCTCACCATTTTTCTGACATCAAAATATGAACGGAGAGGTGCAGAACGATCCTCAAAATATCCAAATGCAGCCGGGATAATAAGAACTGCAGAGACATACTGACTGACAGCACTGGCTGCGGCCACTCCTGCAATTCCCATATGGAACACAAGAACCAGCACCAGATCAAGGATCACATTGACAATACCTGCGGCAGAAAGATAAATGAGCGGCCGTCTGGTATCGCCGCATCCGTTCAGCACACCGTTTCCGAAATTATACAGCGCCAGGGCAGGAAGCCCCAGGAGATATATTCTGGCATACAGCACAGCATCTTCCAGCAGCTCCGGTTTGGTATCCAGCAGGACCAGGACTCTGGAAGTGAATGTCATTCCCAGGATCATGAGAAGCAGACCTGCAGCAAGACACACAACAAACGAGGTGTAAATGGTGGAATCCCGATGCTTATTTCTACCTGCGCCTGCAAAATATGCCACAATGACATTGACACCACTGGCAAGCCCCATGACCAGTCCGGTGAAGAAATACAGGAACATGGTAGTGGAGCCCACAGCACCCAGTGCACCTGTTCCCACAAAATGCCCCAGCACCGCAATGTCAGTCATATTGAAAAAGACCTGAAGCAGGTTTGTAAAAATCAGCGGAACACTGAAGAGAAAAATATTTTTATAAAGTGAACCCTGGCAGAGTTCTATCGTTCTCACAATTTCTTGATCAGATTCACCATCTCAACAGCAGAAAGTGCGCAGTCATATCCCTTGTTTCCAGCCTTGGAACCGGCACGCTCAATAGCCTGCTCAATATTCTCTGTAGTTATGACACCGAAAAGGACAGGGACACCGTTTTTAAGTCCTACCTGTGCCACACCTTTGGAAACCTCATTGCACACATAGTCATAATGGCTTGTGGAACCGCGGATGACAGCACCCACAGCAATGACAGCATCATACTTTCCGCTGGCAGCCATTTTATCAGCAACCAATGGGATCTCAAAAGCACCAGGTACCCATGCAGCTGTAATATTTTCTTCTTTAACACCATGGCGGACCAGACCATCCACAGCTCCGGAAAGAAGCTTGTTCACAATAATCTCATTGAAACGGGAAGCGACAATTCCAACCCTCATTCCATCAGGAGCGACTAATTTTCCCTCAAGTAAATTCATTTTATACCTCACTTAATATCATCAGAATTTTGTAAAAATATGTCCCATCTTATCTTTCTTTGTCTGAAGATAAAATCTGTCATACTGCTGGGGCTCAACCTCAATAGGAACACGCTGGGCCACATGCAGTCCGAAACCATCCAGTCCGTAAACTTTACCAGGATTATTGGTAAGCAGTCTGAGAGACTTAATGCCGAGATCACAGAGGATCTGAGCACCTATCCAGTATTCCCGGAGATCAGGCTGGAATCCCAGCTTGATGTTGGCTTCCACAGTATCACATCCCTGCTCCTGCAGCACATAGCTTTTCAGCTTGTTGATAAGTCCGATGCCCCTTCCCTCCTGACGCATATACAGGATGACACCGCGGCCCTCTTTCTGTATCAGTTCCATAGCCTTGTGAAGCTGCTGACCACAGTCACATCTCTTTGATCCGAACACATCACCGGTCATACATTCAGAATGGACACGGCAGAGCACATTCTCACCATCACCGATCTCTCCCTTGACCAGAGCAATATGATTCTCGCCAGTGATCTCATTCACATATCCGTAGATATCAAAATCACCATATTCTGTAGGCAATTTGGCTTTGGCTTCGCGGACAACATGTTTTTCATGGATACGGCAGTAATCCTGAAGCGCTTTGATCGTGATAAACTTGATGCCATATTTCTCAGCCAGCTTCCAAAGTTTAGGTGTCCGCATCATGGTTCCGTCATCATCCATGACCTCGCAGCACAGACCGCATTCTTTCAGACCGGCAAGACGGCACAGATCCACAGTTGCCTCAGTATGACCGTTGCGGACAAGAACACCACCCTTTCTGGCAGTCAGAGGGAACATATGTCCAGGACGTCTGAAATCCTGAGGCTTTGACTGGTCATTGACACACTGGAGGGCAGTGATGGAACGCTCAGCCGCTGAGATTCCTGTGGTGGTGCTGACATGATCTATGGACACAGTAAATGCTGTCTCATGGTTATCAGTATTCTCTGTTACCATAGGGGGCAGTCCCAGTCTGAATGCTATCTCTGCGCTCATCGGTGTGCAGATAAGACCTTTGGCATAGGAAGCCATGAAATTCACATTAGCCTGGGTCGCAAACTCTGCGGCGCAGATCATGTCACCTTCATTCTCCCGGTCAGGATCATCTGTGACCAGAATTATATGTCCGGCCCTGAGTTCATCCAGAGCCTCTTCAATAGTGTTATATTTATATTCCATAAGAAAACTCCTTATATTTTTTAATTCAAAATCCATTATCCCGGAGAAAATCTTCAGTTATGTGGCTTTTCCCGGCAGATATTCCTGCTCCGGCATCCATAAAACGCCTGACATACTTGCCTATCATATCATTCTCAAGATTCACCACATTGCCGACTCTTTTCTGCAGCAGCGTAGTATTGGCTCCTGTATGAGGGATAACAGACACTGAGAAACTGTCTCTGCCAACTTCTGCCACAGTCAGACTGATCCCATCTATAGCAACAGAGCCTTTCTCAACAATCAGAGAAAGAATATCATCAGAAGTCCTGATCTCAACCCAGACAGCATTGCCCTCATGCCTCATACTGCTGACTGTTCCAGTTCCGTCAATATGTCCGCTGACGATATGACCTCCGAACCGTCCGTCTGCAGCCATGGCACGTTCCAGATTCACCACATCACCTGTCACCAGAGAACCAAGGTTGGAACGTCGGAAAGTCTCAGCCATAACATCAGCTGTAAATCCGTCAGAAGTCATGGAAGTGACTGTAAGGCATACTCCGTTGACTGCAATGCTGTCCCCCAGCTGTGTCCCCTCCAGCACAAACTCTGCTCTGATATGTATTTTTCCAGAAACGCCATGCATGAAGACAGACCTGACTGTTCCAGTCTCCTCAATTATTCCTGTAAACATTTTTTCACCTCATATTCCAGCAGCATGTCCTGTCCGAATCGGCTCATACCGCATATCTCCAATCTGAATGCATCATCAGGAGCATCAACACCCTTGCCTGACACCGGCACCTGAACTCTGCACCCGCCGAAAATCTTTGGAGCAACATAACAATAAACATGATTCACTATACCGGATTTCAATGCACTGTAATTTATCCGGCTGCCGCCTTCGATAAAAAGGCTGTCAACTCCACGTTTTCCAAGGATTCGAACCAAAGCATTCAGATCCACCATGCCGTCATCACCAGACAGACAGAGAACCTGTATGCCCATGCTCTCCAGCTGTTCTTTTTTTTCATGGTCATCATAACTGCATACTACAATAGTGGGAATCTTGCCAGAACTTCTTACCACGGCAGAATCCATCGGTATACGCAGATGGCTGTCACATATTATCCGCAGAGGATCCCGTCCGCCATCTATGCGGCAGTTCAGCATCGGGTCGTCTGCAAGCACAGTGTTTATACCAGCCAGTATTGCGGCATAACGGTTTCTCAGAACATGAACATGCCGCCGTGCCTCCTCACCGGTTATCCACTTGGATCTTCCGGTAACAGTGGCTGTCCGGCCGTCTGCTGTCATAGCATATTTCATTGCCACATAAGGCAATCCTGTAGTTATATAGTAAAAGAAAATATCATTGATGGAATCACATTCCGTACGGAGAAAATCCTCCTCGACCTGAATGCCATGTTCTCTCAGATATTCAGCGCCTCTGCCTGATACAAGGGGATTGGGATCTCTTGAACCGATTATCACTTTTTTTATGCCGGCTTCCACCAGGGCAGCAGTACACGGCGGCTGCTTTCCAAAATGGCAGCATGGTTCCAGCGTTACATAAATATCAGCACCTGCAGGAGACTCACCTCTGGAGAGACAGTCAGCCAACGCCTCCCGCTCCGCATGGAGACCTCCATACTGACGATGATATCCCTGACCGATGATCCTGCCATCTCTGACTATCACGGCACCCACCAGAGGATTGGGATTCACACGCCCCTCCCCTTTCTTTGCCAGTTCAATGGCCTGTCGCATATACTGTTCTGCGGACATAAAAAAACCCCGTTCTTTCCGGGGCATGGTCAATGAAATCTCTTCTCTCATCCAGACTTTACTGTCGGCCACGGAATCACACCGTGTCATGCCTTGCGGCTCGCTGGCTTGCGTAATACGCACACAGCCGGTAGGGAATCTAACCCTGCCCCGAAGATATCCATACAATACTAGAAAATCATATCTTTGTCAAACAATGGGGTAGAGAAATATCTCTCAGCTGTATCCGGAAGCACTGTAACAACTGTCTTTCCTTTTCCCAGTTTTTTTGCCAGCTCAATGGCAGCAGCCACATTGGTTCCGCTGGAAATTCCGCACATTATTCCCTCTTTTCTGGCCAGATCACGGGATGTCCTGATAGCCACACTGTCTGTCACAATATAAATGGAATTATAAATATTTCTGTTGAGAATCTTCGGAATGACACCATCACCGATCCCCATCTGAAGATGGGTTCCTACAGTACCTCCAGCCAGAATAGCCGCATTCTGTGGCTCTACAGCCCAGATCGTCATACCGGGATTGGCAGCTTTCAGTATCTCACCGATACCTGTTATGGTTCCGCCGGTTCCGATACCTGAACAGAATCCGTCTATAGGACCATCCACCTGTTCCAGGATCTCCCTGGCCGTCTGGCTCCTCTGAATCTCCGGATTGGCCGGATTCTCAAACTGCTGCGGCACAAAAACATGCGGATCCTCAGCAGCCATTCTCATAGCCATAGCCAGACACTCGTCGATACATGCACCGATATCGCCTGCATCATGCACCAGCCGCACCTCAGCCCCGTAGTGGCGGATTATCTTACGCCGCTCCTCGCTGACAGAATCAGGCATTATGATGACAGTTTTATATCCTCTGACAGCTCCGACCAGTGCCAGTCCAATTCCCTGATTGCCGCTGGTAGGCTCAACGATTATTGTATCCTTATTTATCTTGCCCTGTCTCTCGGCAGCCTGAATCATATTCCAGGCTGTACGTGTCTTTATGGAACCACCTACATTGAGACCTTCAAATTTAACAAGAATCCTGGCAGAATTCTCATCCACCATTCTGTTAAGCTGTATGACAGGTGTATTGCCCATAGCCTCAAGTATCGTATTACAAATCATCTCTCTTCTCCGTTGTACTAATTTCAATGTCAGATCTTGAATAATAAATCCTCGTATGTGGCATAAGGCCAGTATTCCCTGCCCACATTATTCTCGATTATATCTGCATATTTACGGAGAGTCTTCATCAGCGGAACCACATCATCACGGTAGGCACATGCTTTCTGGAAACTGTCAGTCAGCTCATGCACTTTCTGCAGTGTGCACTCCAGCTCAGTACCAGTCCGAGCCAGCCTGTCAATATTATCCATTATGTCAGTGACCATATTCTCTTCCATAGCCAGAGGACATTCAAGACCTGTCTTCCTGACCTCATTGATGGTCGATGCAAGGATCTTGGAATATTTGAATGCCGCAGGGAGAATATCCTTATGACACATCTGAAGCATCACTGTGGCTTCCATCTTTATCTGCCGGCTGTACCCCTGCAGATAAATGTTATAACGTGCCTCAAGCTCCTGCCTGCTGAGAACTTTCATCTTCTCAAAGACTGACACGTTTTTCTCCGAAATAATCGTAGCTATGGCATCCACATTGTTGCTTATGTTCGGAAGACCGCGTCTGGCAGCCTCTGCGACCCATTCATCAGAATATCCATTTCCGTTGAAAATAACTCTCTTATGCTCTTTATATGTATCTGTAATCAGTTTCAGAACTGCCTCAGATTTATTATCAGAATCTTCTATAATGGCAGCAAATTCATTCAAAATATCAGCCACCACTGTATTCAGAACAGTATTAGGATTAGCAATAGACTGAGAAGATCCAACCATTCTGAATTCAAATTTATTTCCTGTGAATGCCATCGGTGATGTTCTGTTTCTGTCTGTTGAATCCCTGCGGACAACAGGCAGAGAATTGACACCGAACTGGATATAATCCATTTTGGCAGATGCAATATCCTCATGGCGTGACAGTTTGTTAAGAATCTCCTCCAGCTCATCACCCAGGAAAACAGAGATTATTGCAGGAGGTGCCTCTGCAGCGCCAAGTCTGTGGTCATTGCCAGGATTGCTGGCCGATGCTCTGATGATCTCGGCATATTTATCACATGCCTTCACAACGGCTGTAAGGAACAGCAGGAACTGGGTGTTGGACTTCGGATCATCACCGGGATCAAACAGATTGATGCCGTCATCAGTCATAAGAGACCAGTTGTTATGCTTTCCTGAGCCATTCACACCCTGGAACGGCTTCTCATAGAGAAGTACAGCCAGACCGTGTCTTTTTGCCACCTGACGCAGTATAAGCATGGTCAGCTGGTTCTGGTCTGTTGCAACATTCACCTTTGAGAACACAGGAGCAATCTCAAACTGGTTAGGAGCAGCCTCGTTGTGCTGTGTCTTGGCAGGAATACCCATCTTCCATAGCTCACAGTTAAGCTCGCGCATGAAGTCGGCCACCCTCAGCCTGATATTGCCGTAGTAATGACTGTCCAGCTCCTGCCCCTTGCCAGGCATTGCACCGAAAAGTGTCCTTTTGCAGAGAACCAGATCAGACCGTGTGTCATAGTATTTTCTGTCCACCAGGAAATATTCCTGCTCAGCACCGACAGTGGCAAAAACCTTTCTGGAAGTCGTATTTCCCAGTGCACGCAGCAGTCTGATGCTTGCCTTGTCTATGACATCCATGGATTTCAGCAGAGGACCTTTCTTGTCCAGAGCCTCCCCTGTATATGAGAAGAATGCTGTCGGAATATTCAGTGTGACACCGGAATTATCCTCCATAAGGAATGCAGGTGATGTGGTGTCCCAGGCTGTATATCCTCTGGCCTCAAAAGTGGCTCTCAGACCTCCGCTGGGGAAAGATGAGGCATCTGACTCACCCTTTATCAGCTCTTTGCCGGAGAATTCCAGGATAACACGGCCGTCCTCAGTAGGATTGATGAACGCATCATGTTTCTCTGCAGTAAGATCATTCAGTGGCTGGAACCAATGTGTAAAATGTGTGGCACCTTTGGAAATAGCCCATGTCTTCATGGCACTGGCCACGATCTCAGCTATCTCCAATGTAAGGATCTTATTTCCCCACTGGATCTCTTTCAGTTCCTTATACACTGCTTTTGGCAAAAGTTCCCGCATAATGGCATCATTAAAACAGTTCTCACCATAAATCTCATGCAAAGAAGTCTTACTGAAATCAACAATTTTTGTTTCCATAATTTCTCCGGAATTTATTGTTTAAAAAGATTGTTTAATGTTATATTTTCAAGGAATAATTTTCAATATAGGGGAGATATCTATGGCTAAAAAATTGTTCATCTTCGATTACGACGGAGTTATCGTGGATTCACTCAAGGTCTGCATGGGGATAGCCAATGCAATAGGAGAAAAATATGATCTCCCCAAGCCACTGACAGAAGAAGCCATATCAGAAATGCCATCTGTCACCATGGACAGGATCCTGCTTCTGATGGGAGCAGCTCCAGAAAAAATTCCGGTCATAGAGCCAGAGCTTCTTGCAATGCTGCGTGAAAAATCACTTCTGGCTCCAGTATTCAGCGGAATAGCAGAATTATTCAGATCCATACACCAGGCAGGCAATACAGTGGCAGTGAACACGGCAAATGACTCAAAAGCTGTGGCAAACCGGCTGGCAAAATCAGGAATGATGGAATATGTCTCTTACATTGTGGGTGCTGACACAAAGGGAGAGAAAGCAGAAAAAATAAGAGGAATAATGACTAAGTTCGGCGCATCCCCTGACAGCAGCTGGATGATAGGTGATACCATGGGAGACATCACCGAAGGACGCCGTGCAGGAGTTCGGACCATAGCAGTCACTTACGGATGGCAGAGTACCGCCACCCTGGAATCTGTGTCACCCCAGCATATATGCCATAACATAAAACAACTTAAGGAGTACATAACATCATTATGACAGAAATAATTCTCATAGCAATCAGTCTTTCCATGGATGCTTTCGCTGTATCAGTATCCTCCGCATCATGCTCTTCCAAACTCAGATACAGGACATGCCTGACAGCAGCCTTCATGTTCGGATTCTTCCAGTTTTTCATGCCGCTGATCGGCTATGGTCTGTCTGCATTTCTACAGCAGTTCATCGAATTCATAATCCACTGGATAGCTTTCGGACTCCTGGCATTCATAGGTGGAAAAATGTTCATGGATGCACTCAGCGAACTTCACGGGAAAAAGCCAGAAGAGAAAACTGACATCAGTGACATGAAGACACTCATTATTCTGGCCATAGCCACAAGTATAGATGCCCTGATGGTGGGTGTCAGCTTCTCCGCACTGAATGCACCGGTATTCAGCTCATCTGTAATAATAGGAATCATTACATTTCTGATATGCGTCTGCGGTTTCATATTCGGCAAAAAACTGTCTGATGCTTTCGGAATCTATGCTGAATTCGCAGGCTCAGCAGTACTTATACTGATAGGAATCAAAGTAGTGCTGGAACATTATCAGATCCTGTGACAGAAAATATTTCCAGACTCTTCATAAATTTTCATCGAATCAGCAGATATCTTTTCCAAGCTCATGAACAGACTGTCTGAAATCTCACTCATACAGGACTGGCAGTTCTCATCAATCTGCCATCTGGCACTGGCTCCGGTCAGTATGGTATCGAAAATATTCTTCCTTCTCCCCCAGGACAGAAGCAGCACAGCAGGAGACATATCATTCTCTGCAGCAAGGATCTCGATCTGTCTGTACAGTCTGCGGTATTCAGAGGCATTGTTTCCATAAAAGACCAGCTTTTTTCTGGCATCACCAGGAACATTACCATCATCAGAGAATCCATGACTTCCCGCGAAAAGTCCCTGCCCCAGAAATCCATAGGCCACCAGATGTATACCATTTTCACGGCACAACGGAATGACATCCAGTTCACTTCGCCTCCACAGAATATTATATCCGATCTGGCAGAAATCCACAGTACCGCCACGCATGGCATCACAGATCTGCCCGGCATCCATATTGCTGACACCGATGAAACGGATCTTCCCTGACTGCCGCAACCTTTCCAGCGATTCCGCAGCCACAGCATTCTCTACGCCGCAGACAGGCCAGTGGATATACATGATATCAATATATTCAGTATTAAGGCGGCGGAGTGAAAGCTCCACCTTTTTTTCCACACTGGAATAATCAGCATTATATGGCATGAATTTATCAGCAATGATCACCTGATCCCGGATCTTGCGCAGTTCCTGTCCCACCAGCTGCTCAGACTTGCCGTTTCCATAGACCTGGGCAGTGTCAAAATGAGTGATGCCATTTCTGAGCGCCGCATGAAGCGTCTTTATACTGTCACTTCTTTTCTGTCCGCCCCAGTAACACCGCATAGGATCGGAAAGATCAGAAGGATCCTCATCCTCGCCGAAACGCCATGTTCCAAGACCAATGAAACTGTTTTTTTTACCAACCAGATCAGGGGAATAAATCATGAAAAAAATATATCAGAAAGGCCTATAAAAAAAAAGATGGGCCGCAGCCCGTTGTAAAATAAGGAAAAGCGCCCGATCGGAATCGAACCGACATCATCAGCTTGGAGGGCTGAGGTAATAGCCATTATACCACAGGCGCAAATAACATTCTAAACAATCTGAATAAATTCAAATTACTCATATTTTATACAAATTAAAGGACAAAATGTCAATATGTTATTGAATAAAGATGTTTTAATCTGTAAAGTTGATGACAGATACTTAATTTATCGGTGGTATAGAAATGGCTATCAGAGGCGAGATTTTTTCATCTCAGGTTATAACAGAAAAAAGGACTTATTTTTTCAATGTGAAAGAAGACAGAACAGGAAGCCATTTCCTCAATCTTGTAGAAAGCAAGAAGATGCCAAATGGCTCTTTTGAGCGTCATTCCGTCATGGTATATGAAGAAGACATCGACAATTTCATGAGGGAATTATCGAAGGCTGTTCGGATGATGGACAGCAAGAAGAAGAAATTCTGAAACTTTTTCTGTGAATGCACGACATACCAAGTTTCTCAACAGCATCCCTGTGAGCTTTAGTGGGATATCCCTTATGTTTCTCAAATCCGTATCCGTCCTCGATCCAGGAATATCGGGTCATCCATAAATCACGGAGAGTCTTGGCCAATATGGATGCAGCCATTATCTCATGGATCTTGTCATCGCCCTTCACAATTGCCCGCATAGGAATATCAGTCACAATAGGAGGGACATAAAGTCCATCTACCAGAATTGCATCCGGCACCATCGGCACACTCATATTTTCCCAGGCCCTCTTCATAGCCAGCAGAGAGGCATTCAGGATATTGATCTTATCTATCTCAAATGGCCACACCCAGCCAGTACCCCAGGAAAGAGCCCTGTTCATTATGATATCCACAGCAGCCAGCCGCTTCTTCTCAGAAAGTTTCTTGGAATCAGCCAGGATCTCCACAGGAAAATCAGGAGGAAGGATAACAGCAGAGGCGGTGACAGGTCCTGCCAGAGGCCCGCGACCAACCTCATCCATTCCACATATCAGCTCCATTATTTTATGTCCTGATGCTGAGAAAGCCACTCCTTCACTCCAGGCAATTTCTCAAGCTCAGATATAATGCGCGCTCCCTCTGTGCGGAACTGATTGTCACCCATATTCAGAAATCTGGCCACAGGTTCCAGCATATCAGTGGACTCACCGCCTTTCACCTTCACATAATAAACCATCAGCTCATCCCGCAGAAGTATATTCTCACCATCTGCAATGCCATACAGAGCACCCAACCGTTTTTTAGAATCAATACCGAATCTGGAGGAAGGATTGGAGAGAATGCATTCCCTCAGAACAGGATCTCCCTTCTCTTTATCCAGAAGACCATTTTTATCCAGAGCTTTCCAGAAATAATAATAATATCCCTGGAAAAGAGGAAATCTATCACCTGCAGCCTGCAGCATGTCACAGGCCTGTACAGAAGTCCTGCTGCTGTTGGCTCTGGAAACCAGCTGGAGATATGTATAAAAATTCAGAGGAACCTCAGGTACCATAGAAGAGAACACATCATCAGCCTTATCCCAGTCCTCATGCATATAGAGCCGGAATCCATCCAGCAATCTGACATAAGGTGAGTCCGCAGGAAAATGAGACGCAAACTGATTCAGGGTCGAATAGATCTCATCGTCAGTAAGTCTTCCAAGGAATCTCATCCTGTCAAGCTCAGAGAATGATGCTGTAAGCGCTCCTATCATATATCCGGCATCTTCCAGTACCTGTGCCTGCTGCAGACCGGTACCTGTCATACTTGGCTTCCTTATCGACAGCTCATCAGCAATAGATACAACTATCTCGATATTCTCAAGACTGTCCACCTCACTGCCCAGCAGCATAAGCAGGTAAACCATATCCTCTTCGATGAACTTGTCACGCTCATTGTTCCAGGCATCCTTCATAAGCTTTATGGCACTGGCATTATCCTGAAGCTCAGCATAACCCTTTGCCATTGTTATCTTGACTCCCAGAGGATCGGACTTATCAGCATCCAGCGCGTTCTTGGCATATTCTATGCATTTATCATAATTCTGGTTCTTGAACTCAAAGACTGCATAATTCGTATAAAAAAGATATTTCTCCTCACCGCTTTTCGATTTCTTAACCAGAGCCAATCCCTGTTTCAGATATTCATCGGCATCCTTCATGTTATCGTTCAGCAGCAGAATTCCTGCTATGTTTATCTTCAGGGAAAGATTATCCTTATATTTTTTATCCAGCTCCATAAGTCCGGCCAGCAAGTCATTTCCCTGCTTTTCCTGCATCAGAGCCTCAACCTCTTTCTCAAGCTGGGCATTATCATTTTTATTCCCGCCACAGGATCCCAGCAGGATCATGGCAATACATAAAACAGACAGAATTTTTCTCATCATATCATCTCCTATTCATTTCATTCATCTCAGATCAAGAAGCTCTTCCGGATCCTCAGCCAGAATGTCAGCACCGCATTTCAGCAGACTGTCTCTTGAGATATTCCGGTCAGGAGCAGAATATACGATCCCGACAGCCTTATATCCATATCTGGAACTTTTTGCAGCTATCATATCATCACCCACATCACCGGCATAAATATACTCAAGTCCAGGATATTTCTCAGCCAGTGTATCCAGCATGAAAGGAGAAGGTTTGGCAAATGAGACTTTTTTTCCGGTCCTTTCCAGTTCCAGCCTCTCAGCCTCAGCACATTCATCCAGAGACATAATGCAGCTGAACATATCCAGTCCATTTTTCTCCAGCGGATACAGAGCCTCATCCCTTGGCCGACCTGTAGCCACAGCCAGTATATTATCCTCAGCCAGAGCTTTCAGTATATCAGCATTTACAAAAAGTTTTTCTTTAAGGATATATCCGGGGCATTTAAAATAAGATGCATCAATACTGTAAGTCTTACGGAACAGTTCCTGCCCCAGATAGATCTCCTGGAATATCTGCTTTATGACATTGCCGCTTCCCACATCTCCGCTGTAATACCGGACAGCCGCATCAGAAAGCTTTCCTTTTTTCAGAAGAGCAGCCAGCGGTCTCGGAGTATCTTTCAGGAAGGATGCCAGCCCTGTCACATCCCAGTTCTCCCTCTCAGCAGAATCTGTATCTGCCATAGTCAGAAGCATTGAAATAACATGGTATGTCATATCCCAGTCATTATTCAGACCGCCACGCTGCTTCACCTCAGCCAGCTCATCAAAGCCGAACATAGGCTCCGGAAGCAGCTCGCCGCCATGACAGTCCTTAAGGAAAATATATGCAGCCTTTCTGGTGACATCCCTGTAGGAACAGGAAACATCCACAAGAACGCCATCCATATCAAATACGATCAGTTTCTTCATATCACACCTGCACGATCAGACTTTTCAGGATACGCGGAAGCATATCCACCGATTCAAGGAATATATAATTCCTGTCACCGAATTTTTCCCAGCCGGCTTTCGACGGATCTATAAGCACCGGATATCTGGCCCAGTCCAAAATAGGAATATCAGAATATCCGAACCCAACAGCGATCGTATCCTGGCTTCTGAGTCCCAGCTGTCTCTCTGCAAAATCGACTTTGCTCTCCGCAGTGATAAGACAGTCATATCCGATGATCCGTCCTATCTCAGCCACAATGCGGTTTCCGCTTACAGTCTTGAAATATTGGTCAGCACCTTTGGACACAAGAGCATTCTTTATGATATTCTCAGTCCCGGTACTTATAATATGCATCTTATATCCTGCATCATGGAGTCCGGACAGCAGACGCACATTCTCATCAGGAATTCCAGCACTGATTATTTCCAGAACATAATCCAGCACAGCATAAGGTTTCTTACAGACAAGAGTCCTCAGACATTTTTTGAATCTGAGAGAAGCCATATCTTTCTTTTCAAAAGAATAAGCAAGTCTCATAAGCATTTTTTCCGTGAAACTGAAGAAATCCTTCTGAAACATATAGTCAATCAGGATATGATCACTGCTGTAAGGAACAAGAGGAAAAATTATCCCGTCAAAATCCCAAACTATGTTCACAAAAATTTCCCCTCCGGCTCAATCAAGTCATTTTATCATATCTCATATCAGCAACAGGGTAAATATATACCTTGCTGACAGAAATCTTCCCGTGATTGACAGCCCAGGCATCAGAACCCTCCTCCTGTGTCTCCCTGGATTTTGTCAGTCTGAGGATCGTATGGAGGGAATCTTCTTCCCACAGAGTCTTTATCTCGTTGGAGTATGTGATTTTTGCAGGAAATGTAAAATCAAAATCAAGTTTTTCAGGACTGGCAGGTATATTCACATTGATAAAATATTCATTCTCACACCAGTCAATGAATCTCTCAAGATTGTCAACAACAAATTCAGCGGCAATATCAAAATAAAAAGGCTCCGAAAATGCATTCACAGACACAGCAACTGCGGGATATCCCAGGAATGCAGCCTGCCGTGCCCCGCCTGTTGTCCCTGAATAAATTATATCAGTCCCCACATTAGGACCAGAGTTGATACCGGAGATCACCAGATCCGGAATAAAATCCACAGCGCCCAGCAGAGCACGGTGACAGCAGTCCACAGGCGTTCCGGAACAGCCATAATGCCGGTCATCGATCTTTCTCAATATCACATCATTGACAAAAGTTATGGAACTTGAAAAACCGCTGCGCTGAGTCTCAGGAGCCACGACCATAACATCATGACCAGCCACAGACAGAGCCACATCAAGGGCCTTCAGCCCAGAGGCATTGATACCATCATCATTGACAAGAAGAATTTTCATATTATTTATTTTGTGGAATAAACCACACTGACCCCTTTTTCAGGACAGCTCACATAAGCTTTGGCCCTGAATCCGAAAATATGCTCATACTCCGCAAGCCTTTTCTTATATTTATCCAGAGCCGATCTCTTCATAAGAGTTACAGTACATCCTGTATCTCCTGCACCGGTAAGCTTGGAACCATACACACCGTCAATTTCCTGTGCACGTTTGACCAGCCAGTTCACTTCAGGACATGATACATTGAAATTATCACGCATACTCTCATGGGAACGGTTCATAAGCTTGCCGAACTCAGCATAATATCCCTTTCTAAGGAGCTCACGGCCGTCGATCACACGTCTGATCTCTTCCACCATATAGATACACAATTTTCTCAGGGATTCCGGCAGAGTCATAAGCATGTGACGTATCTCGGAACCGGAAAGCTCCATCAGAGACTGAAGTTTACCGATGCCCAACGAGGCAAGAGCCCTGTATGCATCCCTTTTCTTATTATAACCATCAGTCTCAAAAATAAAATGAGGGATATTGGAAGTAGTCACAACAATTATGATATCATCATCATTCAGAGGAAGATTCTCAGATTCGGAAGAGACAAAATCAGAATAAGTCAGACTGCCCGATCTGCTGCTGAGTATTCCATAGGCATTTACAGGAAATCTCTCAGTCTGCTGAAACTTCATCTCAGAATAGCAGACAGCATCCACCATCTGCGGCACAGTAAGGTTCAAATCCAGCATTTTATTGACACCAGCAACAGCACAACATGCAATAGTATGGGAAATGGGTATACCGGAATGTGAAATGATATCATAGGCAACTGTAATATTCATTCCGGGGACATGCACCTTCATGCCCTCAAGCCATGGGAAAATACCTTTTACAGCATTGCCAAGCCTGTCTTCCTTTCTGAATTTATTGCCGGCAAGAAGAATATGTCTGTGCTCACTGTTCTTTACAAAGAAAAAATGGAGATAACCATCATCACGCCGTGAGAAAGACATCTCAACTCCATGATTGATACAGGCAGACAGAAAAAGTCCGCATTCTCTGTCCAGAAAATTTCCCATAAGCATTATACTTCCGGGACCCTGTACCACCACTTCAGGTCTGGTGCCAAATTCTTTTGTATGCAATGAAAAAACCATTTCCATTTGGCTGAATATTATACTTTGGAAATCTGGATTTGGCAACAAAAAAAAACACGCCTGAATATAGGCGTGTTTTCAGCTCAAAATAAAAGATTATTTCAGTTAGCTTTGATTCCGTACTTTTTGTTGAATCTCTCAACTCTTCCGGCTGTATCTACAAGTTTTTCCTTTCCAGTAAAAAATGGATGGCAGCTGGAGCAGATTTCAACCTGGATATCGCCCACTGCTGTGCTGGTCTCAATTACATTTCCACATGCACATGTGATTTTTGCTGGTTTATAATCAGGATGTATGCCCTTTTTCATAAATTCCTCCGTTTTACATCTGTATATCCACAGGACCTGTAGTATTCATAGATCTCAAGAATGATTCATTATTCTTTGTTTTTTTCATTCTGTCAATCAACATTTCAATAATTTCTACATCATCCATAGGATTAATGACTTTTCTGAGTATCCATATCTTGTTAAGTTCTTCCTCTGTAAGAAGAAGATCCTCGCGTCTGGTACCCGATTTCTTGATATTAATAGCAGGATAAAGCCTTCTGTCGGCAATTTTCCGGTCCAGAACCATCTCCATATTACCGGTTCCCTTGAATTCCTCGAAAATAACCTCATCCATTCTGCTTCCAGTCTCAATAAGAGCTGTTGCCACAATGGTCAGGCTGCCTCCGTTCTCAATATTCCTGGCGGCACCGAAAAATCTCTTAGGCTTGTGCAGAGCATTGGAATCCACACCACCGGAAAGTATCTTGCCGGAAGTAGGAACAGTCTGGTTATATGCTCTGGCCAGTCTGGTAATGGAATCCAGCAGGATAACAACATCCTTCTTGTGCTCCACCATCCTCTTGGCGCGCTCAATGACCATCTCAGCCACCTGAACATGTCTGGAAGCCATCTCGTCAAAAGTTGATGCAATGACCTCTCCCTTGACATGACGCCGCATATCTGTGACTTCCTCCGGACGCTCATCGATCAGAAGAAGAATAAGATGGATCTCAGGATGATTCTCAGTTATTGCATTGGCTATCTTCTGAAGTATGATGGTCTTTCCAGATCTCGGAGGTGATACGATAAGTCCTCTCTGACCTTTTCCTATAGGACAGAAAAGGTTTATCATCCTGGTGCACGGATCACCTGACTCAGTCTCCATATTTATCCTCTCCTCCGGGAAAAGAGGGGTAAGGTTATCAAATGGAATTCTTGTCTGAGCCACAATAGGATCATCATAGTTCACATGCTCGATCCTGAGCATTGCAAAATATTTCTCGCCCTCCTTTGGAGTCCTTATCTGGCCTGATACAATGTCACCGGTCTTCAGGTTGAAAAGCCTTATCTGGGAAGGAGATATATAAATATCATCAGAGCCGGGCAGATAGCTGTTCTGAGGTGATCTCAGAAATCCGAAACCCTCAGGAAGTATCTCCAGTGAGCCATAGGCATAAATTATTCCGCCGCCGGCAGTATGTGCCTTGAGTATGTTGAAAATGAGATCCTGCATCTTAAGGCTGCCCAGGTTCTCGTTGTTCACTCCCATATTGAGAGCATATTCACGCAGCTCCTGGAGTCCCATCAGTGTCAGATCATTGATGCAGATCTTGCTTCTGCCTTCTGTATTCTCAGGAGCTGCATTGACAGGCATCTCCTCAGGCTGCGAGCTCACAGGATTTGCATCAGGATTTCTGAATCTCCTGCGAATGATCTTCCTCTCCTGTCTGATCTCAGGCTCTGAGTCATCGCTCCTCTGAACATCATTCATATTTTCATTTTCTGCAGGAGCATCATCGACCCTTCGTCTGCGGGTAATTCTTCTCCTGGGAGCAGCTGCGGGAATATCGCTGCTGATTCTACTTTTTGATTCTTCTTTCTCTTCTTCTAACATCAGTTTCTTCTTTAAATTTTGGGGATATTTGATTTGTCAAGATTTATGCTTTAATATTTATTCACAGTAAGAAAATAGTGTCAAGTCCTGCGCAAAATTTTCCACCAGCAGCATGGCAGCAAGCACTGATTTTCTTCTCACGTCAGATCTGCCACCTGAAAATCTGAATCTGTAGGTCTCTGTATCCCTGGTTCTCCCTGCAACACCGAACCAGACAGTTCCCACAGGTTTCTCTCTGCTTCCACCTCCAGGACCTGCAATACCTGTTATACTTACAGCCACTGTGGCATCAGAATTTCTGAGAGCACTCTCGGCCATCTCCGCAGCCACCGGAGAAGATACGGCACCATTCTCAGACAGCACTTCAGAATCAACACCAAGTCTGATCTTGGCCCTGTTGTCGTAAGTGACATAACCGCCCCAGAACCAGTCAGAGCTGCCGGGAACCTCAGTGACAGCGCCACCGACAAGTCCAGATGTACAGGACTCAGCACTCACCAGGATATTTCCAGTGGCTGACAGCACCTTGCCAAGCCGCTCTGCGGCAGTGTCTGTTCCGGCATAAACCAAATAGCTGCCAAACCGTTCCCGCAGCCAGTCGTAAAATACAAAAAAGCTGTCATCATCCACAGAAGATTCAATAATAACACTTTCATCATCCTCAGAGATCTCCAGATTTCCAGGAAGCTGCGCATACTTATCAAGCTCAGCCCTGATCTGCTCCTGAGGAATAAAATAAACACGGATTTTCATATCAGCTCCACATCCTTTCTTTCAAAAATATTCACATCTGAGCCATCTTTCAGCATCTGGCACATTCCCTGAAAAACGACCCCGTCAGCAATCATCAGTTTGGGAGTTCTGATATTGCCATTGACTCTGGCAGAAGACAGCATTTCCAGTTTATCTGTCACAGAAATATCACCTGTAACCTCACCGGCCACGATGACAGTCCTGGCCTTGATATCAGCATGGACAGAAGCGCTGTCACTTATATAAAGAAAACCTGTGGACTCAATCGTTCCCTCAAATCTTCCGTTTATCTGAAGAGATTCAGAAAACCGCAGGTCGCCACGGAACTCTGTCTCTCTGCCAAAAACTGCCGCCAATCTGTCAATTTCCTTAGAATTATACTTTGCCATATATTTTTATTTTAATCCTTATCACTTATTTTGTCTTCATCACGTAAACACCATCCCAGTCATCATCAGGCGGAAATTCCTGATAATAATCACATCGATGGAGATAAACTTCTGACGGGTGATCATCGGGACATACTTCAAGGGCCTTTGCAAAACACTCTCTGGCCTCAGAAAAATTTCTGCCCTTATAAAGCTCTCTTCCTCTGCGGAAAAATTCCACAGCTGCGATCTTGGAATCACTCAGCATGTCGGCACCTCCTGAAAACAGCCATAAAAATGCCGGCAGAAACAAATGCCGCAGCCAGCATGGAGCACAGCACAGCAAACCAGTCACCATACTTCGTGTAAATCGTAGTAGTGTCATCATAAACAGGTGCATCATAAACCATATAAAGCTCCTTGAAAGGCTCAGCCATGGAAAGTATTCTGCCTGAAGGTTCTATGACACAGGTCATACCGCTGTTGGTACTCCTCACCACAGTACGCCTGTTCTCGCAGGCTCTGAAAACTGCCATAGCCATATGCTGCATTTCGGAAGGGACAGAGAAAGCCCAGCCATCATTGGAGAGATTCACGATCATCTGTGCACCGTTTCTGACAAATCCCCTGGAAATATCACTGAAACTGTCCTCAAAACATATAGGTGTGGAAAACTTCACTCCGGCAGCATCAAATACTGTATATTCAGTTCCGTGCCTCCAGAAGTGCGTATCCCAAGAAACCAGAAAATCATATATGAATGGCAGCTGCTTCTTATACGGGAAATGCTCGGTGAATGGCACCAGATGGATCTTTCTGTAGACATCAGTTATATCACCATTCTGAAACAGAAGTGCGGAATTATAATCCTGACGCACCTGCCGTCCATACTCATCATATCCGAGAACACCCTCATTATTGCCTATCACATAAGGAATTTCCTGCTGTTTCATAAAGTCCAGAAGTTCCTTCACAAGTTTATAATAATCGGCATCGGTCCGATAGCGTCTGTGCCAGTCAACCGAAGGGACAAAAGAAGTCTCTGACCATACGACCATATCTGGTCTCTCAGCCAGAGATGCGGTACTCTGTCTTGTCAGCCTGTCCAGTGATTCCCTGTATGTGGCAGTACCTCCCTGCCATGGATCTATATTCTGCTGTATCAGTGCCAGGCGTACAGTCCGGCACCCGGAGTAATCACCTGAAGTGACAGCGCCATAAACCAGAGCCATGCACATGAGAACTGCCCAGAATGCTGACGGAACAGCGAAATTTCTGAGAGCAGGACCGGCCTTTCTGTATCCATCCCTGAATATCCGCCCAATAAGCGCTGATGGATAGACCAGCAGAAATGAGACGCCCCACACTCCTGTGACAGCAGCCACTCTGATAAGCAGAGGATAAGCATACTGGGAATACCCCATGATTCCATAAGGATATCCCAGAAAGCCTTTTGTTCTGAAATATTCATACCCTATCCAGATAAAACTCTGAACAAGAAAACCGTACTTTGGGAAAAGCATATCTGCCCCTTTAAGCAATGGAAACAGCACAAAGAAATATGCGGCATAAAGGGATGGTATTATAACAATGGCAGGAGGATAGAATATTCCCAGCCAGTAATTAAAAAGAGCATAGGATATCAGTCCGTACAGGAATCCCAGCCACGGAGCATTGCGCAACCTGATAAGATGGATGGCTGCAAACATCGGTGCCAGTGCAATATATCCAAGAAATGGAAAACCATTTTTATTTATAAAAGATGGAAATGATAATGCAAATAAAACGGATGAGAGAAGGAGGAATAATAAAGGTTTAATCTTTCCTGAGTGACCAGACACTGTTTTTCAGTTCCTTTCCCGGTCTAAATACTGCGGCTCCGTGAACCTCTACCGAAACTTTTTCACCAGTTTTCGGATTATGGGCTTTTTCCCGCCCTTTGCGTGTTCTGACTTCAAAAGTGCCGAAGCCGCGTAATTCTACAATTTGATCTTCGATAAGAGCTTGTTTGATCTCTTCAAAAACTTTGTCAACAATGACATGAATGTCTTTCTTGGTAATATTCAGTCCTGTGTCTTCATAGATATTCTCAACAACATCATTTTTCGTAACTTTTTTCATAGGACCAATATCACCCTTTTATCAGCCAGCAATAAGTTTGTTAAGCTTTTTAGCCAGTCTGGATTTTTTTCTTGCAACAGTATTCTTGTGGTAAATACCTTTGCTTGCAGCTGTATCCATCTTCTTGGTGATAAGAACAAATGCCTTCTCAGCATCTTCCTTATTGTTTCCGTTTACTGCTGCCTCAAAATCCTTGATATAAGTTTTGACTTCGCTTTTTGTCATTTTGTTTCTGAGATGTCTCTTAACACTCTGTCTGTATCTTTTTTCTGACAACGACTTACTCCTTATATTTATTCTAAATGCTGTTATACAACAGAATAGAAGCTCTGTAACCTATACGAAATTAACAGATAAAAATCAGATAGTCAATAAGACTACCAGTGTTTATCTCATTTGAAATCGCTCGGTTTGCGCTCCTGTCTCTTGCATTTCTCACATTCAGCATAGTTTTTCTTTTTACCGTTGGCGAACATAGTCTTCATTTTGATCTCTCCGCCGCATGGACAATAGAATTTATGAGTAGATGATCCGGTTCTGGAGTTCTTACTTACCTGTCCCATTAGTTTCTCCTTAAATGATATAAAAAAGTATCTTCCTGTGGAATGATACCAACTTCCTAAGTTACAAATATAAAGACATCAATGGATAGTGTCAATAAGATAGAAAATCATTCTGCCACTTCTTCTGCCTTCCAGATTTTTTTCTCACCGTCAAAAGTGAAGCACTTCAGCGGGAGGAAAACGCAGGCACCGTCAGGAGCAGCTATCTTGACGGTCTTTGTCAGAATATTATTTTCCGCAACCTTATAGATCTTATCCTCGAAAATGACGCGGCATCCCTCAGACGGGAAACTTTTTCTCGCCTCAGCATAGAAATCATACTCATATGCCAGACAGCAGAGAAGTCTGCCACAGGCACCGGATATCTTCATGGAATTCAATGACAGATTCTGGTCTTTGGCCATCTTGATGGAGACAGCCCTGAGCTTGTCAGTGACATTATGGCAGCAGTATCCGCGTCCGCATACTCCCAGACCTCCCGTCACCATAGCCTCATCACGGACACCGATCTGGCGCAGTTCTATCCTGACACGGAAAACAGCCACCAGATCCTTCACCAGCGCCCTGAAGTCAATTCTGTTGTCCGCAGTGAAGAAAAACATTACTTTCGGCTCATCCAGCAGATAGTGGGCTGAGACAAGCTTCATATCCAGCTTGTGCGCTGCGATCTTCTCTCCGCATATTCTGAAAGCCTCGACTTCACGCTCCTGGTTGTGCTTATATCTGTCCATATCACTGTCATCAGCTTTTCTGATAATGGTGTACACGGCACGGACATGCCTTGGTTTGCCTTTTTCCGCTACAGAAAACATCTGCCCTTTGACCACAGCCAGATCCTTGCCGTATTTGCCATCGCATATGACATAATCCCTGTCATGCAGTTCAATATCAGCAGGATATTCACAATATTCAGTCTCGCTGGAATGCACAAAACGCACCTTGATCAGCTTATCAGGAAAATTAAGATCCGGAGAATCATTGATCTCAGGATCATCTTCCAGCACTATATCTTCTGTCAATTCATCAGCCATATTCATTCCTCAAATTCTCAGATCCACCAGAAGGGCATCGGCCCTGCCGGTTCTTTCCAGACGTCTGATACCATCAGCCTGACGGCTCATGACATCATTCAGCAGTTTCTCCGCATCAGCAGATACAGTATACACCCTCTCCCTGACGATCTTCTCCTTATTGAAAGGAAACGGACGCTTTCTGTCAACCCTCAGTTCTGTCCCCTGTTCAATATCATAAGCATCTCCGAGAGCTCCGGAAAGAAAATCACAGACAGCCTGTCTGTATCTCTCAGGCTGATCTGCCGCCGCATCCAGTTCCAGAGCCAGCTTATTCAGATCTGCCATCAGCATCACCTTTCTGCAGCACGATCCTGCAGTTGCCATCCAGAACAACACCATCCTCCACCACAAGTCTGGGAGCCCTGACATCTCCAACCACCATACCTGTAGAAAGAATAGTTATCTTCTCAGCAGCCACCAGGTTTCCCCTGACTGCACCGCCTACGACCACAGCATATGCGGTAACAGAACCCTCCAAACGTCCATTCTCGCCTATGATAACCTTTGCGGTATTCTTTATATCACCTATAAAATCTCCGTCTATACGGAGAACTCCATCCAACTCCAGATTTCCCCTGAAACAGCTTCCCCTGCCCAGCAGAGAATTCATCACATTATTATCAGGGACAGCACTGCCATTACCTGCACTTTTTTTCATCCAACCCATATCAAAGTCCTGAACGGTTCCCAAGGTTCAGATACCGCTGGGGATCAACCACCTGAGATCCTATTCTGACCTCATAGTGAAGATGCGGCCCTGTAGACAGACCGCTGCTTCCCATAGTACCTATCAAATTTCCCTGAAGAACAGACTGTCCCTCCTTCACATAAACTTTATCCAGATGAGCATACTTGGTATAAAAGCCATACTTATGCTTTATCACGATATAATTACCGTAGCCATTGGCTTCAAAACCTTTTTCTATCACCTTGCCATCAGCAGTGGCCACCAGAGGAGTCCCCCACTTGTCAGCTATGTCTATACCCTTATGCAGATACCATCCCTTGGTGAAAGGATGCTGATTTGGTCCGAAATATGCGGTGAACCTGCCGTAGCTTCCTTTAAGCGGCCAGATCGAAGGAAGTCCGGAGATCAGGTCAGAGTGGGCATCCATAATCCCGGTTATTTCATAAAAATGCTTTATGGAATCCTCCATCATGACATTCAGACTCTCAAGATCAGCCAGCTCACCGCCAGAGATCATACTCCCTCCATTCAGAGACGAATCGTCACCGGAAGACAACCCCAGTTTATCCAGAGCAGAAGAAAGTGAATCCTCAAACCGTTCCGAGACGATCTTCAGCCCGGCAATCTGCTCACGTATAAGCTCAAGATCCTCGTCACGTTGCCGCAGCTCCTCAGTCCTGGACTCCAGCAGTTTGGAGACCCCTGTGAACCTGGTAGTAAACAAGATGAATGACATAGTCATACAGCCAAGCAGAAAGACTATCACCACAAATGAAAACATGGAAATCCTGAAATTATGTACAGTATGTTTTTCCGAATGTGGAATCAGCATTACGGTGAAATGCTGACGTCCGCCCCTGACTATGGCACTGAAGAATCCGGATATTGCCGAACCAATGGCGCGGAAAATCCGCTGTATAACCCTTATGAACTGAATCTCAGCCCTTTTGTAATCCTTTACAGGGGACACTTTCTGCTCCTACTGACTGAAAATATAACATCGCATATCACTTTTGTCAAATAAATGTTGACCTCTGGATATTCTCATGTTATTATAATAGAAACAATTATCAATTATTAATTCAGGTGCCATATGAAATTTTTTGATACTCACGCACACATCGGTCTTATATATGAAGACCCTATACAGGAGCTTATAACTATCAGGGAAGCAAAGCAGGAAAAAGTGGAGCATATCATCAGTATATGCAACAGCCTCCACGATTTTGCCACAGTTTATGAGAATCTTCGGACAGCAACAGGCATATATCATGGAGTCGGCATCTCCCCATCTGAGGTAGTCCATCAGGGCAGAAACTGGGAATCAAAGATAATTGAATATGCAAAGCTTGAGAGAGTTGTGGCGATCGGAGAGACAGGCCTGGATTATTATAAGAAATTCGGAGACAAGGACTCCCAGATCGCACTTTTCATAAGACAGCTGGAACTGGCACAGCAGCTGGATCTGCCTGTCATCATACACAACAGGGAGGCTGGAAAAGATGTGCTGGAGATACTGCAGCACAAGCTTCCGCGCAAAGGCGGCGTCCTCCACTGCTTCTCAGAAGGATGGGATTTCGCAAAGAAAGCGCTGGACATGAACATGTTCATATCTTTCGCAGGAAATGTCACATACAAAAATGCCCGTAATCTCCATGAGACAGCCATGAAGATGCCGCTGGAAAACATGGTGATAGAGTCAGAGGCTCCGTTCATGGTTCCGGCAGAATACAAAGGCAAGAGAAATATGCCTGCATATATACATTCCACATTGGAATTCCTGGCTGACATGCGCGGCATGGATCCTGAGGAACTGGCAGATATCCTCTACAGCAACAGCCTGAGACTGTTCAATATCAAAGAGTGATGACTCAGAATCTGTATCATCCGTTTAAATTCTCAGACAAAGTGACCATACCTGGCAATCTGTTTCTGGCTCCAATGGCTGGTTATACAGATGCGGCCTGGCGTGGATTTGCAGCGCTGTGGGGCTCAGACATGGGATACACAGAGATGGTCTCCTGCGAGGCATTGTCCAGGGACAGTGCCAGAACCATGGGCATGATGCGGAAAGCAGATGAAGAGAAATTCTATGCCATCCAGATCTTTGTCTCCAACCCGGAAACCGCAGTGAAGGCCCTCCCACAGGTGCTGGAGCAGGATCCATCAGTCATAGACATAAACTGCGGATGTCCTGTACCCAAGGTGCTGAAATCAGGCTGCGGTGCTGCGTTAGGCAGAGATCCTGAAAAGCTGCACAGCATAGTGAAGGCACTGACTGAGCGCACAGATGTGCCTGTAACAGTTAAGATACGCTCCGGCTGGGATAAGAACAGCCTGAATTTTCTGGAGGCAGCAGATGCGGCACAGCAGGCAGGCGCGGCGGCAGTGACACTGCACCCACGCACACGCAGTCAGGATTATGCCGGCAATGCGGACTGGACTCTGATAAAGAAATTGAAAGAGCATGTGCATATTCCTGTCATAGCATCAGGAGATATGTTCTCACCGGAGGCAGTGAAGGAAGTTCTGGAAACTACAGGATGTGATGGTGTCATGATAGCCAGAGGTGCAGTAGGATATCCTGAGATCTTCCGATACTCACGGGAATTGCTGACAACAGGAGAATACACAAAAATACTGCAGAAGCAGAAGCTGGAGAATGCCATGGAACATTTCCGCCGCTCAGTGAAATACATCGGAGCAGAGATGGCATGCAAGGAGATGAAGAAGCACCTGTGCTGTTATACCAAGGGACTTCCAGGCTCTGCGGAGATAAGGAACCGCATAGTGTTCTGCACCAAGGCCGAGGAATATCTGGGCATTCTCCGGGATTTCATGAGCCAGTGCTGAGAGCATTTTGTATGTATAACAGACTTCTTACTGATAGCACAAATAATATTCATTGAGTTATCCGAAAATCAAAGTGTAGATTCCACCGGTAGCTGCAAGCGTAATCACGACAGTCAGCAGACCGCATAAAATAGAATTATACTCCTCGCATCTGAGACACAAGTCCTTAAAAAAAATAGAAAAAAATACGATGGCAAAGAAAATGACAGCAGATATCAGCAGTTCTAAAACTTTAATCATCATTCACAACCTCTTTCAAGTCAGATTTGCATAAAGTTTAGCACTGCACCTGTAGCAAATAATGCTACACCATTTGAGATTTTTTATCTTTTACAGCATTGTCTTGATTATCTTGGCTATCAGGTTCATGTCGCCACGCTGGCTGTCACTGGGAGTCTTGGCCATGGTGACCCAGTAGCGCGGATCCCCGAAGTAACGTATCTTGTAATGACGTCCCTCATCAGTTATCTCCATACCCAGATCCTTCAGGTCCTGCCTCATGGTACCGGACAGTCCGTCATAGGCATTCAGACATTTGCGCACCATTTTCTGACGCTCATCCAATATATGTTCATACCTGTTGGCAGACAGAATATCTTTCAGCACATGATACCGCCGGCTACCCTCTGGGGTTGCCTTCAGCCGATCATCCAGTCCGGAGAGCACAATATCACGGATCTCTCCCTGAAAAAACTCTTCCTCACTGCCAAAAAACAGCATAGGCACAGAATCAGAAGCATTCAGTTTATTTCTGAGCCCGTAGTTCTCATAGTTCAGCGACTCATTGGCTCTGGTGAGATCCAATATCTGCTGTTTCAGCTTCTGCACCTCGTCATCAAAGGACTGTATCAGCTCATCAGCCTCTCTCTGCCCATCAAGTTTCTCAAGAAGCACAGCATTGTTCACACCCTGCCATGTGTACAGCGCATCGATCTTCTGTGATATACTGTACCGGATCATCTCCTTCTCGATCTTATCCTGAAGGACTGATGCTTCCCCATCATGCCGCTGATACTGCAAGTGCAGATGAATTCTGCTTTGGTTAGGATAGTATATATCCACAGCGCCATGCTGCACATTCTCACTTCCGCACAGTTCTTCCAGCCGGTCATGCAGCCGCATATCACTTTCCAGAAGTACATGAGCCACACCTTTCAGTCGGCTGGCCAGCCAGTCAGCAGCAACAGGACACAGATCATCCGCAGTCCTGGAAATATAAATAACAGGCAGATGAAAACTGACCTTTCCGTTCATCAGATCCGCCAGCATCTGCACATTATCATCATCAACAATAATAGGGTCACGCAGTACCGGAAGGATCCCATCATCATCGACATATCCATTCTCTATCAGCATTGATATAAAATAAGGTGTGGAAAATTCCCTGTCCATGACAGGAATATCATCCTGATAGCTTCGATAAAGTTGAACGGCCAGATGCATCTCATTGAAATTCATTATATAATCTGAATTCCAGATCACTTCATTCTCAAAGATCTTCTCATAACGTACTGCGATTATATTTTTCCGGCTGTACTCCTGGAATGTCAGTGACAGCCTCTCATTCCCATAACGGATATTTCTCTCGCCATGCCACTCTATGCCAGGAATCACATTGTCACTATACTTGTGGCTCCTGTTCCACTCCAGCACCATACTGATGAATGCATCAGGTGTCATTTTACTGTTTATATCAAGTGTGGCATAAAACAGCAGCATACTTTACAGCAGAGATATTCCTATAAAATAAAGGGCAATGGAGAACACCGGAATGACTGCGATTTTCCCGATCCTGAGCAATTTCTTCTCAGTGATAAGGAACAGCATGAGTCCAAGAAGTATTATCTGGAGAACTCCGAAAATCATGAGGCCATCATCACGCTGGAACACAGTTATATGGCTGGTAGAGCAGCACTCTGCCACAGCCAGTATGAACATGTTGAATATGTTGCTTCCCAGAATATTTCCGATTCCCATCTCCACAGCACCTCTGAACACAGATGTGATGGTGACTACCAGCTCAGGAAGCGATGTTGCCCAGGCCAGACAGATAGCACCTGCGGCAGCACTGCCCAGTTCGGTCTCCCTGCTGATCGTGTCCACAACTATGGAAAGCATGAAACTTGAGACCATAAGACCGCATGCAAAGAAGATCAGCTTCAAATAGAAGAAGAATCCCAGATGCTGCAGCTCGTGATCCGGAACATCCGGAGCATCATTAGACTTGTACAGCGCTACGATACTGAGAATGAATGCTGCGACAATTATATAGACAAAAATTGATTTTCCATAAATAGGTCTGCCAGAAAGGAATTCAGCCAGAATAAACACAGCTGTTATGATGAAACAGAAACTCAAGGAGGTCGTGCTTTCTACGTCTATCTGGCCGTCATCCCTCCGAAGTGTGGCTGCTGTGAGAAGCGATACAAACAATATGAACATATTGGCATTGGCGCTTCCTATGATATTGGCAGTTCCCATGATGGGGTTATCCAGATAAGCAGTACTGGAAACAGTGGAAATCAGCTCAGGGATAGAGGTGATGAACCCAAGGAGGACAAATCCTACAAAGCCTTTTCCAATATTTTTTGCCTCAGCCAGCTCATCAGCGTACTTTGACAGATTGATACAAAAAAATACTACAACAAGAGCTGTAACAGCAAATTTCAACCAAATCATCAACAGATTCTCCTACTTCAGATAAAGTTAATATAAAAATTCAATACAATGAAGTCAACAATTTTCTCATTTTTTTATGGCTGTTCCCTTCCATTTCACCGTGCGTACGAAAAAAGCAGCCAGAAAAGTGATGCAGTAAAACACACCGCCAAGACATGTGCATGGTATTATGAATGCCCTGAAATAATTATCAAACTTGGCATAATATGATCCTGTCAGAGCCACCAGTCCCATACCCCAGATAAGGATAGTGAAACATCCCAGTCCCATAGGATCGAACATAGAGCCCAGCAGTCCGACAGTTCCAGCCACAGTGAACATCAGCATGAAAGAATACATGATGCCAGTCATCTTATCCCGGCCATACAGTGCACCGGCACTCCAGCGTGTCTCCTGTTTCAGCACATCACTGTAGCGCTTCTGGGGCTGGGCATATACCATGGTCTCCCTGAACGGAGACACAGCGATCTGCCATTTTCCTGTGTTCCTTACAGAAGCTATCAGCTGGGCATCCTCAGTCAGTGAGAAACCTATTCCTTCAAATCCTCCCACATCAGCCAGTGCAGCCCTGCGCACAGCCAGATTGTTGCCAAACCCTCCTGAAGGATTCCCCAGTCCTACAGCACCAACTGTATAGAAAAAACGGAGCAGATGATCATAAGTCTGATATTTTTCCAGGAAGCTGTTTCCAGGCACTGTCACCACAGTGGAGAAAACCAGACCCACATTCGGATTCTGAAAATACCTGCATACATTAGGAACCCAGTCCTGCGGAATTATGCAGTCAGCATCAGTGAACATGAGGATATCTCCTGTGGCAGCCTTTTCTGCCAGTGCCAGCATATGATGCTTTGGATTCATATCAGTGCCAGGCTCCTCTGTGTTTGATATCACCTTGACATTAGGATGCATGGAGGCAAAGAACTGCATCATTCTCAGTGTCAGGTCAGTAGAGCGGTCATCAGCAAGGATTATCTCCAGATCCGGATCCATATTGTGCTCCAGACTTTTGAACAGCATGGGCAGATTTTTTTCTTCGTTTCTGGCAGGTATGATGACAGACACCTTAAAAGCCGCATTTCCGCTGTCATCACACATTCTGCGGCTCATACGGCAGGCACGGATAATACCGGCCACCACCACAAAATGGACAGCCAGCATCACCAGACAATATATCAGAAGTACTGTCATTATTTGAAAAGTTTGGCTATATCGGACTTATATTTCTTCATAACCACATCACGCTTGACTTTCAATGAGTTTGTAAGCTCATCACCAACTTTAAACGGTTTAGCCAGAAGCTTGATGCGGAAAATTTTCTCATAATTCTTGAAACCGTTCTTCTTGCTGACTATCTCAGAGATATTTCCGTAGACCAGGCTATAGATCTGAGGATTATTGACCAGATCCTCCATATCCATATATGCGATTCCCAGTTCTTTGGATCTTTCCTCCAGATATTTATAATCAGGGACAATAAGAGCTGCTATGAACTTCTGATCCTGTCCCAGAACCATGATCTGATCCACATAGTCAGACTGCAGGCAGGCATTCTCAATAGGAACAGGCTCGATATTCTCACCGCCGCGGAGAACGATCGTCTCCTTTGCACGGCCAACGATCTTGATCTCATTGTTTATGGTGGACATGACAATATCACCGGTATTCAGCCAGCCATCCTGCATGACCTTGGCTGTAGCCTCTTCATTCTTGTAATATCCAAGCATGACCTGAGGACTTCTGACCCACAGGATACCTTTCTCTCCATGAGAAAGTGCATTACCATCCTTGTCTACGATCTTGAACTCAGTATCCTGCAGAATAGGACCCACAGTACCATAAACAGGACGTTTCTGCTTGCATACAGAAAGGACAGGTCCGGTCTCTGTCAGTCCGTATCCCTCAAGGATCTTTATACCTATACCACAGAAAAACTGTCTTGTTGAGCTGGAAAGACTTCCACCGCCAGAAATTCCGGCTGTAAAATTACCGCCAAGGATCTTCTTGAACTTTCTGAATACCAGAACGTTTCCAAGAAGGTTGAAAGGAAAAAGGATCACAAACGGAATTATACCTATACAGAAATCCACCACACGGTTTCTTTTGTGGAACTGCGGAACTGTTCCTCTTATATAAGAGGACATCTTTTTATACCATATTCCGACACCCAGAAAGAAATAAAAAACTGTCTTCTTGATCTTGCTGGATTTATTTATTGAACGGACAACAGCACTTCTGATCCCATCCCAGATGCGAGGCACGGAAGTCATCCAATCAGCGTGAGTCTTCTGTATATCATTGAGCAGCACTGATCCTATAGGCTGTGAATAAGCTACATTGGCACCTGAGAAGAATACTATGTACTCAATGGTCCTCTCATAAGCATGCCATACCGGAAGCATCGAAAGAAGAGTGGCACCAGGATTGACAATAAGATAACTTTTCTTGATCCTGTCTATCTGATAGATGAAACTCTCATGGGTCAGCATAACTCCCTTTGGTGTTCCTGTGGTTCCGGAAGTATAAATAATCGTGGCAAGATCTTTATCTGAGCCTTTATCCAGCTCATCTTCAAATATCCTGTCATTTTTGTTCAGAAGTCTGAATCCCTCAGCCACCATATCGGAATATCTCAGAACCTTGATTCCAAGTTTTTCCAGAGAAGCCACATCATCATCAGAAACAGAATTGAAGATCACCACAGCTTCAAGGGACGGAAGCTGAGACAGATTTGTCGCAATTACCGCAGCCTTCTTATAATTCTCCAGGAAGACAACTTTTGACTCGCTGTGAGAAAGAATATAACAGATCTCCTGATCCGTGGAATCAGAACCACGCGGTATATCAACACCGCCAATACCCATAACAGCCAGGTCAGTGATGATCCATTCCTTGCGGTTATCAGAGATGATTCCTACATGGTCCCCTCTTTTAAGACCCCAGGTAACAAGAAATGCACCTAAAGCAGAAATTTCCTTATAAAATTCCTCATAAGAAAAAGGCTGAAAAATTCCTTTGCCATCTTTTATCTGCAGTGCCTTTCTCTTCGGATATTTCAGGCATACAGCTTTTATTCTTTGAGTGACTGTCATTATTTTACCTTAAATATTTTCCTTATACTCTTCCATTATACGTATGCAGACACTGTTACCATTCAGCTCAGGGAGAAGATTCAGCTCCTGGAGCGCATCTGCCACATCGCCTTCTTTCGCCAGGTGTGTGATGATGACGATAGGAATAGAATTATCATCCTTTCCGTTATTTTTCTGCACCATGCTTGCAATACTTATGTCATGTTTTGCAAAAATAGCAGTGACATTAGCCAGAACACCAGGTTTATCAATGACATTTATTCTTATATAAAATTTTTCTTCAGCTTTGCTTGGCTCCAGCATATCAGCCTTTTCAATTCTGTCTGCCCAGATAGGCAAAGTGTTGAAATATTTTTGGAAAGCACCGGTAAGAATAGACATTATATCAGATGTGACAGCTGAAGCTGTAGGTGAACTTCCTGCACCTCTTCCATAATACATAGTGTGTCCGACAGCATGGCCATACACGCTGACAGCATTGAATGATCCTGAAACCCAGGCAAGCGGATGATTCTTATCAATGAAAACAGGACATACCATGGTTGATATCTTACCGTCATCATATTTTCTGGCCATTGCCATGAGTTTGATGGTATAACCGAGATCCTGTCCGGCGGAGACATCCATAAGCTCAAGAGTATCGATTCCGATCACCGGAATCGCAGAGAGCTCCACATATTTTCCGAACGCAAGTGAGCTCATGATAGCCAGTTTGTGGGCAGAATCAAGACCTGACACATCAAGTGTAGGATTGGCTTCTGCCAGTCCCTGAGTCTGAGCTTCTGCCAGCGCCTCAGCATAACTTTTGCCATCATGTGTCATCTGAGTGAGGATATAGTTGCAGGTACCGTTGACAATGCCATAAATAGCCTCATTCCGATTGGCGATAAGTCCGTCATAAAGAGCACGGATAATAGGAATACCGCCACCGCAGCTGGCCTCAAATCCTATGACCACACCATTCTCTCTGGCCAGGGCAAACAGTTCGGCACCATAATGAGCAAGAAGAGCCTTGTTGGCAGTGACCACATTTTTACCGGCTTTAAGAGCCTTGCAGATAAAAGTGCGGGCCAGTGTAGTTCCTCCGATGAGTTCCACAACAACACCGACCTCAGGATCAGCCAGAACCTTATCAAGATCTTTCTCATAAAGTTCCTCAGGGAGTCCCAAAGCCCTGGCATGGGTAAAATTAACATCAACTATATATTTAAGACGTACAGGGACATTGGTCCTCTGACGCAAGAATTCGCAGTCCTCAACAAGAATCTTTGCAGTGCCGCCACCGACTGTACCGCATCCCAATACAGCAACAGCGTTCCTTTCAATATTGCTCATTTTCAGTTCCTTTAAATATTTGGAATTATTATATCAGAAAAAACACTTGGAGTAAACTATATTTTTTGGTAGGATTATTAATAATGGAACTTTATAACATAATAAATTTACCCAAAGAACCTTTTATTCCTTTCAGGAAATATATTTCACGGAATCAGGAAGAAACAGAAATCCTGGTGTCGGAAGGATATTATCAGCCTCCGGTAATCACAGAAAACAGCATAATCTGGGGAAACGACCTTATTGAAAGCGCAGAAAAAGCCGGCATAAGCAAGCTGTGGTGCCATCTGGTCGCTGAAAATCCGCTGGAAAACCTTCTGGCAGCACTGCGTCTCCAGAACAGGAAAAACAACTTTTCTTTCAGCGAAAAAAGTGCGGTGCTGGCATATATAAGAAAAAACCACCTGGAAGATCACATCTCCATGATATCCGCAGAAATTCAGGATGAGGGTGATTTTACAATATATACAGACAAATATGACACTCTGCCGGAGACAGTCAAAGATGGAATTGATGAAAATCTTATTGATATAAAGACAGCAGTGCTTATGAAAGATCTGCCGGCAGAAGTTTTTGACATCATTTTCAGATGCGGAAAGATCTCATACAGCTCACGCCGCATAATACTGAAGGAGATACTTGAGATATCCAGAAGGGACGGTCTGACACAGGATGAATGCATCAGGCTGACCAGAGATATCGCAGATGCTGACAACCCCGGGGAATCTGCGGCAAAAATCCGTTATCCAAAGATGGAGAGCATGAAAGAGGCTTTCAGCAACTATGTAAGCTCAACAGTGAAAGGTTCCGGCATAACTCTGGAAGCCCCACAGGGATTTGAGGGATCCGGCTTTACCGCCAGATTCCAGATAAAGAGTGTAACCCAGCTGGAAAGAATAATAAGGACATTGGAGAAAGTGAAAGAAAGTGCAGACCAGCTTTTCAAATTACTCTGATTACTATAAGAACATTTTTAAAAGAGTTTATATCACTCAGGATGCTGAGAATTATCGGGCAACCAGGAATGCCATATCATATCTGGGGCATCTGCCCTGCAGCATCATACGCAGCAAGGATATCATACCGCCTGAGCATATGAACCGGGACACACTGCTCATAACTTCACCAAGGGGAAAGACCGTCGGAAAATGCCCTGGCAGCAAGGGACACATGTGCTGTAACTACCTGACTGCAGACCTTTACCTGGGATGTACACTCGGATGTTCCTACTGCATCATGAAAAGCTATCTGAACTTTGCTCCGGTGACAGTCTATGCGGACCCCATGCCATCCATACAGCAGATAAAGAGCATAGCAGCACAGAACCCGGACAGAACAGTGCGGGCAGGTACCGGAGAGACAGGAGATTCCCTGCAGTTCGACCCGATGTTCAGAATGTCAGAAATATTCGTACAGGAACTTTCATCATATCCGAACATATTCTTCGAGATGAAGACCAAGACTCCATTCGTAGATCATCTGCTGGATATAAAGCACAAAGGAAACGCAGTCATAGGTTTCTCTGTCAATCCTCCGGAGATCATACAGGAACAGGAGACTGACACATTCTCATTGGATATGAGACTGGAGGCTGCCAGAAAGGCTGTAGATGCAGGATTCAATGTTGCATTTCACTTCGACCCCATCATAGCAGTGAAAGACTGGGAAAATCTTTATGCCAGGACAGCAGCCAGGCTGTTGGAATTTCCAAAAGAGAAAATCAGCTGGATCAGTCTGGGAACCATCAGGTACTCTGCCCGGCTGAAAGAAAAAATGGAAGAAGAATCCCCGTCAGGATATGTGCCATACCTGCTGGATGAGTTCGTCAGATGTGCTGACAACAAATACCGATACATACAGCATGAGCGGGAGAACATCCTCTCATTCATGCGGCAGCAGCTGTCACCTCTGGACTGTGTTCCAGTCTATATGTGCATGGAGAGCAGAACTGTCTGGAACAATGTGTTCGGTGCTGCACCTCTGAAGTCAAAGAATAATTTTTCTATTTTCCAGCATATAAACGGCGTACGGAAACATATAAGGAAAAACTGATCTTTTCAGCCGCAGATAGATTCTGAAATCATTCATGTTTTTTCAGTATCTGCAGAAGATAGGCCTTGGTGACATTGTGCATCTGGAAAAATTCCCCTGAGACAAAATTATTCTCACCATCAACAAAAAAATTTCCATCCGGATTGCGGCGCATCATCTTCTCAAGCTGAATAAAATGAACTTTCTGCCATTGGGACGCACTTGATTTTTCAGGCAGCATGGGATCCATTCCCATCACATTCGCATAAACATCAGTCAGATAACAGCTAGCATACCATTTTCCACCCCAGTCTGATTTTCCAGGCATATTCAGACCTGCAGTCGGGCGTCCCCAAAAATCTCTTTCATAAAAGTGATGCCCTGCCTTATCTCGATCATATGAGCCCAGATCAACATTCACCATGGCATTATAAATTTTGTCCACATTGTATGTGGCGGCTTCAAGAGAAGGAAGGCCAGCGATTTTGAAAAGTACCTCTGTATCAGCCATCTCCTGAACAATAGTCGTCATATAATCCAGGTGACAGCGGTTATGATTAATCACAGTTCCATCAGTATTAATATTAGAACCATTCAAAAAATCAGAGGGAATAATGCCATCTATATTTCTTTTATCAGATAATGAAGATGGAGCAGCTGTCGATGCAATGAGCATTTTGATAAGCTTATCCTGCCATCTGGACACATCAGGATGTTCTGGATACATACATACGGCCAGAGCCAGAATTTTGGAATTCCATGCAATCTCCTCACCTTTTGTATCACCTTTATAAACAACATTTCCACTTCTGTCTTTATAGTATGGAATATCATACCTATTCAGAATAGTATCTGCTTCTCCAAGCACCATTTCTGTAATCAGCTCCCGGTCCTCAGCCGAAAGCTCATCCCACAGAAGATATCCGGCGAATCCTATATTTTCTGCCCACAGAGCACTCTGCCAGGTATTTCCCCATTTGCCATCCTTATGCATCTTAGCTCCTGTCCGCATAAGCAGGAAAAGCATTTTCTCAGCATCAGAAGCAGAAATTCCAACAATTTTTTCATCATAATAGTCAAATCTGATTGCCACCGCCAGCATATAGCACAGATGTCCGAGGGGACGGATACCCTGCTCGGCCCGTTTAATATCTTTATTCAGATTGATCAGGAGGTAATCCTGTTCCTTCCAGTGGATGAAAGTCTTCTGACTTTCTTCAGCCAGAATCATCTGCTCAGGCGTCAGCTTCTTACTGCCTCTTATATTGCTGTCCTTGCTGAACGAATAGGGTTTCAGTTCATTCCACCATGTATTAAGAGCATATTTCAGATTCTCATTCATCATATCTCTTATACGCAGCAGAGATATATCTTCGTCATATTTCTGATCTACGCTTATAATATCTGTGATTCTGTACTGTTTTCCACAGACAGTAACAGTGACCATAAATACAACCAACAGTGAAAGCACGATACCTAAAGTCTGCTTCACAGTAAATTTCCATGTATGCTTTTTAAGCAGCACCAGAATATAACATACAGCAACTGTCACAAGTCCGATAAATATATCCCACAGTCTGTTATACTGTTTTACACCATGCAGTATCAGTTTATACAGAACCAGTATGATCATCTGATTCAGACAAAGATAGAGCATCGTATTGGCACCGACCTGAGAAAGAGGTTTGGAAATGATCTTCAGAACATTGTTTTTCATGACAATATTTTCAACAGATACGGCAATGCTCCATAAAAGAACAGCAGTCCCTACTGCATTGAAAAAGGTCAGAAAAACATTCTGATAATTTTCCGTACGGAAATTCACCATATGATTAAAACGGATAAGACGATAGAACAGAAACAGCAGAATAATACTTATAAGAATCTGAAAAAATACTTTTCCTGAGCTCTTCGGGATATGCTCTCCATATCTCAGATAAAATCTGCGCAGTCCATAGCCAGTTCCACAGAAAGCCACTCCTGTAAGGCCGTGAGATAAAGTCAGCGGCAGAAAAATACCAGACTGTGGCAACCATGTACCGAACAATCCTGCCAGTGCAGAAAGCGGCAGCACAAGAAATATTCTGTCGTGGCAAAGTCTGACAATAATATAAAAAAACAGGACAGTCCAGAACAGAGCCGGCAGAAACCATACAGCAGTCCCGGCAGATATCTGACCCACATTGGGTCTGAACAGAAAATGAAAGAATTTCTGAAAAATATCTATTCTGTCTTTGGGGATGAATATAAAGCAGAAAAGAAAATTGACAACAGTAAATCCGATATAAGGCACAATCAGCCTAGTAAATTTTCTTTTTATAAAAGCTGTAAATGATGATATCTCGGGAGAAAACATATATCCTGAAATGATGAAGAACAGAGGCATATGAAAACCATGGATCCAGATGTCAAACCTTCTGCATGTATGCACATGACCGAAGATCATCAGAATTATTCCAAACCCACGTAAAAGATCAACAGCAAAATCCCTGTTCTGTCTTCCCATGAATATCTCACCCCAATATCTGAATAGTATTATAAAAAATATATACAGTCAAATTGTGTATTTCATGCAGAATCAAACATCACATAAAATAAAAAAAGTCCCCCTTGCGGAGGACTTCGATATCAGATTAGCTGAAATCAATTATTTGCATTTGCATCTGCATCTGCTTTTTGGTTTTGCAGTTGTCAGAGCAAGTGTCTCTCTTGCAATAGCCAGCTCCTCGTTTGTAGGGATGAGCATGACTTTTACTTTTGAATCGTTGGAAGAAATGATCTTTTCTTCGCCGCGAACGTTGTTTCTTCTGCTGTCAATCTTAACTCCCAGATATCCCAGATATGAGCAGATCCTCTTGCGGCAGTCTTTGTCATTCTCGCCTACACCGGCTGTGAAACAGATGGCATCAACACCATTCATTGCTGCTGTGTAAGCTCCGATATACTTTGCGATCCTGTAGTCATAAGCATCCAGACCGACCTGTGCTCTCTTGTTGCCCTCTGCAGCAGCCTTTCCTACATCGCGGAAATCTGATGATACGCCGGACATACCAAGGATACCTGACTTCTTGTTGAGGATGTTCAGCATCTGGTTGACATCGATCTTCTCATGGTTGCAGATGAACTGCAAGATTGTAGGATCCACATCACCGGAACGTGTTCCCATGATCACGCCCTCAAGAGGAGCCAGACCCATGGATGTATCAACACATTTTCCTCCGATGGAAGCAGATACGGAAGCACCGTTTCCAAGGTGGCATACGATAACTTTTGCCTTCTTCGGATCCAGATTACCGAACTTGATAGCCTCGCGGCTTACGAACATATGGCTGGTACCGTGGAATCCGTAGCGGCGTACTTTATATTTCTCATAGTACTCATAAGGAATTGCATACAGATATGCTTTCTCTTCCATACCCATACCGAAGGATGTGTCGAATACAGCAACATTCTTCTTTCCAGGCATAGCAGCCTCACAAGCCTCAATACCCATAAGGTTTGCAGGGTTGTGGAGAGGTCCCAGGTCGAAGCACTCTCTGATGACAGCCTTAACAGCATCATTTACGATGATCGATTCTGTATATGTGTTTCCGCCATGCAGTACGCGGTGTCCTACAGCTGTAATCTCGTCTGTAGAAGCGATGACGCCGTGAGCGGCATCTGTCAGAGCTGCCATTACAAGCTCAATAGCCTCTTTATGTGTAGGCATAGCCTTTTCAACTACATAATTATCCCTTCCAGGAACCTTATGTGTCAGCATAGAACCTGCAATTCCGATCCTTTCGCAGAGTCCTTTTGCCAGAACATTCTCATTTTCCATATCAATGAGCTGATACTTCAGTGAGCTTGAACCACAGTTGATAACAAGAATTTTCATTATTCCTCCAAATGCAGCCTGACGGCTGAAAAAAGTTTTCTGATTTTCTACAATAATACTATTATGTTCAAGGATGTTCAAGACAGAGAGGAATTATTATGTTCTCACACCGGCATGAAATCCACCAGAAGCTCAGGTATGTCGATCCTTCCGGCTCTGACCATCACTGTGCCGTTCAGCGGTATATCGCCAGACACAACAAAACTGGTCTCCATCCCCAGTGACGGTATGAACCACAGCGGCAGTTTCTGCTTCAGATCCACACAGATCGCCTCCCCTGTCCATTCCGGATTCTGCAGGAGATAGACCAGCTTCCATTGCATCTCACTTTTCCGGCTGGCTCTGGATGCAGCCTGTGCAGCATTCTCACCCTCCATCAGCATCTGCAGCATGGTATCTCTGTCCAGCATGTTTCTGCCGTCAATGAAAGCCCGCAGCTGCATGTGTGCCAGCAGGTCGCCATACCGGCGCAGCGGGCTGGTCACCTGGCTGTACATACTCAGTCCCAGACTGCAGTGCATGGAAGGTATCAGTCCCACCATCCTGCGCTTCATGCATTTTCTTCTGGCAAATTCACCAGCCAGTCCATCAGGTACAGAACCTGGCAGTTCCGGCGCTTCCTGACTGATGTATGGGAATGGAATACTGTTTCTGAAAGCAAACTTTGCGGCACCCTCACCTGCCAGCAGCATCATCTCCCTTATCATCTCGCTGCTGTCATAGCGGACAGCCTGTTCCACACAAACCCTGTCATCACCTCCGCTTCTGTCCACCCAGACATTAACCTCCGGTATGGATATGGAGACAGCACCGGATCTTCTCCTGCGCTCCAGATTTCTGGCAGCAATATCAAAAAGTGGCTTGAGTTCAGAAGAATCCTTCATTTCCTGTGCCTGTGCATAAGTCAGCCGTCTCACATTCACCAATGTCTTCATGACCTGACATTCAGCTATATTACCCTCATCATCCAGCAGCAGTCTGAAGGAAAGAGCCCGGCTGGGTGCCGTCAGTCCAAGGGCATAATCCTCAGGACATTTCTCGCACAGCATCCGCACTGCCCCTTCAGGGATATAAAGTGTGGCACCACGGCTTCTGGCACTTCTGTCCACCTCAGAATCTGGCTGTACAGTTGATGCCGGATCAGCAATATGCACCCACAGATATTTTCCATCAAAGCAGACCGCATCGTCAGGGTCAGTGGAATGCTCATTGTCTATAGCCCATGCCACACCGTCTACAGATATTCTTTCCTCATCAGCAGGAGAATCCAGACTGGCAGAGGCAGATCTCATGCTCATGCCCCATCGCATAGGATATGGATTCTTGCTTATATTCCAGATGCCAGTCTCCAGCAGGACTCTGTGGGCATTCTCAGGACTCTGACGAAGGTGCGCATCCTGCATAGTGCGGCTTCTGTCACTTTTCCCCAGAGCCAGAGCCTCCACATCCAGCATGAACCTTGAGTCCTCAGGCAGCAGCTTTCTGTTCTTCAGACGCTGTATGAAAGCATCCCGCAGAAGAGCCTCCTGTTCTTTCTCAGCATTCTTATTCTTTATTTTTTCAATTTCTTCTTCTGTACGCGGAATGAAAACAAGCTGTCCCTTTCCAAAAGCTTTCATATCCTGTTGGAAAAACAACGAACTCTTCAAAGCTGAATACAGCTTCCAGCTGTCATCTCCTGATATCCTTCCAGACAGGGATGACAGATCAGCAAAACCAGCCGGAGCATCTTTGGTCTCATCATCACTTCTCAGCAGTTCCCAGCAATCCTTTATCTCTTCCTGAAGCTCAGCAAGATCAGCTTCACTGAAATTCATAGCCGTCTCAAAAGTCACAGGTCCTTCATGAAGAAGGATCATATCGTTCTCCCGGACATTCTGAGTTCCGCCTGAATATCTGATGGCAAACTTTCCGTTTTCTGTTCCGGTCACTGTTGCCGGATTGGATTTATACAGAACAAGTGAATTAATTTTAATCATTGAAATAATATAATTAATTTTTATTTTTTTTGTAACTATCTGCCGGGTGGTTTGTTTCTCTTGTAAATAGCGAAAGAAATTAAATGTTGCTTTCATGAATCTCCTTTTTAAATACTATCCGCCGGGTTTTCTCTCCTGTAACCCGGCATTTTTATTTCTACTTGACTAAATCACTCTTTTGTGTCTTGATTATTTCTAACAGGGGAGCTGTCTGTAATGGCTGAGAGGAAGCGTAGCTTCGACCCTAAAACCTGATGCGGATAATGCCGACGTAGGAAGCCGACCATGCAATTCAAACAACATTTTATAAATCTTAAAAAAACGAGACCGCTGATCCATTGCATCACAAATTACGTCACTGCCAATGACTGTGCAAATATTCTTCTGGCCGCAGGTGCATCTCCGATAATGGCCGATGAGCCGGAGGAAACAGCAGAAATCACATCCATCAGTCAGGGACTGTGCATAAATCTGGGAACATTGAACAGCAATTCAATCCGCACCATGTCAATATCCGGCAGAAAAGCCAATGAGCTTGGAATACCTGTGATACTTGACCCAACTGGTGCAGGAGCATCAGAACTGCGGACACGGACTGCACGCCAGTTGC